>NZ_JBHWFB010000002.1:0-226742 GCF_042733915.1 Nocardia sp. NPDC059691 | reverse complement strand
GACGCGCAGCGACTGCGGAGCCCCCTGTCAGGATTGAACTGACGACCGCTCGCTTACAAGGCGAGTGCTCTACCACTGAGCTAAGGAGGCGGGAAAGCGGTTGTCATCATAGCCCGGTACGCCGTCCGCATCACAACGGAATCCGCGTTCGGCACCGAACGCGACCGTACCGGCCCGACAACCGCTTTCGAGCGAAGCGAGATCGAGCATGTGCCGTTCGCGGCCCAGATCATAGCCGAGTGGCCGCCGCGTCCGCGACGAAGTCGCGAGCGGCGGTCACTCGGACGGGAGCCGTCAAGGAGCCACGAACACGCCGCGCCGGAGGCGCGGCAGGTCAGACAGAGCCCTGACGAGCCGCGTCGTCCGCGGCCATGGCGTCGCGCAGGCTCTTCGGACGCATGTCGGTCCAGTTCTTCTCCACGTACTCGACGCAGGCGGCGCGGCTGTCCTCACCGAACACGACTCGCCATCCGGCTGGAACCTCTGCGAAGGCCGGCCACAGGGAATGCTGTTCCTCGTCGTTGACCAGGACGAAGAAGCGGCCGTCTTCATCATCGAAGGGGTTGGTGCTCAATTTCACCTCACTGGATACTGGCGCTATGTACGGGATCGCTCCTGGTTCGCACGGTGCCGGGTTGCTTCCAACCCCTGGCGCCGACAGACCCGAGCGTTGTTTCGACACTAGCAAGCAAGACGTTACGCCTGGGCGGTTACCTATGCCCGCACCTCGGCCGACTCGCAATCAGGACGCAAAGAAGTCCAGGAGAATCTTGTTCACCGCCTCCGGCCGCTCCAAATATCCGAAATGCCCGGCGTCCGGTACCTCCTGGTACCGCGCACCCGGAATGACCTCGGCGATCTCCCTGGACAGATACGGCGGAATCATCCGGTCGTCGGCGAATCCGACCGAAAGACATGGCACCCGGATCGCCCGGTAGGCCTGCACCCGGTCGAAATCGTGATCCATCCTGCGCTGGGCGCGAATGCCTGGCGAGACCGGCCCGCCGGTGAACTCGAACAGGTCGAGCCAGTCGCGCGCGGCGTTCGGCTCGGCCATGGTCGCAGGCGAGAGATTCATGACCGCGGTGATCGCCGCCTCGTATTTCGGCGGCAGTGTCACCCCGCCCGCGTCGAGTTCGTGTTCACCGAGCGAGAGCGTCTTCTGGAACTGGTCCAGCCGCCCGTGCCCGGCCATGAACACGGCCTTGCGGACCAGGTCGGGGCGGGCCAGTGCCAACTCCTGCGCCACGCGCGCCCCCATCGAGGTGCCCACCACCAGCGCCGGGCCCTCGTCCAGGAATTCGATCAGGGCGGCGGTGTCGGCGACCAGCTCGTCGATGGTCATGCCGGAGGCGGCCTCGAAGGACGGCGCGATCCCGCGGTTGTCGAACGTGCACACCCGGTAACCGGCCGCGACCAGGGCAGGAACCTGGTGCAGCTCCCACACCCGGCCGGGACTGCCGGTGCCCATGATCATGACCACCAGCGGCGCGGAGCCCTTGGCGCGGTCACCCTTCACCTGATAGTTGAGGGAAATCCCGTTCACCGTGGCCAGCGGCATGTCGACCCTTTCGTGGAGTTGGTGCTGCGCTCCCCACGGTATAGGGACCAGCGAGGAAGGCACGTCGACCGGGGTGGTCCTGGCGGCGCGCGCCGCCATTGCGCCAACGCCCCGGCGGGCGCGCCTCCCAGCGTCGCATACCATTGACTTTTCGCAGGGTAAGAGCGCACGAGCCGGGAGGACTTGACGATGGCCGCGAAGGGCAGCGCCAACGACATTGCGGACGACGATCTGGAACCACTCGCCGACGAAACGGCGCGTCAGGCGCAGCGAGTGGTCGCGGCCTACGCCGAGGACGCGGACGAATGCCGGATGTTGTTGTCTATGTTGGGTATTGGACCGAACGCTCGAGGCGAATAATCTCGTTCTCGACGCCAACGGCGACGTCGACTACACAACTCCAGCGGGATACAGCAACGCGCAAAGGATGCGTGAGTGGACCAGATGAATCCGTCCGACGACTCCGAGCACGCCAGAGACACCTCGACTGCTGACGCCGCGGCGGAGACCACCGGCTCCGGTACTGGCTCCGGTTTCGTCGTCGTCGCCAACCGGCTGCCGGTCGACCTCGAACGACTGCCCGACGGCAGCACCAGGTGGAAACGCAGCCCGGGCGGTCTGGTGACCGCGCTGGAATCGGTCCTGCGCAACAACAAGGGGGCGTGGGTCGGCTGGGCGGGCGTCCCCAACGTCGACGTGGATCCGATCATCGAGGACGGCCTCGAACTGCATCCGGTCCCGTTGTCGGCCGACGAGGTGGCCGACTACTACGAGGGCTTCTCCAACGGCACGCTGTGGCCGCTGTACCACGACGTCATCGTGCGGCCGGTCTACGACCGCAGGTGGTGGAGCGCCTACGTCACCGTGAACCGGCGCTTCGCCGAGGCCACCGCCAAGGTGGCCGCCGAGGGCGCGACGGTGTGGGTACAGGACTACCAGCTCCAGCTGGTGCCCAAGATGCTGCGCATGCTGCGCCCCGACCTCACCATCGGGTTCTTCCTGCACATCCCGTTCCCGCCGGTCGAGCTGTTCATGCAGATGCCGTGGCGCACGGAGATCGTGGAGGGCCTGCTCGGCGCCGATCTCATCGGCTTCCACCTGCCCGGCGGCGCGCAGAACTTCCTCTATCTGGCGCGCAGGCTGGCCGGTCAGCCGACCTCGCGCGGGTCGGTCGGCGTGCGCTCCAAGCTCGGCGTCGTCCAGGTCGGTTTCCGCACGGTGCGCGTCGGCGCGTTCCCGATCTCCATCGCCTCCGCCGAGCTGGACGAGCACTCCAGGCGCAGATCGGTGCGCGAGCGCGCCGCCAAGATCCGGGCCGAGCTGGGCAACCCGAAGAACATCCTGCTCGGCGTCGACCGGCTGGACTACACCAAGGGCATCGATATCCGCCTCAACGCGCTCGAGGAGCTGCTCGTCGAGGGCCGGATCGACCCCGCCGACACGGTCATGATCCAGCTGGCCACGCCCAGTCGCGAGCGGGTGGAGAGCTACATCCAGATGCGCGGCGACATCGAACGCCAGGTCGGCCGGATCAACGGCGAGTTCGCCCGGGTCGGCTACCCGGTGGTGCACTACCTGCACCGTCCGATCCCGCGCGACGAGCTGGTCGCGTTCTTCGTCGCCGCCGACGTGATGCTGGTCACGCCGCTGCGCGACGGCATGAACCTCGTCGCCAAGGAGTACGTCGCGTGCCACAGCGGGCTCAACGGCGCCTTGGTGCTGAGCGAGTTCACCGGCGCCGCGTCGGAACTGCGGCAGGCGTACCTGTGCAACCCGCACGACCTGGACGACGTGAAGGACGCCATCGTCGCGGCGTTGGAGGACGAGCGCGACGTCAAACGCAGGCGGATGCGCTCGCTGCGCAGGCAGGTGCTTGCGCACGATGTGGATCGCTGGGCGCGGGCCTTCCTCGACGCGCTGGCACAGGACCAGGTCGCCGGCAGCGCGCTGCTGACCGACGACGACGTCTATCCCGAGGACCGCTGAGTCCGACGTTCACAGGAATCACCCAGCTTCGGTCCAGGAAGTTCGCAGGCGAACAGCGGACGATGAAGCCATGAGTGGCGCCCCCGTGCAGCAGACACCCGAGGCCAGGGTGCTGGTGGTCGACGACGAGCCGATGATCGTCGAACTGCTCGCGGTGAGTCTGCGCTATCAGGGCTTCGAAGTCGACACCGCGGCCGACGGCGCGCAGGCGCTGGACAAGGCGCGCAGCTTCCGTCCGCAGGCGCTGATCGTGGACGTGATGATGCCCGGCATGGACGGCTTCGGCCTGCTGCGCAGGTTGCGGGCCGACGGCATCGACGCGCCCGTGCTGTTTCTGACCGCGCGCGACGACGTGCAGGACAAGATCACCGGCCTCACCCTCGGGGCCGACGACTACGTCACCAAGCCGTTCAGCCTGGAGGAAGTGGTGGCCCGGCTGCGGGTGATCCTGCGCCGCGCCGGGCACGCCGCGCCGCAGCGGGAAAGCTCGCGCCTCCGTTTCGAGGACATCGAACTCGACGACGACACCCACGAGGTGTGGAAGGCGGGCGAGCCGGTCGCGCTGTCGCCCACCGAGTTCACACTGCTGCGTTACTTCATGGTCAACGCGGGCACCGTGCTGAGCAAACCGCGCATCCTCGACCACGTCTGGCGCTACGACTTCGGCGGCGAGGTCGGCGTCGTGGAAACCTACGTCTCCTACCTGCGCAAGAAGGTCGACACCGGCGATACCCGGCTGATCCACACGTTGCGCGGCGTCGGCTACGTGATGCGCGCGCCCCACCGCAAGAGCGGTTCATGAGCCGGGGCCGGATCGTCGGCGCGCGCGCGAAGGTTTCCGGCTGGCTGTCCGCCGTCCCGCTGCGCGTGACGCTGATGGTTCTGTTGGTGCTCACGGCGGGGCTCGGCTTGCTCGTCTCCGGCATGGTGGTCACCTCGGCCCTGGAACAGCAGCTGACCGCCCGTACCGACCAGCAGTTGCGCGGAGGCGCGATGGAATGGTCCCGGCGTGGGCCGCCGCCACCGGTGCTGCCACCCGACCCGCGCCACGCCCCGAGCCAGTTCTGGGTGCGTTCGATACGCACCGACGGGCGCGCGTTCCTCATCCCGGCGTTCGCCGTCGACGCGGAGCCGGTGCTGCCTGCCACGCCGCCGACGGGCCCGTACACCGTCGACTCCGCGAACGGAGGAGCGATCCGGTGGCGGGTGCTGACGCTGCGCACACCGGAGGGCACGACGACAGTGGCGCTGCCGCTCACGCAGAACACCGACACGGTGCACCGGCTCGTGGTGCTGGAGCTGATCGTCGGGGCGGTCGTCCTGGCCGTGCTGGCGGTGCTCGCGTACTTCATGGTGCGGCGCAGCTTGCGGCCGCTACGCCGAGTGGAGAGCACCGCCGCGGCCATCGCCCAAGGCGACCTGCACCGCCGGGTGCCGGTGCGCGACACCAACACCGAGGTCGACCGGCTGTCCAGATCGCTGAACGGGATGCTGACGCAGATCCAGCGCGCGTTCACCGCGACCGCCGCGTCCGAGGAGGCGGCCCGCCGGTCCGAGGACCGCATGCGCCGTTTCATCGCCGACGCCAGTCACGAGTTGCGCACCCCGTTGACGACGATCCGCGGGTTCGCGGAGCTGTATCGGCAGGGCGCGACCGACGATCCCGCCGCGTTCATGGACCGCATCGAGCGCGAATCCCAGCGGATGGGCGTGCTCGTGGAAGACCTGCTGATGCTCGCGCGGCTGGACGCGCAGCGCCCGCTGGAACTCGGCCCGGTGGACCTGCTCGCCGTCGCCAGCGACGGAGTGCACAACGCGCGCGCCGTGGTCTCCGCTGGGCACTCCGACGGGCCCGTCCGCACCATCGAGCTGCGGATCGAGCCGGGCGAGGGGACGCTCGAGGTGATCGGGGACGAGGCGAGGCTGCGCCAGGTGCTGAGCAATCTGCTGAACAACGCCCTCACCCACACCGCGCCCGACGCGAAGGTGACGGTATCGCTCACCCCCGGCCCCGACGATGTGCTGCTCGAGGTGGCGGATACCGGTCCAGGACTGACAGCGGAGGACGCCGAGCGCGTCTTCGAGCGCTTCTACCGTGCCGACACCTCCCGCGCCCGCAGCAGCGGCGGCACGGGTCTCGGCTTGTCCATCGTGCAAGCGCTGGTGACGGCGCACGGCGGCGAGGTGGGCGTGCGCAGTGCGCCCGAGGCCGGGACGACGTTCACGGTGCGGCTGCCGCGCACAGTGTCATCGGAATCGGCCTAGCGAATCCAGCGGACCGGCGTCAGACCGGCGTCACCGCCGACACCAACCAGTGCGAATCGGACTTCGTCAAGGAGACACGTACCCGGCTGCCCGTGGTGGTGCCCTGCGGGGTGTCCTTGCTCGTCATCACCTGGTTGAGGAACAGCAGGACCTGCGCGTGCGAGCGGTCGGCGGAGATGACGCCGGCCGCCTGGGTGGTCGCAGTGACGGTGAGCTGCTTCTCCTTGGCGCCGGGAGCGATCTGCTTCTCGATCAGCGTCAGGTAGTCGGCGCGGAAGTCGCCGCTGAGGTTGTCGGCGGATTTGCGCAGCTCGGTGTCCACGGTCTGCGGGTTGTAGGTGAACATGGCCTCGAGAGTGCGGCCCGCCGTCGCGACCGCGTCCTTGCGCGATTGCTCGGCCTGCCGGTCATCCCAATAGCGGTAGCCGTTCACGCCGCCGACCACAGCGGCCGCCGCGACGACCACACCGAGGACCGCTAGCAGGATCTTGGCGCGAATGCCGTTCATACTCATGCTGTGTCCTCTCCGGCATGAACGGGGCCCTCCGTGGTCACGCTCCGCTGCCGCCTCCGGGCCTGACCGTTCATGCTGTGTCCGACTCCGGCATGAACGGGGCCCTCCGTGGTCACGCTCCGCTGCCGCCTCCGGGCCTGACCGTTCATGCCACGAACTCCACGTTGGACACCGACAGCCCCGAATCGCCGCGCGACACGGTGACCCGGAACCGGTAGTACCTGGTCTGCGGCTCGGCCTGGCCCGCGTTGGTCAGCGTCTGCTTGGCGGCGACCAGCACCCGTCCGGAGCGATCGTCGTCGCTTTCCAGCGCGGCCTCGACGATCTCGCCGCTGGAGACCACTTTGGCCTGCTGCACGATGCTGGTGAACGGGTCGACCCGGCCGTCGAACTCGGTCTTGAACTCCCCCGAGGCCAGCGAGAGGATCCGGTCGATGTCCTGCTTGGCCGTATCCGCGCGGATGGTGGTCAGGTTGACGATCGCCTGCCTGGCGGTTTCCACGTATTCGGCTCGGCGCTGGTCACGTTCGTGGGTCGCGTGCATCGCGACAACCGACACGACCGCACCGGCCACGAGCGCCACGACCAGCAAGGCCGCGGCGGCCGCGGCGAGGACACGCGGCACTCCGCGCCGTTTGTTCCCTTCGGGCTCGGCCGGTGTTGCCTCGGAGTCGGGTTGGGCGTCGGTTTTCGTCACGGATAGCTTCGCCGCATCGACGCTCGAGTCGTCCGTGACCGGCGCCGAAGCGGACGAGAGCTCCGGCTCGGCCGCAACCGAACTCGTACCGCCGCCCGCGACGCCGGTTTCGGTCGCGGCGGCAGGGTCCTTCGCGACCACGGTCCGCACGCCACCGGTCGCGTTCTCCTCGACCGGCGGCCCGGCCGAGCGCACCGCACGCCGTCGCGCGCGGTGACCTTCTCCGTTGCTCTCACTCATCGTTGCTGCTCCTCGAGCATCGCCTGCCAGCTCGACGGTACCGCGCCCGAACCGCCCGGTCCGATATCGCCCTGTCGGTAGGTACGCCCGTCGGTGCCGATGTACACGCCGGTGGCCGGGTCGTACGACCGTGCGGCGGCTGGTGTGCCGCCACCGTAACTCGCGGGTGCGACGACCGGGGGCTCGCTCGCGGGCGCGGCGGCGGGCGCCACCGGACGCGGCGGCCCGAACGGCGGGTTGTCACCGATCGGAACGTACCCCGTGCGGCATAGTTCCGGCGTCGGGGCGCGCACACCGGGCACCTCGGCGCACGGCGTGTTGCGGATGCCGCGCACCGCTTCGGGTGCGTCCTGTGGCACCTTGCAGTACAGGCCCGGCGGCGTGTCCGGGGTGTCGAGCTCGCTCGGCGAGCGCCGCTGGTCGGGCGGGAGGAAGCCGGTCGTGCACGCGGGCGGGTCGTTGACCAGCGCCATGAAGTCGACCAGCGCGCCGTATTCCAGCGGACCGCGGACGGCGGTCAGCAGCGCGGCGACCAGCGGCGGATACACCACCAGGATCTGCTCCAGCCCCGCGTGATACGTGACGGCGACCTGACCGACGCTGACCAGATTCGACAGCAGCAGCGGCAGCGTCGGGCGCAGGTCCTCGAACAGGTTGGTCACCCGCTGCATCGAGGACGGGCCCTCGCGCAGGATTCCACGCAGCGCGGGGTCGTGACCGCGTAACTGGTCGGTGACCGTGGCGAGATCAGCGGTCCAGGAACGGATCGCGGCGTCCGAGCGGGTCTGGGTGTCCAGCAGCGGCCCGATCCGGTCGAGCAGCTGTTTCGTCGGTTCCGCGTTGGCCTGTGCTTCCTGCACCAGCAACGACGCGGAATCGATGAACCGTTGCAGGTCCGGTCCCGCGCCGTTGAACGCGAGGAACGCCTCGTCGATGACCTGTTTCAGCCGGGTGTCCGCGACGCTCGACAGCAGCCGGTCGGCCTGGTCGAGCAGCGAGCCGACGTCTTGCGGCAGCTTGGTGCGCTCCACCGGGATCACGCTGCCGTCGCGCAGGTTTCCGCCCGTGCGGTTCTGCGCGGGCACCAGGTCCACGTACTGCTCGCCGACCGCGGAGACGCTGCGCACCCACGCGTCGACATCCGAGGGAATCTTGTAGTCGCTGGCGATGGACAGCTTCGCGTCCACGCCGACCGGCGTCAGCCGGACCTCCTTCACCACACCGACGTTCGTGCCGCGATAGGCGACGTTGGCCGTCGGGTAGAGACCACCGGTCGCGGCCAGCCGCACGGTGACCTCGTAGCGCCCGATGCCGAACATCGCGGGCAGTTTGACGTAGGTGCCGCCCATGACCACCAGGCCGATCACCGTCAGCACGGAGAAGATGATCAGCTGGGTACGGACGAACCGGGTGAGTGTCACTGTCCCGGACCCCCTTGCGGCGCGGTGTTGCCCGGCATGGGCACGGTCAACCCGGGAATGGCGGGAATGCCGGGGATCGGCGGGAGTCCCGGGATGGTCGGGGCGGGCTGGCTCGCCGCGGGCGGCGGCGCCTGCAACGGACCCGTGGCCGGGTCGCCGTTCTGCGCTGCCGTGCCGGGCGCGAAACTGCCGAGCGCGCCTTCCACGCCGCCGAACCGTCCGCCCAGCGGCGTTCCGGTGAGGAAGTTCGAATCCAGCCGCTTGCCGGTGATGTCCACGGTCATGAACAGGTTGAGGTAGTCACCCTTGATCGCGTGGTCCAGGTTCTTCATCGGGAACGGGAAGGTGGCCAGGATCTTCAGCGCCTCGGTCAGATCGCTGCCGGTGTCCGACAGCGACTTCAGCACCGGCACGAGGCTGTGCAGGTTGGCCTTCAAGTCGTCGCCGCTCGCCGCGACGATGCGCCGCACGACGTCGCTCAGCTCGCCCAGCGCGGTGATCGCCCTGGTGATGTTCGCGCGGCGATCGGCCAGCACGGTCAACGCCGGATGGATCTGCTCGATCGCCTCCGCCACCACGTCGCGCTGCTCGGCGAGCTGACCGCCGAGCCGGTCCAGTCCGCTCATCGCGGCGATGATGTCGCCGGTCTGGCGGTCCAGGTTCGTGGTCAGCTCGTTCAGCTGCGGCAGCAGGTCCCTGATGGCGTCCTCCCGCCCGGTGAGCGCGGAATTCAGCTCGTGGGTGATGGTTTCCAATTGCGCGACGCCACCGCCGTTGAGCACCACCGACAGCGAGGACAGCACCTGCTCGGTGGTCGGATAGGTTCCGGCGCGCGCGAGCGGGATGACGTCGCCCGCCTTCAACTGGCCTTCGGGGGGCTGATCGGTCGGCTCGGAGAGCTCGAGATGGTTGGAGCCGAGCAGACTGGTCTGCCCGATCTTGGCGACGGCGTTCGCGGGCAGGTGCACGTCCGGGTTCAGCGAGACGGTGACCAGCGCGTGCCAGTCCTCCACCTCGATCCTCGAGACGGTGCCGACCGCGACGTCGTGCACCCGCACCGGCGAATTCCTGGTCAGCGTGGTGACGTTCGGCATCTGGACGCGCACCTCGTAGGAGCCGGGCGCGGTGCCCTCGGTGCCGGGCATGGGCAGCGAATTCAATCCGTCCCACTGACAGCCCGTGACGCCGAGCGCCACCGCCAGCCCCGCCGCGACGGCGGCGGTGCCGCGCATCCGCCGCCTCGGCATCATCGCCCTCCTCCTGTCAGGCCAGGGATGGCCAGCCCGGCGAGGCCGTCCGGGATGCTCACCGGAGCGGGCTGCGGCTGCGCCGGATTCTGGCTCGCCACCCGCCCGGCCAGGCTGGGATCGGAGTACACCAGCTGGTCGGGGAACGCGGTCACGCCGCTGGCCGGGTTCGTCATGATCGGCACGTAGTTCATGCTCAGGCTGTTGATCACCGGCGCGAGGTATTGCGCGCACAGGTCGGCGCTGCGATCGGAGTCGTTGGTCTCCAGCGCGCGGACCGAGCCGCACAGGAAGCCGAGCGGGTCGGCCGGGTTGTTCAGCGCGATCGCGCCGGTCAGGGTGCCTTGGGCCGGTTTGTAGATCTGGTAGAAGTTCACCAGCGCGGTCGGGCCGGAGTGCAGGACGCGCTCCAATTCCGGTCGCTTGTCGACCAGCACTTGGGTGGCGTCGGCCAGCCGCTGCACGCCCTCGGTGAGTTCCGCTCCGCTGCCCGCGATGAACCGGCGCACGTCGACGATCGCCGCGTCCAGGTTGTCCAGGCCCGCGCCGAGATCCGAGGAGACCCCGGCCAGCACCGAGGACACCGACGCGAGCCTGCCTTCGAACTGCACGATCTGCTCGTTGCTCGCCGACAGCACGTCGACGAACTTCTGCAGGTTGCGCACGGTGCCGAACAGGTCGGTGCGGCCGTCCGACAGCGTGTTCAAGGTGGCCGACAGCTCCCGCAGGGTGTCGCGGAACCGCTGCCCGTTGCCGTCGAGGTTGTTCGCGGCGGTGTCGACGAAGCGGCCGAACGACCCCTGTTTGTCGTCGCCGACCGGGCCGAGCGCGGTGGCCAGCTTGGACAGCTCGGCCTTGATGTCGTCCCATTCGACCGGCACCGCGGTGTGCTCGACCGGGATCACGCTGTTGTCCTTCAATTTCGGACCGCCGACGTAGGCGGGCGCGATCTGGATGAAACGCGCCGAGACCAGCGAAGGCGAGATGATCACCGCTTTCGGGTCGGCGGGGACGTCGACTCCGCGATTCAGGGTCATGGACACCTTCACCCGATCCGCGCCGGGCTCTATCGCGTCGATGCGGCCGACCTTGACGCCGAGCACCCGCACGTCGTCGCCCGCGTACAGGCCGGATGTGGAGGTGAAATAGGCGGTGACCTTGGTGGTCCCGATCCGGGTTATGCCGTTCCACGCGACGGCGACCACGAGCGCCGCGACGACCACTCCGGCCAGCACCAACGCCCAGCGAGGTAGTTTCCGTACGATATTCACCGCGGCGGCTCCTGTATCGCGGGTTCGATCGATGGGGACGGCGTGAGGTAGCTCTGCAGATCACTCGGCAGGTGCTGCGGCCACACCAGCGCGTCCACCAGCGGTTGCAGCGTCTTGCTCGCCGCGTTGATCACGTAGGCCTGGAAGTAGGGACCGCTGCCGACCTGCTCACCCAGGGCCGCGGCGAACGGTCCGAGCCCGTCCAGCGCCTCCGCGAGATTCTGCTTGTTGCGCTGCAACAGCGCCAGCACCGAATTCAGTTTGTCCAGGGCGGGTTTCAACTGCGCCTCGTTGTCGGCGACCAGGCCGGAGAGCTGCTGGGCGAGTCCGTTGACGTAGACGATCAGCTGCCCGAGGGCGGTGCGCCGCCGGTCCAGCTCGCCGAGCAGCTCGTTGCCGTCCAGCAGCAGCGCGCTGATCTGGTTGCCCCGGTCGGCGAGGATCTTCGTCACGTTCTGCGCCCGCTTCAGCAAGTCCGTCAGCGCTTGATCGCGCGCGTTGATGCTGCGGGAGAGCGCGGTGACGCCGTCCAGCGCCGAGCGCAACGGCGCGGGCGTGTCGGCGAAGGTCGCCGAGAGCGCGTCGAGGGTTTGGTCGACCCGGTCCAGGTCCAGGTCGTGCACCGTGCCCGCCAGGTCGCTCAGCGCCTCGTTGAGCGAATACGGCGATGTGGTGCGCTCGAGCGGGATGGTGTCGTCGACGCGCAGCGCGCCGGTGCCCGACGGCGTCAGCTCCAGCGACTTGCGGCCGAGCACCGTGTTGGTCTTGATCGCCGCCGAAGTCTTCTCACCGAGCACGATCGACTCCGCGAGAGTGAACCGGACGAGCACTTTCGCGCCGTCCAGGCTGACGTCCTCCACGCGACCGGATCGAACGCCCGCCACCTGGACCGGGTCGCCGGGCAGCAGGCCGCCCGCGTCGGCGAAGTAGGCGGTGAACGTCGCGCCGGAACGGATGAACGGCAGCCGGTCGAATTGCAGGGCCGACAGCGCCACCGCCACCGCGAGCACGAGGCCGACGATGCCGATGGTGATGGCGGGTGATCGCTGCTCTTTCATCGGTTGTCCGCACACCTTCCGGTCGTCTGCGCCCCGGGCATGTTGATCTTCATCGTCTGGCCGTTCGGGCCGTCCACCAGGAAGTTCGTCGAGCAGACGTAGAGCTGGAGGAAGGAGCCGTATGAGCCGATGCGGATCAGCTGGCGATAGGTCGACGGCAGCCGGTCCAGCACCCACTGGACCGTGTCCGACCCGGCGTCGAGATTCGTGGCCAGGCGCCCGGTCTGCTCGATGGTGCCCCGCAGATCGGGGCGGGCTTGGGAGAGCAGATCGGTCAGGTCACCGGTGGCGCCTGCGATGCGCGGGATCGCGTCGCCGATCTGGTCCTTGTCGGCGGCCAATCCGCTGATCAAGCGCTGTAATTCGGCGATCGTGGTGGCGAACTGGTCGCCGCGCTCATCGATGGTCTGCAGGACCGCGTTGAGGTTGTTGATCACGCTGCCGATCAGGGCGTCCCGGTCGGCGAGCGTCTTGGCGAACGAGCCGCCGCTGTTGAGCAGCGACACCAGCGTGCCGCCTTGGCCCTGGAAGATCTGCAGCAGCGCGTTGGTCAGGTCGTTCACCTGGCCGGGGTCGAGTCCGCGCAGCAGCGGCCGGAAACCGCCGAGCAACATGTCCAGATCGAGGGCGGGCGCGGTCTGTTCCTTGGCGATGGTGCCGCCCGGCTGCAAGACGCGGTTGGAGCCGGGGCCCTCCGACAGCTCGAGATAGCGGTCGCCCACCAGGTTCTCGTATTTGATCGCCGCACGAGTGCTGGTGAGCAGCCGGTACTTGCGGTCGACATCGAACTCGACGTGCGCGAGATAGTCCTTGCCCACCTTCACCGACTTGACGGAGCCGACCGGCACGCCCGCGATGCGCACCTTCGCCCCGGGCAGCATGCCGGAGGAACTGGTGAACACGGCGTGGTAGCCGTTCTCCCGCGCGAAGCGCATCTGACTGAACACGACCGCCAGGCCTGCGAAGATCAGCGTCATCACCAGGGTGAAGATGGCCAGTTTGACGGTGGTCGCGGTGTTCTTCACGGGCGCGGCACCCCCGGTAGTCCGGCGAACAGGATCTGGAAGATCTTCGGCGGGTTGACACTCAGTGTCGTCGACGGTGTGTACACATGCCCCTCCGAGGTGTCGGTGACGACATAGTCCGAGTGGCTGCCCGGCACCCGGTCCAGGATGCCTCCGCACTGCGGGCCGCCGGTCGCGTTGACCTTGGGCAGATCCTCCGGGTAGGTGTACGGCTTCGCGCCGTACATGAAGCCGGTGTTCAGCGCGACGCCTTCCTGCAGGCCACCGAAGACCGCCTCACCCATCGGCAGCGCCTTGCCAAGGCCGCCGATCAGGCAGTACAGCGCGGGCGCGTACTCGTCGAGCAATCCGGTGGTCGGGCGCAGCAGATCCAGCGCCGTGCCGAGCTGATTCTCGTTGTCGCGCAGGACCGATCCGGTGGTGTCGGCCAAGCCGGTGAGATTCACCAGCACGTTGTCCAGGCTGTCCTGTTCCTGGGTCAGGGTCTTGCTGGTGACCGTGAAGTTGTCCACGGTGCGCAGCAGGTCGTTCACCGAGTCCGCGTACAGGTCGGTGACCTGGCCGGTCTTCGCCAGATCCTGTTGCAGCGTCGGCAGATACGGGTTGATGTCGCGCAGGTAGGCGTCGCTCTGCTCGAGCAGTTCGCCCAGTTTCTCCCCGCGGCCCTGTAGCGCGGTGCCCAGCGCGGACAACGTCGCGTTCAGCTTCTCCGGCTCGATCTTGGCGAGCACGTCGGACAGGTGCTGGAACAGCGTGTTGAACTCGACGGTCACCCGCTGCGCGGTGACGACCGCGCCAGGTTGCAGCGAAGTGGCCGCCGGCTGCTGCGGGACGATGAAGTTGACGTACTTCGCGCCGAACACCGTGGTGGACCTGATGTCGACGTCCGCGTTGGAGGGCACCAGCTTCAGCAGTTCCGGATCGAGGGCCAGCTTCAGCCTGGCGCCCTCGTCGGTGTGGTCGACCGAGGCCACCCGGCCGATCTCGACACCGCGCACCTTCACCTTGGCGTCCGGGTCCAGCACCAGGCCGCTGCGCGGCGCGTCCACCGTGACGGTGGCGGTGGGCGTGAACCCGCCGACGAACATGACCAGCGCGACCGCCATGATCGCGACCAGCGACAGCACCATCGCCGCCCCGGCCAGTTTCAGGCCGAGCCCGCCGCGCAGCGCCCGCACCAGGCGGTTTTCCGTTTGCTTCGATTCCGCCATGTCTTATCCGGAGAGATGGAAGTTGCCGGAGGTGCCGTAGATGGCCAGCGAGATCAACAAGGTCACCGTGACCACCGCGACCAGCGAGGTACGCACCGCGTTGCCCACCGCGACACCCACGCCGACCGGCCCGCCCGCGGCGTTGTAGCCGTAGTAGGTGTGGATCAACATGACCGCCAGTGCCATGAAGATCGCCTGGGCGAAGGACCAGAGGATGTCGCTCGGGATGAGGAACGTGGAGAAGTAGTGGTCGTAGACGCCCGCCGACTGCCCGTAGATCACCACGGTGGCGAACCGGCTGGCCAGGAACGAGGCGATTACCGCCAGCGCGTAGAGCGGGACGATCGCGATCATCCCGGCCAATACGCGGGTGCCCACCAGGTAGGGCACCGGCCGGATCGCCATCGACTCCAGCGCGTCGATCTCCTCGGCGACCCGCATCGCGCCCAATTGCGCGGTCGAACCGGCCCCGATGGTGGCCGCCAGGCCGATGCCGGAGATCACCGGCGCCGCGATCCTGACATTGATGAACGCCGCGAAGAAGCCGGTCAGCGCCTCGACGCCGATATTGCCCAGCGAACTGTAGCCCTGCACGGCGATGGTGCCGCCCGCGAAGAGGGTCAGGAACCCGACGATCACCACCGTGCCGCCGATCACCGCCAGCGCGCCCGTGCCCATGCTGATCTCGGCGATCAGCCGGATGGTCTCGGTCCGGTAGTGCACCAGCGCCCGTGGAATGGCGCCGAGCGCCTGGGCATAGAAAACGGCATGCTTTCCCACCGAATCGAGCGAGTCCGACATCCGACGCACCCGTCGAACGGTACGGGGGAAGCGGGATTCGATTACGAAGGCCATCGGATCACCGCGCCGTGAACTTGATGCCGACGGCGGTGACCACCACGTTCACGACGAACAAGGCCATAAAAGCGAAGACTACGGTCTGATTCACCGCATCACCGACACTCTTGGGTCCGCCTTTGACATTAAGGCCCAGATAGCAGGCGACCAGTCCGGCGATCAGCCCGAACAATCCGGCTTTCACCTCCGAAATGATCAGCTCGGGCAGATGGGTGAGCAGCGTGATGCCATTGACGAACGCGCCGGGGTTCACGTCCTGCAGAAACACCGAGAAGAGAAATCCGCCGACGATGCCGATGGTGCACACCAGGCTGTTGAGCATCAGTGCGACGAACATCGAGGCGAGCACTCGGGGCACCACCAAGCGGTGCACCGGATCGATGCCCAGCACCCGCATGGCGTCGATTTCCTCGCGGATGGTGCGTGCGCCGAGGTCGGCGCAGATCGCGGTCGCGCCCGCCCCCGCGACAATGAGCACGGTGACGATCGGCCCCACCTGGGTGACCGCACCGAACGCCGCACCCGCTCCGCTGAGGTCGGCCGCGCCGATCTCCCGCAACAGAATGTTCAGCGTGAAGCTCACCAGAACGGTGAACGGAATGGCCACCAGCAATGTCGGCACGATCGATACTCGCGCGATGAACCACGACTGATCGATGAACTCGCGCCATTGAAAGGGTCTGCGCACGCTGGCGCGTGCGACATCGGCGGTGAGTTCGAAGAATCCGCCGACGGCCCGCAACGGCACGGCAAGGACCTCGTTCATCCGCGATCCTCCTTGCTCACCGGCGACACAGCACACGGCGCGAATCTCACCGTGGCCGCACCGCCGGAACGATTAGAACATGTTCACCGTGTTGCCGGTAGCACTTTTCACACATTTGAAGTGCAATTTTTCGAAAGATCGGCATATAAATTTGGAACCGGTGTCAGCGAGTGATGATCCCACCTTTGTGAGGTGAGACATAACCCGTCCCTATGTCTACCAAGCACCGATCCCATGATCAACAGTTGGACAGCTGATCAGTTGCGCGCTCGCGGCGAGCCGCCGCGGCTCACCCCAACTCGGTCAGCGAAGAGGCCGAGAAGGTCCGCCCATCGGGGCGATCGGCGAAGTAGCCGCCCAGCGTGTCGGCCAGATCCCGCGGCGACCACTCCCCCGCGGCCGCGTCGAACCGATGCTCGACGACGGGCGCCGCCATGAGCGCCACCATCCCCCCGTAGACGACGAACAGTTGCCCATTGACCGCGTCGGCCGCGGGCGAGGCCAGATAGGCCACGAGCCGGGCCACGTGATCGGGCGACAGCGGATCGGGCTCCCCCTCCGGCGCGGGACTGAACACCGTCTCGGTCATCGCCGTGCGCGCCCGGGGCGCGATCGCGTTGGCGCGCACGCCGTAGCGCGACAGCGCCCGCGCTGCCGAAAGGGTCAGCGCGGTGATGCCCGCCTTCGCGGCGCCGTAGTTGGCCTGCCCCTCCGGGCCCAGCAAGCCGGCTTCCGAGGAGGTGTTGACCAACCTGCCGTAGACCGGCGCGCCCGCCTGCTTCGACTTGCCGCGCCAGTAGGCGGCGGCATTGCGCGACAGCAGGAAATGGCCGCGCAGGTGCACCGCGAGCACCGCGTCGAAGTCCTCGTCGGACATGTTGAACAGCATCCGGTCGCGGGTGATGCCCGCGTTGTTGACCACGATGTCGACCGAGCCGAACGACTCCTCCGCGGCGCGGATCAGCGCGTCGGCGGTGGCGCGCTCGGCGATGCTGCCCGCGACGAACTCCGCCTTGGCGCCGAGCGCCCGGATCGCGCCGAGCGTGTCGGCGACCGCGTCGGACTCCGCGAGATCGTTGACCACCACGGACGCGCCGGCCCCGGCCAGCGCGAGGGCTTCGGCCCGCCCAAGTCCGGCGCCGCCGCCGGTCACGATCGCTACTCGGCCCGCCAGGCTCAGATCATTGCTCACGCGGCCGACTCTAGAACGTGTTCCAACTTACGGCAAGAGTCCTTCACTGCAGCCGCAGCGCCGCCTTGGGGCACTGCGCGACGGCATCCTGGACATCGGCGAGCCGATCGGCGGGCACATCGGCGTTCGCGATGTGCAGCACGTCCTCGTCATCGAGTTCGAACACGTCGGGGGCGATTCCGACACATATTCCATTAGCTTCGCACTGGTCTGGATCGACACTGATCTTCATGGCAACTCCTATACCACCACTCTGGCCGAAGCCTAACAAGCCGATCCGCTCCACCGGGGCGTCATCGGGAGGATTCAGTATCAATACTGGAACATGTTTCAGTCCATATGCAATGATCGGGGGAACCCGATCCAACGAAGCATGAGGTATAGCCATGCGCATTGCGTACACGCCGCAACAGGAGCAGCTGCGCGCGGAACTGCGCGACTACTTCGCGCGGCTCATCACCCCCGAGCGCCGGGAGGCCCTGAGCGCGCAGACCGGCGAGTACGGGCAGGGCAACGTCTACCGCGAGGTGGTCCAGCAGATGGGCCACGACGGCTGGCTGGCGCTGGGCTGGCCCAAGGAGTACGGCGGCCAGGATCGCCCCACCATGGATCAGCTGATCTTCACCGACGAGGCCGCGATCGCGGGCGCGCCGGTGCCGTTCCTGACCATCAACTCGGTGGCGCCCACGATCATGCACTACGGCAGTGAGGAGCAGAAGAAGTTCTTCCTGCCCAAGATCGCGGCCGGTGAACTGCACTTCTCCATCGGCTACTCGGAGCCGGGCGCGGGCACCGATCTGGCCAGCCTGCGCACCACCGCGGTGCGCGACGGCGACGACTACGTGATCAACGGCCAGAAGATGTGGACCAGCCTGATCGCCTACGCCGACTACGTCTGGCTGGCGGTGCGCACCGACCCGACCGCCAAGAAGCACAAGGGCATCAGCATGCTCATCGTGCCGACCACCGCCGAGGGCTTCTCCTGGACGCCCGTGCACACCATGGCTGGGCCGGACACCAGCGCCACCTACTACCAGGACGTGCGGGTGCCCGCGAGCGCGCTGGTCGGCCAGGAGAACGGCGGCTGGGCGCTGATCACCAATCAGCTCAACCACGAGCGCGTCGCGCTCACCTCGGCCGCGCCGCTCGCGCTGGCCCTGCGCCAGACCGTCGAGTGGGCGAGCAACACCAAGGCCGGTGACGGCTCCCGCGTGATCGATCGCGAATGGGTGCAGCTCAACCTGGCCAAGGTGCACGCCAAGGTCGAGTACCTCAAGCTGCTGAACTGGGAGATCGCCAGCCGGGCCGACGCGGGCGGCGACGCGGCTCCGCGCCCGTGGGATGCCTCCACCTGCAAGGTGTACGGCACCGAGCTGGCCACCGAGGCGTACCGGTTGCTCATGGAGGTGCTCGGGCCGCAGGCCTACCTGCGCCAGGACTCCCCCGGCGCGGAACTGCGCGGCCGTCTGGAGCGCATGCACCGCGCCGCGCTCATCCTGACCTTCGGCGGCGGCACCAACGAGGTGCAGCGCGACATCATCGCCATGACCGCCCTCAAGCAGCCTGCCGCGGCGCGCTGATCGAAAGCAGGTAGAACGCTATGGATTTCACCCCCACCGAAGCCCAACTCGATCTCGGCCGGCTGACCGGCGAGGTGTGCGGCAAGCTCGTCACCGCCGACCGGCTGCGCGAACTCGACACCGCAGACGAGCGATTCGATCAGCAGCTGTGGAACTCGCTGGCCGAGACCGGCGTGCTCGCGGCCGCGCTGCCCGAGGCGGTCGGCGGCAGTGACCTCGGCTCGCTCGAGCAGACCGCCATCCTGCGCGAGCTGGGCAAGCACCTCGCGGCCGTGCCGTACCTGTGGTCGATCGCGCTCGGCGCGGGCGCGCTGGCGCGGTTCGGTTCCGCGGCGCAACAGGAGCTGGCCACCCGGGCGGGCGCGGGCAGCGTCATCCTGACGGTCGCGCTGGCCGAGGAGCGCAACTGGGAACCCGCCGCACCCACCACCACCGCGGTGGAGACCGAGGACGGCTGGCGGCTGACCGGCGCGAAGACCACCGTGCCCTTCGCGAACCGGGCCGAGCGAATTCTGGTGCCCGCCACCGTCTCAGGGATCACCGCGGTGTTCCTGGTCGATCCCGCGGCGGCGACCGTGACCGCGCAGCAGGTGGTCGACCGTAGCCCCGAATTCGCGGTCGAACTCACCGATACCCCCGCCGAACTCGTCGGCACGGTGGACAGTGGCGTGGAGATCCTGGACTGGATCCTCACTCGCGCCTGGCTCGGTCTGAGCGCCCTACAGCTCGGCACTCTGGAACGGGCGCTCGAGCTGGTCGCCGACTACGCCAGGGAGCGTGAGCAGTTCGGCAAGGCGGTCGGCAGCTTCCAGGCGGTGGCGCAGCGGCTCGCCGACGCCTACATCGACGTCCAAGGCCTGCGCCTGGCGGTCACCCAAGCGGCATGGCTGCTGTCGGAGGACCTGCCCGCCGCCGAAGCGGTGCACACCGCCAAGTTCTGGGCCGCCGACGCGGGCCACCGCGTCGCGCACACCGTCGTCCACGTGCACGGCGGCGTCGGCATCGACCGCGACCACATCGCGCACAACTACTTCACCGCCGCCAAACACAACGAGTTCGCCCTCGGCGCGGGCACCGACCACCTCCGCGCCCTCGGCGCGTTGCTGGCAGGCTGAGCGCGGCACGGCAGACCGATCGGCCCGCACGACAGCACGTCGTGCGGGCCGATTTCGTTGCGCCTCAGGCGACTCGCCGGTTCAGCTCCGCGCTGACCCGCAATACGTGGTCGGCGGCGTCTTCGAACGCCGCTCGGCGCTGGTCGAGCGCATTCGCGCCGCAGCCATGGACATGCGGCCACTCTGTCGCGGAGCAGCAGGGATCGTCGGCCGTCATTCGACCGTACCGCCCCGTACCAGCTGATTTCACTCAGTCGGGATGGACGTCAGGTAGCGCTGGAGGGTGGGCGCGACCTCGGCGATGATCTGGTCGCGGGTCAAGGCTACGACCGGGGGCAGGCACAGGACATAGCGGCACAGGGCGAGGCCGAGCATCTGCGTGACGATCAGACCTCCCCTGCGTGGAGCGTCGGCGGGATCCCCGAAACGCAGGACGGCGGGCAGTATCTGCTGGGTGAAGATGGCGCGGACGCGTTCGGCCACGGCCTCGTCGGTGATCGACGAGCGCAGCAGCGTCAGCAGCACCTCCCTGTTCGGCTGCTCTTCCCAGATCTCGAAGAAGCGGCGCACCAACTGCTCCCCCAGGGTGTCCGGGTCCGCGGAGCCGAGGTCGGGCAGATCGAGACGGACGTCGACCGCCGCCGCGAAGAGGCCGTCTTTGCTGCCGAAGTACCGCATGACCATGGACGGGTCTATGTCCGCGTCCGCGGCGATGGCGCGGATGGTCGCCTTGCGGAAACCTTCGGCGGCGAACCGCGCGCGGGCCGCCTCCAGAATCGCCGCACGCGTCGCGTCCGAGCGGCGAGCAGGGGGTTGATCAGGCTCTACGGTCATGCCAACAAGTGTAGGCCAACAACTGTTGACTTCCTAGCGCCAGCCGCGCTACGGTTATGTCAACAAACGTTGGCCTACAAACGTTGACCTGAGGAGTTCCGATGAACGCCACCCCGAACCCGCTGCCCGCCGCCACCTCCGTCGTGATCGTCGGCGCGGGTCCCGCCGGACTCACCGCCGCCATCACCCTGGCCGACGCGGGGGTGGATTTCGTCCTGCTGGACCGGCTGAGCGAAGGCGCGAACACCTCGCGCGCCGCGGTCGTGCACGCCAGGACGCTGGAAGTACTCGAGCAGCTCGGCATCGCGGACGAACTGGTCGCGACGGGCGACATCGTCGCGCGCTTCACCGTCCACGACGGCGGGCACACCCTGGCGACCATCGGGTTCGACGGGCTGCCGACCCGCTACCCCTACACCTTGATGACACCGCAGGACACCACCGAGGCGGTGCTGCTGAAGCGACTGCGGCAGGCGGGCGGGGAGGTCCAGCGCCCATACCAGGTCACCCGGGTGGCGGAGGAGAACGACGGCGTCACGGTCGAATACACCGACGAGGCGGGCGCGCCGGGCAGCATCCGCGCGGACTACGTCATCGGAACCGACGGCATGCACAGCATCGTCCGCGAGCAGGCGGGCATCGGATTCACCGGCGCGACCTACCCGGAATCCTTCGTCCTCGCCGACGTGCGGATGGACTGGCCGATCGCGCGCGACGAAGTGGCCCTGCACCTTTCACCGGAGGGCGTCATGGTGGTCGCGCCGCTGCCCGACGAGAAGGAGCCGAACCGCTTCCGCGTGGTCGCCACCCTGGAAACGGCGCCCGAGCACTCGACCGCGGAGGACATCCAGAAGCTTCTGGACGCCCGCGGCCCCGGCGGCACGGTGGGCGTGCACGAAGTGCTGTGGAGCTCGCGCTTCCGCGTGCACCACCGCGTCGCCGACCACTACCGCAGCGGCCGCATCCTGCTCGCGGGCGACGCCGCCCACGTGCACAGCCCGGCGGGCGGCCAGGGCATGAACACCGGCATCCAGGACGCCGCCACCCTCGGCCCGCTCCTGACCCGCGTGCTGGCCGGCGAGCCGGACACCTTGCTGGACGACTACGAAACCACCCGCCGCCCCGTCGCGCTGGGCGTCGTCTCGTTCACCGACCGCATGACCAAGATGGCAACGCTGCACGCCCGCCCCGCCCGCACCGTGCGCAACCTGGTCCTCAGCACTCTGTCCCGCATCCCCACCTTCCGCCACCGCCTCGCCTACCAACTGTCCGAACTCGCCAACCGCTGATTCGGCGCGAAACGTAGTCGGCCACCGTTGCGGACAACGGTGGCCGACCGGGCGGATGAACCTACTTCCCGCTCGCCACGGCGTTGTCGTCGGCGGGACGGGAGAGGGCCTGTTCCTTGGCCCAGCGGTAGTCGGGCTTGCCCGCGGGTGAGCGCTTGATCTCGTCGACGAACCACAGGCTGCGGGGGAGTTTGTAGGGCGCGATCTCCTGGGTGAGCATGGGGCGCAGCTCCTCGAGGGTGGGGCGGGAATCGCCGCGGCACTGCACGACCGCGACCACGCGCTGGCCCCAGCGCTCGTCGTCGATGCCGACCACGAGCGCGTCGAAGATCTCCGGGTGGGTCTTGAGCGCGCCCTCGACCTCCTCGGGGTAGATCTTCTCGCCGCCGCTGTTGATGCTGACCGAGCCGCGGCCGAGCATGGTGACCGTGCCGTCCTCCTCGACGCGGGCGAAGTCGCCGGGGATGGCGTAGCGGACGCCGTTGAACTCCTTGAAGGTCGCCGCGGTCTTGACCTCGTCCTTGTAGTAGCCGAGCGGGATGTGCCCGCGCCGGGCCAGGATGCCGACCGCACCGGAGCCGGGCTGCACGGGATTGCCGTCCTCGTCGAGCACCTCGGTGGACGCGTCGATCTTCACGCGCGGCCCTCCGGTGTGCGTCGCGCCCTTGGCGACGATGGCGATACCGCCGAAACCGGTCTCCGAGGAGCCGATCGAATCGGAGATCATCCGGTTGGGCAGCAGCTCGAGGAACTGGTCCTTGAGCGCGGGCGAGAACAGCGCCGCGCTGCTGGCCATCACGTACAGGCTCGAAAGATCGTAGGGCTGACCGGTTTCCGGATTGCCCTCGATCAGCGCGTCGAGCATCGGGCGCGCCATGGCGTCACCGGTGATGAAGATCAGGTTGATCTTGTGCTTGTCGATGGCCCGCCACACGCCGTGCCCGGAGAACTCCGGGAGCATCACGGCCTTGCCGCCGCCGAACAGGCTGTGAAACGTGGCCCACTGCGCCCCGCCGTGAATCATCGGCGGGATGGGGAACCGCACCATCGGCGGACTGCCCGCACCCACCTTGGCCAGCTCCCACTCGTCCTGGACGTATTCACCGGTGATGAAGTTGATGCCCGCGCCGAGCACGCGCCAGACGTCCTCCTGACGCCACATCACGCCTTTGGGCATGCCGGTGGTGCCGCCGGTGTAGACCATGTACAGGTCGTCCGGGGAGCGTTCACCGAAGTCGCGCTCGCCGGAGGACTGCGCGATCACCGCTTCGTATTCCACCGAATCGGCTGCGGTGGGAATGGTGCCGGTCGTATCGTCGTCGACGACGATGACGGTGCGCAGCTGCGGGGTCTTGGAACGAACGGCGGCGACCCGGTCGCTGTAGCGCCGCTCGTGGATCAGCGCGACCATGTCCGAGTTGTCGAAGATGTATTGCAACTCGTTCTCGACGTAACGGAAGTTCACGTTGATCATCACGGCCCGCGCCTTGAAGACCGCGACCATGGCCTCGACGGCCTCGATCGTGTTGCGTGAGTAGATACCCACCTTGTCGCCCGGCTGGACTCCCTGTTCTTGCAGGTAGTGAGCGAGACTGTTGGCCCGCTCCTCCAACTGGGCGTAGGTGACCTCGCGGCCGTCGTCGGCCAGCGCGACGCGGTCGGGCATCAGGTCGATGGCATGTTCGACAAGGTCCGCTATGTTGTAGCTCACAGCCATAAAAATAGAACGTGTTACTGTTTCTGACAAGGCTCGAAGTCAGGAGAATCAGCGATGCCGCACTGCCTCGTCGAGAAGCGCGACCACGTCCTCATCGTCACCATGAACCGGCCCGAGGCGCGCAACGCGCTGTCCGGCGAGATGATGGCGATCATGAAAGACGCCTGGAACCAGGTGGACGACGATCCGGACATCCGGGTCGCGATCCTGACCGGCGCGGGTGGCGCGTTCTGCGCGGGCGCCGATCTCAAGGGCATGACCTCCGAGCACCCCGGCGACACCATCGACGGCGGCGGCTGGAATCCGGCCAAGCTCGAGGCGCTGCTCAAAGGACGCAGGCTGACCAAGCCGCTGATCGCGGCGGTCGAAGGCCCCGCCATCGCGGGCGGCACCGAGATCCTGCAAGGCACCGACATCCGCGTGGCCGGAGAGAGCGCGAAATTCGGCGTGTCCGAGGCGCGTTGGGGCCTGTTCCCGCTGGGCGGCTCGGCGGTGCGGCTGGTCCGCCAGATCCCTTACACCGTCGCCGCCGAGATTCTGCTCACCGGACGGCACCTGACCGCCGCCGAGGCCAAGGAGATCGGCCTGATCGGGCACGTGGTGCCGGACGGCACGGCGCTGGACAAAGCGCTGGAGATCGCGGGGCAGATCGCCGCCAACGGCCCGCTGGCCGTGCAGGCCATCCTGCGCACCATCCGCGAGACGGAGGCCATGCCGGAGGAGGACGCCTTCCAGATCGACGCCAAGCTCGGCATGTCCGTATTCCGCTCGGCCGATGCCAAGGAAGGGCCGCGCGCGTTCGCGGAGAAGCGCAAGCCCTCTTTCACCGGGAACTGAATTCCCGGATCGAGCCCTACGCCCCCGATGCGCGACCAGTGCACGCGCATCGGGGGCGACCCCTCGCCGGGCTCAGTTCGCGCCCGGGTAATCCATCCAGAACGGCTCCCACTGGTGACCGTCCGGGTCGATGAAGGTGCGGCCGTGCATGCCCACCTGCGCCTCCTGCGCCCGCTTGTCCTCGTTCACCTCTTCGGTCGCGCCCGCGGCCAGCGCGGCCTCGGTCAGGCTGTCGACCTCCTCGGCGCTGCCCAGCGCGAGCGCGTACGCGGCGTTGATCGCCGCCTTCGTGTCCGCCACCGGACGCTTGCTGAACGTGGTGAAGAAATCCCTGATGAGCAGCATCAGGCAGATGTTGTCATCCACCACGATGCAGGCCGCGTTGTCGTCGGTGAACTCCTGGTTGACCTTCCAGCCCAGCGCCTCGTAGAACGCCATCGATCGGTGCAGATCGGCGACCGGGAGATTGATGAAGATCATCTTGCTGCTCATGGCCTCTTCCTCTCGAGCAAATTCTTTTCGTGTCACCGGATATGACGGTCCGCGAGCGGTCGATTCATCGCCGCGACGACCGTGACACGTCCCACAGGCCGCACAGGTTTAATGATCTTGATCAGCGCGGCGCTCGAGTTGAAGAGCCTGTTTCTTGTCGGTGGCCTGTGGCAGGGTGACCCCCATGACCGACTCGCCAGCCTCCCCCGCCGGCCTCGCTCCCGATCTGCTCGCCGCGTTCGAGACCCATCGCAGGGAACTCTGCGCGTACGCCTACCGCATGCTCGGCTCGTCCTTCGAAGCGGAGGACGCGGTGCAGGAGACCCTCACCAGGGCGTGGAAGTCCTACGACTCGTTCGAGGGCCGCGCCAGCCTCCGCTCCTGGCTGTACAAGATCACCACGAACGTCTGCCTGGACATGCTCGACGGTCCGCAGCGCCGCGCCCGGCCGATGGATCTGTCCGGTCCGTCGCGGCCGGATTCGCCGTTGCCCGCGCCCCAACCGGATTACGTCTGGATCGAGCCGATCCCGAACGCGCTGGCCTTCGGCGCCGATCCGGCCGAGCACGCCAGCGCCAAGGACACGCTGCGCCTGGCCTTCGTCGCCGCCTGCCAGCACCTGCCCGCCACCCAGCGCGCGATCCTGATCATGCGCGAGGTGCTGCGTTTCTCCGCCAACGAGACCGCCGAGGCGCTCACCATGTCGCCCGCGTCGGTCAACAGCGCGCTGCAACGAGCGCGCGCCACCATGTCGAAGGTCCAGCCCGCGGCCAACGACACCTACGACGAGACCGACGAGGACCAGCGCAAACTCGTCGACGGTTTCGTCAAGGCGTTCGAGGCCTACGACATGGACACCCTCACCTCGCTGCTGAAAGCCGATGTGGCGCTGTCCATGCCGCCGATCGAGCTGTGGATCTCCGGCCCGGAGAACGTGGCCGCGTTCATGCTCGGCCACGGAAGCGCCTGCCGCGATTCGCGACTGGTCCGGCTGGAAGGCGCCAACGGCCTGCCCGCCTTCGGCCACTACAAGCCGAGCGACGAGCCGGGCGTGTGGGTGCCGTGGTCGATCACGGTGCTGGAACTCGACGGCGACACCATCGCCGGACTGAACTTCTTCCTCGACACCGAGAAGCTGTTCCCCCTGTTCGGCCTCGCGCCTGAACTGCGCGAGAACGTTTGATCCGGAACGCACGAATGACCCTCCGCGATCAAGGTTGGGAGCCGGTCACGCCGGTTGGTTCCCGCGGTGAATTCACATGGCGCGTCTGGTGCGACGCACGACGGCCACCGGAAGCCGATCTCATGGGCTGGCCGGAGGATGCAGATTTCCTGGCAACCTTCGTGGAGGTCACCAACGGCGAGGGCCGCCTGGATTCCGGCGGCATCGGCGGTGTTCGCGAGCCCGGCGAGCAACTGCGGTACTGCGTCGGCGGTCGTGACGGTTTCCCTGAGATCGTTGCCGTCCGGGTGGCGCAGGATCGGGCGGGCATCCTGGTCGAGACGACGCGGCGGTCCATCGAGGTCGATGCCGCTGAGCTCGGTGAACCGCACTATGGGATGCGATTTTTCGCGATGCCGCTCGATGACCAGGAGCGTCTCGTCGCCGTCGTCAGTGGCGACATCCGGCAGGAACATATCGCGCTGTCGGCCCGCTGACCCGACTCGCGAACCACGACCCCCCCGGGCCGAGAAGGTCCGGGGGTTTCGTCGTTGCAGACCCGATAACCCTGCTTGCGTGGGGGAGCCGGAGCTGCGGCTACTCCAGCGGTCCCGGTGCTGTGCGCTGTGATCGCCGGTGTGATCCACGTCGAGGTGCATCTCTGCGCCCCGACCGAAGTTGACGCTGTGGGGGGGCGGTGGCCCCTCCCGCACGCCGACCGGTGAGCGTCGGAAGACGCGAACTGCGTGCGGGATGCTCAAAGCGCTGCTCAGTGCATGCGTGGCGAGTCCGGATACAGACGCGCGGTATCCGGCACCATCCGTCCGGCGTCGATCAAGGTTTGCCGTGCGGCTGCCTTCCGGGGGCAGCCATCGGCGCGGCATCCGCGATGGCGCTGCATCGTTGCGTGCGCTTCGGGCACGCTCAGCGGGTGCTCTGGTGCCTCATGCGGCCAGCCTGTCGGCCATAGGCCCATGTCGGCGGATTCGGCGGCCTGGGCGGCGCGGATACGGTCATGTCGCCGTTCGGCTCGCCACTCGGCCTGTACGCGATCGATGATCGCCTGCGGCGATGTCTCGTCCGGTTCGGCTTCCCTCCACCAGTTGAACCCCACCACTTCACCCCTGTCTGTCGGCTTTTGCTGGTGAGCACCCGACGCCGGGGAGTCGATGTAGGCACCGCATCAACCCGGCGGCGGGGCTGGTTATCAGCGTGGCGTCACCCTTGACGTTGTTGCAGTCACACGGTGCATACGGAGCGCTTACGCTTCCAATACGCGAACAACAGACACGGAGGGGCGTACGCGATGTTCGTGGTGACCCGTTGGACCGGCTTGGAAGTCCGAGCGTTGCGCCGGGTAGCTCTGCGAGTCAGTCAGTCTCGGTTCGCCGAGATGACTGGTTTCTCCGAAGCGGTTGTAAGCAAGTGGGAAAGACGTGGCGAGACGATCACTCTGTCTGGTGACTTCGCCGCTGCCATGGACATCATGCTGAAGCGACTGGACGATGACCAGTCGGCACGGTTCCAAGCCGAACTGGCTGTTTCGGTGCGGCCGATTGCACCCAGCGAAGGTCCGGAAGATCGTCCTATCATCGCGGCCGAAGGCAGTAGCGATCTTCGCATACCTGACGCGGAAGCTGAGGACGACGTGAACCGCAATGAATTCCTACGCGGATTGTTGGCTCTCCCCGCCGCTACCCTTGCGAACGATCTCATTACGGTGGCCAGCGCTCCTATGGAGCCATCCGCCCCGGCCAAGGTGGGGATGGATCACGTCGATCAGGTTCGGGCGTGGGCGGGACTGTTCCGTGCAGCGGACGATGCGGGACTGCGGGTGGGTGACGCCATGACCACCCAACTACGGACAGCAGTCTTATTCCTCCGCGCCGACATGCCATCACACGTTCGCACCGCGATGCAATCGGCGGTCGGAACGTTCTTCAGGGTCGTCGGATGGGCCTATTTCGATCGCGGGCAGCACGATCCGGCCAGAGCTCACTTTCATATGGGTTGGCAATGCGCGGAACAGGCTGGTGAATGGTGGCTACGCGCCGCAATCCTGACCTGCATGGCGCGTCAGGCAATATTCCTCGGCAATGCCGATGATGCACTCACCATGCTCGGCCTTGCCTCGGTGCGGTCCGATCGTATTTCGCTGCTGCGCCGCGCAGATATTGCCGCAGTGCAGGCCCGCGCCTTCGGCAAGCTAGGCAACGATATCGAATGCATTCGAGCTGTATGCCAAGCCGAGCAGCTCTTTGCGGAGGCCGCCGGGCAAGAACACCCCGATACGGAGTACGAAGGCTTCAAAGGCTATTACAACGAGCAACTGATGAACAGTGACGCCACACATGGATTATTCGAGCTCGCATATCAGCGAAACATCCGAATAGCCAACACGGTTGAACGTCTCCACGCCGCGTTGAAGCTGTCGGACGACCACGCTCGCTCGCGGCAATTGAACACCGCGCGCCTTGCTGCGCTGCAGCTCCGACACGGAGACTTGGACGATGGGGTCACCCTGGGAACCAGAGCCGTCCAAGGCGCTTTGGGCACAACGTCGGCGCGAGTGCTGAACGAGCTGGCAAAGATCTATCAGGTGACGGGCGAAGACCGCATCAGGAATGCATCAGGCGTGCCCGAATTACGGCGGGGCATTTCAGATATTCTAACAAAGGAGTCATAGTGATCATCGCCTTCTCGGTAACACCGGTTGGAGTAGGCGAAAGCGTCGGTGCCGCAGTGGCCGAAGCGGTGCGCGTTATACGCGCCAGCGGATTGCCGAATGAGACGAACGCCCTGTTCACAACCATCGAAGGTGAATGGGATGAGGTAATGGCGGTGATCAAGCAAGCGGTCGATGCCGTAATGGAAGTCGCGCCACGATGCAGCATCGTTCTCAAGGGCGATGTCCGACCTGGATCAACAAACGCGATCACATCGAAAGTCGAATCGGTGGAGAGTCATTTGAGGCAACCTCGTTAACCGCGCCTCCGTGGGCTACGGTCCCCGGTTTCAATCTTCGACACCACCGACTCATGCCAACCGCGAGAGAGGAAAGCTGACAGCCGGACAGCCCGGCATCATGACGAAGCCCCCGGAGAGTTGCCCCAAGGGCTTGTCGCGCTTTATGAACGGAGTTGGTCACCGCTGAACATACTCCGCATAAGGGATAGCCAGCTTCCAGAGCCGCCCCCGTACCTCTTGGCAGTACGCCACGATTCCGGGGTCTGTGGTCACTGCCAGACCGGCCGGCGCCCCGGCCGGATCGGTGAGGTTGTAAACAACCCTCTCGCCATCCATCAACCACCAGTCGTCTGGTGGCACCGTTCCCGCGATATTTCTCGGCACATAACGGATGTCGTCCCCAGCTTCCACGTTGTACCCGGTGACCGACAGCAACCATCGCTGATAGTCCGACAGTGGTTCTGTGACCACCCGAACACGGGTCACCGATACGCCCCGGCTAGTGGTTTCCAGCATGAGGTCTTGCCACGGCGTCCGGGTGTACGGGGCTGGTTCGCCAGCGAGGAAGGCACGTATCCGGGTGTCCTCGTCGGCTACGTGATATTCGTCCCGCACTTCGAGATGGAACGCGTCCCATTTCAGCTCACGGAACAGATTCGGCCACAGGTCCGGTTCATCATTGGGCCGCAGCAGCATTGCCGTAGAACGTCCTTCCTAGCTTCGGGACCTCGATAGCAGTTTCGTCCTCTGCCAAGGTCAACATGCCCAAACCATCCGGCTCGGTGACCGACACCGACCGGGATACGGTCAAGGTACCCCGGCCGGTGTCGGTCATAGTGGAGCTGATGAACGTATCCGGCTCGGCGAACCCGGTCAGAAGGTGCGGAATCTCCACCGTCCCAGTGGGGGTGATTCCCACCCTGGACTATGTAACTGCCCTGGTCGGTGGCATACAGGCTTGAGCATCCTCCAGAGTCCGATCTGGGGGCACCGGTACACTCGCTTTCGGCGTCGTCGCGTGGCCGGGTCACAGCCCCAGCGGCCCGGTTACACGGCGAGCCTCGCCTCCGCCGGACCTGGGGCGGGCGTCGCGCCGTCCGTCCGTCGGGCGGCGGCTCTCAGGAGGCGGGAATGTACCGCTCCCGCAGCTTGCGCTTGTAGAGCTTGCCGTTGGGATCGCGCGGCAGCTCGGGCAGATAATCGATCGACTTGGGCATCTTGTACTTCGCCAATTGGGTGGCGGCGAAGGCGAGCAGTTCCTCGGTGAGCGCGTCGTCGCCCTCGGTTCCGTCGGCGGGCTGTACGACCGCCTTCACCTCCTGGCCCCAATCCGGATGCGGGATGCCGAAGACCGCGACGTCGGCGACCTTCGGGTGGGTGATCAGGACGTTCTCGACCTCCGCCGGGTAGATGTTCACCCCGCCGGACAGGATCAGGTCCGAGCGCCGGTCGTGCAGGTAGAGGTAGCCGTCCTCGTCGAGGTGCCCGATGTCGCCGACGGTGAACAGGTCACCGACGCGCGAGTCCTCGGTCTTGGCCTTGTCGTGGTGGTACTCGAAACTCGAAGCGCCCATGCGCATGTAGACCAGGCCGGTCTCGCCCGCGGGCACCTCGGAGCCGTCCTCCTCGCTGAGCACCTTGATCACCGACCACGGCCACGCCTTGCCGACCGAGCCCGGCTTGCGCAGCCAGTCGGTGCCGTTGATCACCGTGCCGCCGCCCTCGGTGGCCGCGTAGTACTCGGTGACCGTCGGCCCCCACCACTCGAGCATCTGCCGCTTGGTCTCCTGCGGGCAGGGCGCTGCGCCGTGCACCATGCTGCGCAGGGAGGACACGTCGTACTTGGCGCGCACCTCCTCCGGCAAGGCCAGCAGCCGGTGGAACTGGGTGGGCACCATGTGGCTGTGCGTCACCCGGTGCTTGTCGATCAGCCGCAGCATCTCCTCGGCGTCCCAGCGGTCCATCAGAACCAGCTTGTGGCCCAGGTTGATCGAGATGGTGGCGAAGTTCAGCACCGCCGTGTGGTAGAGCGGCGAGCCGCAGATGTGCACGTGGTCGTCGTAGGGCGCGAGTTCGAACAGGCCGAAGAACGCGGTGGTGTGCGGCGGGACGACGTCCGGGTCCGCGCCGGTGAGCGGCCGCCGGACGCCCTTGGGCCGTCCGGTGGTTCCCGAGGTGTAGAGCATCGGCGCGCCGGTGCTGCGGTCGGAGGGACGGCCGGTGTCGGCCGCGCCGAGCCAGGCCACCGACTTGAAGCCCTCGATCTCGCCCACCGCGAAGCGCGCCGTCGCGGGCAACCCCGCCTCGTCGGCGGCGGCCTTGGCGGCGGCGGCGAAACGATCGCTGGCGATGAACGCCTTCGCCTCGCTGTCGGCCAGGATGTAGGCGACCTCCGGACCGGTGAGATGCCAGTTCACCGCGACGATGTACAACCCCGACTGGTAGGCCGCGAAGTACGCCGCGATCGCCTCCACGCAGTTGTGCACCATGCTCACCAGCACGTCACCGGTTTTCAGGCCGAGCCCGCGCAAGCCGGTGGCGTAACGATTGGCGAGCGTGGCCAATTCGCGATACGTCACCTCCCGGCCCCAGGGATCGACCATCGCGATCCGATCGGGTTCGGCTTCGGCGATGTTCCACAGACCGAGAATTTTCACTGGCTCCGGTACGGGGGGATTGTGCGGAGCCGACGGGGCGGGTGAGGCAGTCACCCCATTGAATCTAGAACGTGTTCTACTGTTCGACAAGGGGTGCGAGCCGATGCAATTGGGCGACATCGGGAACCGACACCAGCATCATCGTGACGCCCGCGGCCTCCCAGACCCGCAGCTGTTTGCGGACATGCTCCTCGTCTCCGATGATCGCGGTGTCCAGAATCAGCTCGTCCGGCACCGCCGCCGCGGCCTCCGCCTTCTTGCCCGACTGGAACAACTTGCCGATCTCGTCGACCTCGCGGTCGTACCCCATGCGCCGGTACACCTGGGCGTGGAAGTTCAACTCCGGCGCTCCCATGCCGCCGATGTAGAGCGCCATGATCCAGCGCATCCGCTCCAGCTCGCCCGCCGGGTCGTCGGTGATCACCACCTGACAACTCGCGGCGATCTCGAAGTCCTCCCTACTGCGCCGCGCGCCCGCCCGCGCGAAGCCCTCGTCGAGCCACTCGTCGTACATACCGGCCAGCCGGGGCGCGTAGTAGATGGCCAGCCAGCCGTCGGCGATCTCGGCGGTGAGCGCCACGTTCTTCGGCCCCTCCGCGCCAAGCCAGATCGGCAAATCCGCACGTAGCGGATGGACGATCGGCTTCAGCGGCTTGCCGAGCCCGATCGAACCCGGCCCGGTGTAGGGCAGCGGGTAGTGCGGGCCGTCGCTGGTGACCGGCGCCTGCCTGGCCAGCACCTGGCGCACGATCCCGACGTACTCACGGGTGCGCTGCAACGGCTTGGCGAACGGCTGGCCATACCAGCCCTCCACCACCTGCGGACCCGAGACGCCCAAGCCGAGAATGGCGCGGCCACCGCTGAGATGGTCCAGGGTGAGCGCGTGCATGGCGGTCGCCGCAGGCGTGCGCGCCGACATCTGCACCACCGACGTGCCCAGGCGCACCCGACGCGTGGCCGAACCCCACCAGGTGAGCGGCCCGAAGGCGTCCGACCCCCATGACTCGGCGGCGAAGACGGCGTCGAATCCGGCTTCCTCGGCCGCCACCACCAGCTCCCCCGCGTTCGCGGGCGGCTGGGCCATCCAGTACCCGAGTTGCAATCCGAACTTCACGCCGGACCCCTTTCCGATCAACTGCTTGCCACCAGAGTTAGAACCTGTTCTACTCGATATCGTGACTCAGGGGAATACTGCATCCACGGCAATCGCTGGTGGTAGCGGCACGGCATTGAACACGGACGCCGTGCCCGAGGTACTCAGCGCGCCCCTGCGGGTGCGTTTCGATTACACCCGCTCCGTCGGCACCACCATCGGAACCTTTCTGACCCGATTGCGCGACCACAAAATCGTCGGCGCGCGCGGGTCGGACGGCCGGGTGATCGTGCCGCCGCCGGAATACGATCCGATCACCGCCGAACCGCTGACCGAGTTCGTCGACGTCGCCGAGACCGGCACCGTCGAATCCTGGACCTGGGTGCGCGAGCCGCTGCCGGGCCAGCCGTTCGACCGCCCGTTCGCCTGGGCGCTGATCCGGTTGGACGGCGCGGACACGACGCTGCTGCACGCCGTCGACGTCGCCGCACCCGAGGACATCCGCAAAGGCTTACGGGTGACCGCCCGCTGGGCCGAGCAGACCGAGGGCAGCATTCGCGACATCCTCTGCTTCGAGCCGGGCGAGCATGCTTCGGCACCGGTGGAGTCCGCCTCGGCCGATCCGGTCACCATGATCACGACGCCGGTCGACCTGTCCTACAAGCACACCGCCTCGCCGCAGGAGACCGTGTACCTGCGCGGACTCGCCGAAGGCAAGCTGATCGGCGCGCGCACCGACGCCGCGGGCAAGGTGTACTTCCCGCCGCGCGGCGCGAATCCGACCGACGGCAGGCCGACCGACGAGTTCATCGAACTGTCCGATCACGGCACCGTGACCACCTTCTGCATCGTCAATGTGCCGTTCATGGGCCAGCGGATCAAGCCGCCCTACGTCGCGGCCTACGTGCTGCTGGACGGCGCGGACATCCCGGTGCTGCACCTGGTGCTCGGCTGCGACGCGAGCGAGGTGCGGATGGGCATGCGGGTGCAGGCGGTGTGGAAGCCGCGCGAGGAGTGGGGCTACGGGCTGGAGAACGTGGACCACTTCCGTCCCTCCGGCGAGCCGGACGCCGACTACGAGACCTATAAGCACCACCTCTGAGAGAGGCGCACGTTGACTGACAACGCCACCGACATCGCGGTCGTGGGCTTCGCCCACGCGCCGCACGTGCCGGAGACCTTCGGCACCACCAACGGTGTCGAGATGCTGGTGCCCTGCTTCCAGCAGCTCTACGACCGACTCGGCATCACCAAGTCCGATATCGACTTCTGGTGCTCCGGCTCGTCCGATTACCTTGCCGGACGGGCCTTCTCGTTCATCTCGGCGATCGACGCCATCGGCGCGGTGCCGCCGATCAACGAATCGCACGTGGAGATGGACGCCGCATGGGCGCTGTACGAGGCGTGGGTGAAACTGCGCTCCGGGCAGGCGACGACGGCACTGGTGTACGGCTTCGGCAAGTCCTCCGCGGGCACGCAGCGCCAGGTGCTCACCATGCAGCTGGACCCCTACCTGGTCGCGCCGCTGTGGCCGGACGCCTGGTCCATCGCCGGCCTGCAGGCGCGCGCCGGTCTGGACGCGGGCCGCTGGACCGAGCGGGACATGGCGGCCGTCGTGGCAGGCGACGGTGACGCCGACAGCCTGCTCGACCAGCCCTACGTCGCGGATCCGCTGCGCGCGCACGACATCGCGCCGATCACCGACGGTGCGGCCGCCATCGTGCTCGCCGTGGGCGACCGCGCCCGCGAACTGTGCGAACGCCCCGCGTGGATCACCGGCATGGCGCATCGGATCGATACTCCCGTGCTCGGTGCGCGTGACCTCACCGTCTCGCCTTCGACGGCCGCCGCCGCCCGCGCGGTCACCGGCGGCGACGTCAGCGGCTTCGACATCGCCGAGCTGCACGCGCCGTTCAGCCATCAGCAGCTGATCCTCGCCGAGGCGATCGGGCTGAAGAACGGTACGAAGGTGAATCCGTCCGGCGGCGCGCTCGCGGCCAACCCGATGTTCGCCGCGGGCCTGGAGCGCATCGGCTTCGCGGCCGAGGCGATCATCGCGGGCTCGGCGAATCGCGCCCTGGCCCACGCCACCAGCGGCCCCGCGCTCCAGCAGAACCTTGTGACCGTCTTGGGATCGGAGAACCGATGAGCTTGCCAGCTGCGGTGCTCGGCACCGGACAGACCCATCACGTGACGAAACGGACCGACGTCTCCATGTCGGGGATGTGCCGCGAGGCCATCGATCGCGCCCTCGCCGACGCCGGTCTCACCATCGCCGATATCGACGCGGTCGTGGTCGGCAAGGCGCCCGACGGGTTCGAGGGCGTCATGATGCCCGAGCTGTTCATGGCGGACGCGCTCGGCGCCACCGGCAAGCCGCTGCTGCGGGTGCACACCGCCGGTTCCGTCGGCGGCTCCACCGGCATCGTCGCGACCAATCTGGTGCAGGCGGGTGTGCACAAGCGCGTGCTCGCGGTGGCGTGGGAGAAGCAGTCGGAGTCGAACGCCATGTGGGCGTTGTCGATTCCGGTGCCGTTCACCATGCCGGTCGGCGCGGGCGCGGGCGGCTACTTCGCGCCGCACGTACGTTCCTACATCCGGCGCTCCAACGCCCCGGGTCACATCGGCGCCATGGTGGCGGTGAAGGATCGCCGCAACGGCGCCAAGAACCCGCTGGCCCACCTGAAGCAGCCCGACATCACGCTGGAATCGGTGCTCGCCTCGCAGATGCTGTGGGACCCGATCCGCTTCGACGAGACCTGCCCCTCTTCCGACGGCGCGTGCGCGATCGTGCTGGGCGACGCGGACGCCGCCGAGGCGGTCGAGGCCACCGGCCGCAAGGTCGCCTGGGTGCACGGCACCGCGATGCGTACCGAACCGACCACATTCTCCGGGCGCGACCAGGTCAACCCGCAGGCGGGCCGCGACGCGGCGGCGGCGCTGTGGCAGGCGGCCGGCATCACCAACCCGCTCGAGGAGATCGACGTAGCCGAGATCTACGTCCCGTTCTCCTGGTTCGAACCGATGTGGCTGGAGAACCTGGGCTTCGTGCCGCAGGGCGACGGGTGGAAGCTCACCGACAAGGGCGAGACCGAAATCGGCGGCACTCTTCCGGTCAATCCGTCCGGCGGCGTGCTGTCGTCCAACCCGATCGGCGCCTCCGGGCTCATCCGGTTCGCCGAGGCGGCCAAGCAGGTCATGCAGCGGGCCGGGGACTACCAGGTCGAGGGCGCGCGCAAGGCGCTGGGACACGCGTACGGCGGCGGTTCGCAGTACTTCTCGATGTGGGTGGTCGGATCGGAGCGGCGGTGACTGCGCTGAAGTTCACCGTCGGCATCGCGCTGAGTCCGCTGGACCAGCTGCCGGAGCTCGCGAAAACCGCCGAAGAGTGCGGTTTCTCGTCCATCGCCCTGCCGGATTCGTTGTTCTACATGAAGTCGGCGGCGGCGAAGTACCCCTACACCGCCGACGGCAGCCGGTTCTGGGGGCCGGAGACCCCGTGGGTCGACCCGCTCATCGGCGCGACCGCCATGGCGGCCGTCACCAGCCGCATCCGCTTCTACACGAACGTGCTGAAGCTGGGTTCGCGCAATCCGCTGCTGCTGGCCCGGCAGGTCGGCTCGGTGGCCAACCTGTCGGGCAACCGCTTCGGTTTCGGCGTCGGAATCGGCTGGGCGCCGGAGGAGTTCGAGTGGTGCGGCGTGCCCTTCGCACGCCGCGGCGCGCGGGTGGACGAGATGATCGAGGTGATCAAGCTGGTGCTCGCCGGTGGCATGGTCGAATACCACGGCGAGTTCTTCGACTTCGATCCGCTGCAGATCAGCCCGGCCCCGAGCGAGCCGGTGCCGTTCTATATCGGCGGGCACACCGACGCGGCATTGCGCCGCGCCGCACGGGTCGGCGACGGCTGGACCTCGGCCATGATGACCTATGGCGAACTCCGGAGCACCATCGGCAAGCTCGGCACGCTGCGCGCCGAGTACGACCGGGCCGACGAGCCGTTCGAGATCCAGGCGGTGTGCGTCGATCGCTTCGGACGGTCGGGCTATCAGGACCTCGCGGACGCGGGCGTCACCGACGCGATCGTGGTGCCCTGGCTGGCCGACGGCATCGGATTCGACGGTGAGCTCGCCGCCAAACAGGACTCGCTGCGCGAGTTCGCGCGACAGTACATAGCCGAACCCGTGCTCGCCGCGCGGTGAGACCCTTCAATCGGTCGAAGGAGGCCGTATGACCACCGCCGAGCATCCGGCCCGGGCCGCGGGCCTTGCGTCACAGGCCGCCGTGCGAGCACGGGACAAGCGAGCCTGGGTCGCGCTGTTCGCCGAGGACGGCATCGTGGAGGACCCCATCGGCCCGTCGGGCTTCGACCCGGAGGGCAAGGGTCACCGCGGCACGGAGGCCATCGCCGCGTTCTGGGACAAGGCGATCGCGAAGACCGATCTGATCGAGTTCCTCTTCGGCGACTCGTTCGCCTGCGGCAACGAGGTCGCCTTCACCGGCACGATCCGCAGCACCCTCGGCGGGCACCGGATCGACGCCGACGGCGTGTTCACGTACCGGGTGAACGAGGACGGCAAGATCGCCGCGCTGCGGGCGTTCTGGGAGGTCGATCGCGCCATGAAGACCGCGCGTCCGGTCGACTGACTCGGTACCGGACGAAAAGGCCCTCGCACCGAAGTGCGAGGGCCTTTTCCATGTCTCAGTGCGCGACCGGGCAGGTCTTGTAGTCGACCGGGAACTCCTTGATCCCGTTGAGCCAGCCCGAACGCAGCCGCTTGGCGTCGGCGACCTTGGTGATGTCGGGCAGGTGGTCGGCGATGGCGTTGAAGATCAGGTCGATCTCCAGCCGGGCCAGGTTCGCCCCGATGCAGAAGTGCGCCCCGGTGCCGCCGAAGGCCAGGTGCGGGTTGTCCGCGCGCATGATGTCGAACTTCTCCGGCTGGTCGAAGACCTCTTCGTCGAAGTTGGCCGCGCGGTACAGCATGACCACCCGCTGGCCCTTCTTGATCTGCACGCCGCCGAGTTCCGTGTCCTCCAGCGCGGTCCGCTGGAACGAGGTGACCGGAGTGGCCCACCGGATGATCTCGTCGGCGGCCGTGGCGGGACGTTCCTTCTTGAACAGCTCCCACTGGTCCGGGTTCTCCAGGAACGCGATCATGCCGTGCGAGATGGCGTTGCGCGTGGTCTCGTTGCCCGCGACGGCGAGCATGATCACGAAGAAGCCGAACTCCTCTTCGGTGAGCTTGTCACCGTCGACATCGGCTTCGATCAGCGTCGTGACGATGTCGTCGGCCGGGCACTGCTTGCGCGCGGCCGCCATCTGGTAGGCGTAGCCCAGGATCTCGGCGGAAGCCGCGACCGGGTCGGCGGTGCTCTCCGGGTCGTCGTAGCCGGTCATGTCGTTGGACCAGGAGAAGACCTTCATCCGGTCTTCCTGCGGGACGCCGATCAGCTCGGCGATGGCCTGTAGCGGCAGTTCGCACGCGATCTGGGTGACGAAGTCGCCGGAACCCGACTCGGCCGCCGCCTTCACGATGGACTCCGCACGGGCCGACAGCTCCGCGCGCAGTCCGTTGATGGCGCGCGGGGTGAAGCCGCGCGAGATGATCTTGCGCAGCTTGGTGTGCTCCGGCGCGTCCATGTTCAGCAGAACGATCCGCTGCAGCTCGATCTGCTCCCGGGCGATGTCGTCGTTGAACCGCGGGATGGCGGTGTTCTCGTAACTGGAGAACACGTCGCTGCGCCGCGAGACCTCTTTGACGTCGGCGTGCTTGCTCACCACCCAGAAGCCGTCGTCGTGGAAGCCGCTGACGTCCGGGGACTGCGGGTTCCACCAGATCGGCGCCGTCCGGCGCAGTTCGGCGAACTCCTCGACCGGAACACGCTCGGCGTAGATGTCCGGGTCCGTGACGTCGAACCCGTCCGGAAGATTCGGCCGGGCATTCCGAGTGTCTACCACCAGATGTCTCCTTCGACAAACTGAAACACGTTCTATAATCATTGAAGCACAGGCGGGAGAACGAGGAAAGAAACCGGATAGATCCGCCCCCGACAAGTGCTATGAACGCGTTTCAGTTTTCTGTCCCATAAAGAGAGGTTGGACATGGGCACACCCGTGATCGTCGAGGCCGCACGGACCCCGATCGGCAAGCGCGGCGGCTGGCTGTCGGGCCTGCACGCGGCCGAACTGCTCGGCGCGGCCCAGCGCGGGCTGCTCGAGCGCGCACACCTGGACCCCGCGCAGGTCGAACAGGTCATCGGCGGCTGCGTCACCCAGGCGGGCGAGCAGTCCAACAACGTCACCCGGGTCGCGTGGCTGCACGCGGGCCTGCCGTGGCAGGTCGGCGCCACCACGATCGACACCCAGTGCGGCTCCGCTCAGCAGGCCAATCATCTGATCGCGGGCCTGATCGCGGCCGGCGCCATCGACATCGGCATGGCCTGTGGCGTGGAGGCGATGAGCCGGGTTCCGCTGGGCGCCAATGTCGGCGAGAACGCGGGGCCGCGCAGGCCCGCGTCGTGGAACATCGACCTGCCCAACCAGTTCGAGGCGGCCGAGCGAATCGCCAAGCGGCGCGGCATCACCCGCGCGGACGTGGACGCGTTCGGCGCACGCTCGCAGCGCCTGGCCGCGCAGGCGTGGGCAGAGGGCCGGTTCGATCGCGAGGTGCTCACCGTCACCGCCCCCGCAGCCGACAAAGAGGGCAACCTCACCGGCGAAAAGCTCGATGTGTCACGGGATCAGGGCCTGCGCGAGACCACTGTCGAAGGCCTGGCGAAGCTGAAGCCGGTCCTGGAGGGCGGCGTGCACACCGCCGGATCCTCCTCACAGATCTCCGACGGCGCCGCCGCGGTGCTGCTGATGGACGAGAAGGCCGCGCAGCGAGCGGGTTTGCGTCCGCGGGCGCGGATCGTCACACAGGCGGTGGTCGGCGCGGAGCCGGAGTTCCACCTCGACGGCCCTGTGCAGGCGTGCGCCAGGCTGCTGGAGCGGTCCGGCATGAATATCGGCGACATCGACCTTTTCGAGATCAACGAAGCGTTCGCGTCGGTCGCACTTTCCTGGGCTTCTGTACACCAGCCGGACATGGATCGGGTTAATGTCAACGGCGGCGCCATCGCTCTCGGGCATCCGGTCGGCTCCACCGGATCCCGCCTGATCACAACGGCTTTGCACGAACTGGAGCGCTCCGACCGCAGCACCGCAATGGTTCTCATGTGCGCCGGTGGCGCACTCGCGACAGGAACGATCATCGAACGTTTGTGAGTTCAACCATTTCATGCGCGTTTGTTGAACGTTCATCCCCTGGGCGCGCAAACGTGTCGTACGCCACACAAACCCATGTACCGCCGAGTCCATGAGATGTCAGCTATCTTGCGGCTATCAAGACCCCTTGCGTAGAGACCGCAGCGACGGGCCAGAACCGGTTCGTACCGCGGCTTCTCGAGAGGCCTTGGCGTGACCCGCAAACGCGACCGTCCCAGTGCCTTCGCCGCCTTCCGACCTAGAAGCTTCAAGGAAATCCGGAATCAGGCGTAGGTTTTCAGTTACTGAGCCGCTAATATCAATGATACGTATCCGAGATAACGACTGTTAGTACAGCGAAGGGAATTGGGCGGCTCACAATGGCTGATTTCGCGGCGCGGCTGAACAAGCTGTTCGAAACCGTGCATCCCCCGGGGCGTAAGCCGCACACCAACGCGGAGGTCGCGGCGGCGCTGACGGCCTCCGGACATCCGATCTCGAAACCGTACCTGTCGCAGTTGCGGTCGGGACAACGGACGAACCCGTCCGATGAGACGGTGGCCGCCCTGGCGAAGTTCTTCAAAGTCAAGCCGGACTACTTCTTCAACGACATCTATGCCGCCAAGATCGATCACGATCTGGAGCTGCTGTCCCAGCTGCAGGGCTATGGACTGCGACGGCTGTCGAGTAGAGCGTTCGACTTGTCCGAAGAATCACAGAACCTCCTCACATCCATGGCGGAGAAGTTGCGGGCAAGCGAGGGCTTGCCCGAAATTCCTCCGGATGGAACCGAATAGGTTCTTCTGCACGGCAGCACAGTGCGACCCATCGGGTCGCACTGTGCTGTGTTTTGCGCACGCGTAAGCGGGCGAAGCACGCAACCGGCGTGCGGTCGTGCCCAGAGAAATTGGGGCCGCCACCGCAGGCCGGTTAGTGCCGCCCTCCCTATGATGTGCTTACATATGCACTTTCGGCGCGGTTCGCCGACAGTCGTTCATGTCGAAGAGGATTCCCGGCCCAACCGGTCTGTCCGAATAGTCCGCGTTCGGCTATTGCGCCGGATTGATCGTATTTGCGCGAGGTCGATCAATTTCGAGCGCAGCCGGGCGCGGTGGTCCGATAGGCGCGCGAGACGTGCCTGCACGCTCCGCCCGGACTAAAGCCTTCGGACGGAGTAATCCACCGCGCTCACCCGGTCGGTCCGGACCACCACCGAGGCGGTCGGTGCGCGTTCCGCCAGCACGAGGCCGCCGCCGGGCGGCGAGTCAGCATGTCGCCGACCTGCGATGAGCAGGCTCGCGACCTTCCACGCGGGCCGAGCCAAGGCCGGACTGCCGGTCGCGACCCGGGCCGCGCGCCGGATCCGATCCACGGCCGGTACCGCGAGCACCACGATGCCCGCCGGGTAGAGCGCGATTGCACGGCCGACCCGCTGCCGAGCGCACGCCCAGACCGGACGACCCGGCGGCCGCCGAACCCCCTGCGGCCGAACCCGTTTCAGCGGTCGACCGGGCAGGGGCCGCATCGACCTCCGACCGCTGCCCCGGCACGGCCAGCGGAAGCCAGGGATCGCCGCTGTCGTCGCGCAGCGACTCGGGATCCACCGCGCACGATGGGCGGGAAAGTGGCACGTGGGCGGAAACCCTGCCGCCGCGCAGAGCGCGGCCCGCGACGGCGCCGGACGCTGCCTGCACACGGAACGCGCGACCTACTCTCATGCGCCGAGCCTTCCCCTCATCAGTCGAAGCGCAGTTCTGTGCCCGGTCGCCACTCTCACACGGGACTTTCCGAACGGACGGGTGCCCATACTAGACCCCGGCCCGCGAACGCGCCCGTCGACGGGCCGAGGCCGCTCAGGCGCCGTATACCGGCTCCGGCGGAGTCGCTTTGGCGATCAGGTCGGCCACGACCGGTCCGAGCTCGGCCGGATCCCAGCGGGCGCCGCGGTCGGCGGGCTCACCGTGCCGCCAGCCGTCGGCCAGCGCCACCTTGCCGCCTTCCACCTCGAAGACCCGCCCCGTCACCGCCGCCGACTGCGCACTGCCCAGCCATACGACCAGCGGAGACACGTTCTCCGGCGCCATCGCGTCGAAGCCGCTTTCCGGCGCCGCCATCATGTCCGCGAACACCGTCTCGGTCATCCTGGTGCGCGCGGACGGGGCGATCGCGTTCACCGTCACGCCGTAGCGGGCGAATTCGGCGGCGGCGGTCAGCGTCAGGCCCGCGATACCGGCCTTGGCCGCCCCGTAATTGCTCTGTCCGACGCTGCCCTGCAGTCCGGCGCCGGAGCTGGTGTTGATGATCCGTCCGTCGACCGGACGACCCGCCTTGGCCTCCGCACGCCAGTATTCGATCGCGTGCCGCATGGTCGCGAAGTGGCCTTTCAGGTGCACGCGGACCACCGCGTCCCACTCGTCCTCGCTGAGATTGACCAACATCCGGTCGCGCACGAACCCGGCGTTGTTGACCAGCACGTCCAGCTTGCCGAAGGTATCGACGGCCTGGCGGACGAGCCTGCGGGCGCCTTCCCAGTCGGCGACGTCGTCGCCGTTGGCCACCGCCCGGCCGCCCAGCGCCTCGATCTCGGCGACCACCTGCGCGGCGGGCGTTTCCGCGGTGGCCGCGCCGTCGAGGGTCGAACCGATGTCGTTGACCACCACGCTGGCGCCCGCCGCGGCGAAAGCGAGGGCGTGCGCGCGGCCGATGCCCCGGCCCGCGCCGGTGACGATGACGACGCGCCCGGCGCAGATCTGCTCGGTGTCCATATGTGTCCTTCTTCGTGTGCGGTCTTGTTCAGGACTGCTGGTCGGCATTGGAAGCGGCGAGGAAGGCGGGCCGTTCGCCGCCGCCGTGCACCAGCAGGGTCGCGCCGCTGACGTATGCGGCCAGCGGCGAGGCCAGGAAGACGGCGCAGCGGCCGACGTCGTCGGGTCGGGCCATGCGACCCAGGGGAATGGTCCGGCCCACCGCGTCGACGCCGTCCTGATCGCCGTAGTGCAGTCGGCTCAGCTCGGTGTCGACCGGTCCCACCACCAGCGAGTTCACCCGAACCCTCGGCGCCCACTCGACGGCGAGCGAGCCGGTGAGACTGTCCACGCCAGCTTTCGCCGCGCCGTAGGCGGCGGTGCCCGGCGACGGACGGTGCCCGCTGACGCTGGAGATGTTCACGATGGAACCGCCCTCGTCCTGCCGCTGCATCACCGCGTTGGCGGCCTGCGCCAGCAGCAGCGGAGCGAGCAGGTTCAGCTCGACGATCTTGGCGTGGAACTTCTTGCTCGCCTCGGCGGCGAGTGCGAACGGAGCGCCGCCCGCGTTGTTCACCAGATGGTCGAGGCGGCCGTAGCGCTCGGTGATCGTGTCGATCAGGGCGCGCACCGCGTCCTCGTCCCGCACATCGCACGGCACGTAGTCGATCGAGCGGCCGTCGACTTCGACGGGCGCGTCAGCCGGTCGCCGCGCACAGGCCACGACGGTGGCGCCGGCGGCAAGGAACGCCTTGCTCACGCCCGCGCCCACACCGCGCACACCGCCCGTCACCAGAACGACGCGGCCGGACAGATCGATTTCGAGTGGCACCGTGCTAACCTACCAAGCAACTGCTTGCTTTGCCAATGCGTTCACACACGATGGGACTTGCCATGGGGATCAACCGCCACTCCGAATCGACCGGAATCAGCGTGGTCACGGTCGACTATCCGCCGGTCAACGCCATCCCCACGGACGGTTGGTTCGCCATCGCCGACGAAGTGCGCGCGGCGGGCCGCGACCCGGACACCAAGGTGGTGGTGCTGCGCGCGGAGAACCGCGGTTTCAACGCGGGTGTGGACATCAAGGAGATCCAGAGCAAGCCCGGCCATCAGGCGCTCATCGACGCCAATCACGGCTGCTTCGAGGCGTTCGCGGCGGTGTACGAGTGCCAGGTTCCGGTGATCGCGGTGGTACAGGGCTTCTGCCTCGGCGGCGGCATCGGCCTGGTGGGCAACGCGGATGTCGTGATCGCCTCCGACGACGCGACCTTCGGGCTGCCCGAGGTCGATCGCGGCGCGCTCGGCGCGGCCACCCACTTGGCACGGCTGGTGCCGCAGCACCTGATGCGCGCGCTGTTCTACACCGCGAGCACCATCACCGCCCAGCAGCTGCACCACTACGGCTCGGTGTACCAGGTGGTGCCGCGCGCCGAACTCGACGCCGCCGCCTTGGAGCTGGCCAAGAACATCGCGGCCAAGGACGGCCGGGTGATCCGGGCGGCCAAGCGGGCGCTGAACGGCATCGACGTGCAGGACGTGCACCGCAGCTACCGGTACGAGCAGGGATTCACCTTCGAACTCAACCTCGCCGGCGTCGCCGACGAGATCCGCGCCCGGTTCGACGACGACCTCGCGGCGCGCAAGAGCGGGCAGTGAGAGAGGAATTACCCATGCGAGACAAGCGGATGTCGCTCGACGAGGTCGTTGGCGAGCTGCGCAGCGGGATGACCATCGGCATCGGTGGCTGGGGGTCACGGCGCAAGCCGATGGCGCTGGTGCGAGCCATTCTGCGTTCGGACCTCACGGACCTGACCGTGGTCGGTTACGGCGGGCCAGATCTCGGGCTGTTGTGTTCGGCGGGGAAGGTGCGCAAGGCGTACTACGGCTTCGTGTCGCTGGATTCGGCGCCGTTCTACGACCCGTGGTTCGCCAAGGCGCGCACCTCGGGTGCGCTGGCCGCCCGCGAGATGGACGAAGGCATGCTCAAGTGCGGGCTGGAGGCCGCGGCGGCGCGACTGCCGTTCCTGCCGATCCGCGCCGGGCTCGGCTCGGACGTCCCGAACTTCTGGGAGGGCGAGTTGAAGACGGTCGAATCGCCCTACCCCGTCGACGGCACGCCGGAGACCCTGATCGCCATGCCCGCCCTGAATCTCGACGCGGCGCTGGTACATCTGAATCTCGGCGACGCGCACGGCAACGCCGCCTACACCGGCGTCGACCCCTACTTCGACGATCTGTTCTGCCTGGCGGCGCAGCGCCGCTACGTCTCGGTCGAGCGCGTCGTAGAGACCGACGAACTGGTGAAAACCGTTCCGCTGCAATCGCTGCTGCTCAACCGCATGATGGTGGACGGCGTGGTCGAGGCCCCCGGCGGCGCGCACTTCACCCTGGCGGCCGACGACTACGGCCGGGACGAGAAGTTCCAAAAGCACTACGTGGAGTCCGCGAAGACGCCGGAGTCGTGGCAGCGGTTCGTCGACACCTATCTGGCCGGCTCCGAGGAGCAGTACCAGGCCGCCGTCCGCCGATTCGCCGAGGAGGCGTGATGACCAGCACCGAGACCGTCACCCGCGCCGAGATCTGCGCCATCGCCTGCGCGGAGATCTTCAGCGGCGCGGGCGAGATCATGGCCAGCCCCATGTCGCCCATGTCCATCATCGGCGCGCGGCTGGCCAAGCTCACCACCGAACCGGATCTGCTGCTGTCCGACGGCGAGGCGCTGCTGTTCGCCGAGACTCCCCCGCTGGGCGGCAAAGCGCCGATCGAAGGCTGGATCCCGTTCCGGAGAGTCTTCGACGTGGTGGCGTCCGGGCGCAGGCACGTGGTGATGGGCGCCAATCAGATCGACCGGTTCGGCAACCAGAACCTTTCGGCGTTCGGCTCATTGCAGCAGCCGACCCGGCAGATGTTCGGTGTGCGGGGCGCGCCGGGAAACACGATCAATCACGCCACCAGCTACTGGGTCGCGCGGCACACCGAGCGCGTGTTCACCGAGAAGGTCGACATCGTCTCCGGGGTGGGATACGACAAGGTCGACGCGGCCGACCCGGCCTACCGCTTCCATCACCTGCACCGCGTGGTGACCAATCTGGGCGTCTTCGATTTCGAAGGCCCAGGCCACACCATGCGCGCACGCAGCCTGCACCCCGGCGTCACCGCCGACGAGGTCGCGGAGAACACCTCGTTCGAGATCGCCGGGCTCGCCGAAGCGGGCGAGACGCGGCAGCCGACGGCCGAGGAGCTGCGGTTGATCCGTGAGGTGCTCGACCCCAAGAAGATTCGCGAAACCGAGGTCCCGTCATGAGCCCGCGCTTGCGTACCCCGCTGACCGATCTGGTCGGCATCGAACACCCGATCGTGCAGACCGGCATGGGCTGGGTCGCGGGCCCGAGCCTGGTGTCGGCCACCGCCGAAGCGGGCGGACTCGGCATCCTCGCCTCCGCCACCATGACCTTCGCCGAGCTCGAGGCGGCCATCGCGAAGACCAAAGCGCACACCGCGAAACCGTTCGGCGTGAACATCCGCGCCGACGCCGCGGACGCGTCAGAGCGGATCGATCTGCTGATCCGGGAGAAGGTGGCGGTCGCGTCGTTCGCGCTCGCGCCGAAGCAGGACCTGATCGCGAAGCTGAAAGACGCCGGGATGGTGGTCATTCCGTCGATCGGCGCGGCCAAGCACGCGGTCAAAGTCGCATCGTGGGGTGCGGACGCCGTGATCGTGCAGGGCGGCGAGGGCGGCGGACACACGGGCCCGGTGGCCACCACCCTGCTGCTGCCCTCGGTGCTGGACGCGGTGGACATTCCCGTGGTCGCCGCGGGCGGATTCTTCGACGGGCGCGGTCTGGCCGCCGCCCTGGCCTACGGCGCGGCGGGTGTCGCGATGGGCACGCGGTTCCTGCTCACCCAGGAGAGCACCGTCCCCGATGCGGTCAAGCAGGAGTACCTGCGGCGACAGCTCCAGGATACGGTGGTGTCGCTCAAGGTCGACGGCATGCCGCACCGCGTGCTGAACACCGAACTGGTTCAGCGGCTGGAGCATTCGGGCCGTTGGCGCGGCCTCACCGCCGCGGTGGGCAACGCGGCCCGGTTCAAGAGCATGACCGGCATGAAGTGGTCCACGATGGTCCGCGACGGCTTGGCCATGCGAAAGACCAAGGACCTCAGCTGGTCTCAGGTCGTCATGGCCGCGAACACGCCGATGCTCCTGCGCGCCGGATTGGTCGAGGGCAACACCCAGGCGGGCGTGCTCGCGGCGGGACAGGTCACGGGGATCATCGACGACCTGCCCACGTGCAAGGAACTGATCGATCGGATCGTCACCGACGCGGTGGAGCGGATCGAGACGATTGCGGCGCTGGCCGGAGACAAGCAGTCGGCGGGTACAGGGTCGGACTGAGGGATGGCGGCCGCCGGTTCGCCCTGGTGCCGCCCTGCCCGTGTCCAACTCGAAAGGGACCGACATCGGGCGACCCCCCGCATAGCCGGCCGGGCGAAGCGAGCCATGACCTCGAAGCCGACCTCGCGGTGGCCGACCGCCTACATGCAGTGATAACGGCTGATTTGCCCATAATCTGGATGGTCCCGCAACGGCGTCTTACGCTGGACTGACAACGACATAAAAGGGTTCGCCTGTCGATCGCCACATTGCGCCGGCCCGCCGTGCGACAGGCGAACCGTCGGACTCGATCACCATCCCTCGACTCGAGCGGAGGCCGCGATGCCCGCGACGAACGAGATCTCCGTGCGCAGTACCGCTTTCGACCATGGCGACCCGATTCCAGTGGTCTACACCTGCAAGGGCAGGAACGAGCCGCCGCCGCTGAACTGGACGATTCCCCCGGAAGCCGCCACCTCGGCGCTGATCGTCGACGACCCGGACGCCCCGAGCGGCCTGTTCACCCATTGGGTGGTCAGCAATATACCGACGACCACCACGTCCAGCGCGGAGGGGCAGACACCCGCGGGCGGGGTGGTCAGCCTCAACAGCGCGAAGCGCGCCGAATACTTCGGACCGTGCCCACCCGCGGGCACCGGCGTCCACCATTACCGATTCATCGTCTACGCGCTCTCGCGTCCCGTGAAGGTGGACGCGCGGACGTCGGCGAACGACGCGAGGTCCGCGATCGTCGACGCGAGCATCGGAGACGGCCAGCTCATCGGCACCTATACCGTCGACTAGCCACCTCACCCGCCAGGCGAGGGTGCGCCCCGCCTGACGCCTCGTCGAGTGGCACATAACGGAGGGTCTACTCGCGGTTCGCCTCAGCCATGTACCACTCGACTGACGGGTGCCTACCTTGCGGCGCTCTCCGCCTTCGATCGGCGCGAGAGGCCCACAGCGGAGGCTTGCATGCCGTGTGTGCGCTGGGCCGTGTCTATGTGTGCGCTGTGAACCGGAGCATCAGATCCGGGTACTCGGCTACGAGTTGTTCACCGCCGTGCCGTGAGCGAACTCGTGCGTCACCCACGGTGGGGCGCCGCGCTGTAGGCGGGCCGGGTGACGTTCACAGGCCGAAGGTTTCGCGTGCGCGGTTTTTCCATTCCTCGATGAGTCGGCGTGCTTGCCGGTCGAATTCTTCCCGGTCGGCCGCTGGCCAAGTATCGGGGTCGGTGTCGAGGCCACGTTCGGTGACGAACCGCATGAAGTGGGTGGAGGTGGCTTTGCCGCGGGCCTCGATGAACTCACGTTCTTCCGGGGTGGGAGTCACAGTTTCTTCATCCCGTGCCATGACGATCCTTTCATCAGTTCCTCGCCGAGTTTCAGCTTGTCACCGGTGAGCATGACCAGTTCCTGGGGTGAGGGATATCCCACCGGCGGTCCGTCGAATCGTGTGCGCATGTCCTGAAGTAGCGCTGTGTCGGCGGGGCTCAGCGTGCCAATTTCCCCGTCGAGCAGTGAGTCGATCCTCGATCTCATGCTGTTGACGGACTTCGCCAGTTTCACCGGATCCGGGTTCCAGTCGTAGCCGGCCTTGGCCCAGGCGACCGCGCCGTCGAGTGAGTCGTCTTGCCGCAGTCTCGTGGCGGTCAACTCTATTCTGTCCACACCCGATCGACGGAAGTAGTCCTCTGTGGATGCGGCGAAGGCAGTGGAGAATCCCTTGCCCGTGAAGCCTTCGTTCAGTTCGGTGAGGTCATGGGTGACTACGAGCCTCCCGTCGTTGTCGCGCGTGAAGCTGTAGAGCAGCGAGCCGGCGTCTTCTCCGCCTGGACCGGAGATCTTCGCGGTGAACCCCACGTTGTCGGGGTGAATGCTTCCGTCCTCGCGTTCCCAAGGCCGTTCGTACCAGGCGCCGAGATCCTCGAGGTGATAGGGACCGTACTTGCGCTGTAGTCCTCCCAGCTCCCGGGTCAGGTCGTAGTCGTCGAGATCGCCGCGCCGAGCGCCGTCGAAGAGGTCACCCAGCGGCCGCATATGCGACAGATCGGTGAGCGGTGTCCGCCCGGAGCGTGCGGCGACAGGAGCCGAACCGCCCGCGGCCTCGCTCGGTTCTCGGGTGCCCGCGATCCGGTCGTATCCGTCCTGGTCGCTTCTTCGGATGACGCGGTCGGTTTCTCTGACGCCTTCGGCTTTGCCGTGTATCCAGGCATTGTGACCCTCGGCTTGGCGCCGCAGCATTCCGCGCAGATCGTCACGGACTCGCCTGAACAACTCCCTGACAGCATTGGCCCCCGGACCCCTCATCTAATCAGCGCTCCACTGCCACCGATCGGATGCAGGGCAGCATCATCGAGCCAAAGCAGCACGAGCTCAACGATGTTCGCCACCCCCGAACTGTACAGAAAAGATGGTCACTAATAATTGAACAGTCGAACGTTACGAACATTTCGAATACGTGGAACTTCCAATTCGGCGTCATCGACCGCCCGGAAGCGCGAGCGTGTCAGGATTCCGCTCACCTGCGCCACTATGCTCCGGTTTCCGCCGCGCTCGGCCTCACCCGTCGGCGACTGTTGCGACCCCGTGAACCGCCCAGTAGCGTCGATCCCAGCTTGCAGGGGGCGGAGGAGCCGGTCCGGCCCCCGTCGATGCGTTACGGCCCCGGCGGTGAGGAACCGATGACGAGCTGGGGGAAGCTGTTACGCGGTGCCGTGCTCGCGACCGGTGCGGTGGTGGCGCTGGCTGGGTGTGGTGACACCACCAGGGGCACACCGGCCTCCACAACGGCGGCGGCCCCGGCGACTACCGCCGCCACGAAGTCTGCCGACCCGGACGCGGCACTCTGGAATCCATGTGACCTGCCGGAAGCTGCGATATCGGGGACTGGGCTGGATGCCGCCAGCAAGAACAAGGACGCGGCTGGCGTGGACTTCACCGGATGGAAGGTATGCGGGTGGCGAGCCGTCTCTCGCTGGTACGACTTGACGATCTTCTCCGGTACGCCCACTCTTCAGGACGTTCAGAAGCGTCGTGATTTCGAGTCCTTCACACCGCATCCGGTCGGTGCCCACAACGCCGTCGAGTTCCTCGATGTGGGCGACGCCAAGCAACTCAAGTGCAGCATCGCCGTCGAAGCGGCACAGGGCACGGTCTTGTTCCGGGTCGTAACTCGCTACTCCGTTGGCAAACAAGGCGATCCATGCGCAGAGGTCCGTCGCCATGCCTCCGATCTGGCGCAGTACCTGCCGAAAAACTAAGGAGGGGTTGTGTCTGTCGGAGTCGACGCAACAGAGTGGCGGAGAGTTCTCGACCTGGCCAATTCCGGTGAGATAGTGCTACATCCCGAGATCGGCAAGGGGTTGGACAAAGCCTGCGACGACTACTTGGATCGGCTGGACGCCATCCTGCAAATGGCGGACCGGGTCAAGATTATCGACGGTTTCGGCCCCTTTCCCTCAGGTCAGGTTCTCCGGGAGAAATTCTCCAGCAAGGCTGCCGGCACCGAGCAATCCTTGGACGCCGTACTCATGCAGCACATCGACGCGGTAAAGATCGCGAAAGAGGTTGTCTCCAAAGCAATCGCCAACTTCGTCGAGCTGGACCAGTCGAGAGCCGACCAGTTCACCGGCTTGGACGCGCAACCATGACCTACGAGGAGTACCGCGCCCGGATCATCGCCGCGCAGGAGCAGTGGAATCGGGAGCGCGACACGATCTACGACTTCACCAGCCGGTTGGGCACATCGTTTCAAGGGGAGTACGAACCGCCGCGAATTCCGGGACCGGACAACTACGACAGCATGACGTTGGCGCAGATGGTCGACGCCGTGAACGCGATGCGGCCGGGTACGGTGCGCGAGGCGTCGGAGGCCTGGTTGAACATCGGGATGAATCTGACCGGTGCGATTCAGGCGTTCAACGAGCAGTTCGGCCGCACCGTGACCGGGGACGGCACGAATCCGGGCTGGACCGGGCAATCCGGGAAAGCGGCGGCGGACGCGGTGACGAACTACCGGAATCAGTCGGGGAATCTCGCGGATGCCGCGTGTCTGGTGAGTTTCAAGCTGTCGGAGATGCATACCGGTCTCGAGCAGACGCAGGCATTGATGCCGCAGGCCACCGAACGCCCGGACCTGAGGGATAAGACGCTGCCCCAAGACGGTGTCATGAAGGCGGGCGATTACACCGAAGAGGAGGCGACGCAGGAAGCGAGGCGGATCCTGCGGACGGTGTACGGCCAAGTCGCGAATCAGACCGACCACGGTGTGCCCGTCCTGCCCACGGCCCCGCAGATCGTGGCAGATCCCGGGCAGCAGCCGGGTATCTCGTCACCTGGCGCTCCGAATACCTCCGCACCGCAGACGACGACTACCGAGTCGGACCAGCCCGAAGCCGCGCAACCGGAGACCACCGACCGATCCGACGGCGGCACGCGACAATCGCCCGAGAACAACCCCGCCACCACTCCGCAGGCAGTCACCCCGGCGGGTGCGGACCAGTCGACCGGCGTACAACCGACGACATCGAACACGCCGTCGACGACACCGAGCAGCACCACTACGCCGAGCCCGAACTTCACCACCGCTCCGGCGACGCCTGGTCGGCCCGGGACGACGAGCCCGAATACGCCCGGGCGTCCGGGCACCCCCGTCGTATCCGGCGCACCGAACATCACCGGAACTCCCGCACCAGGCCGCAACGTCCCGGCCGGTCCGCAGCAGCCGAACGCGCTGCGGGCCGCCACGGCGACCGGAGCCCAGACGGCGCGAACCGGCACGACCGGAACGAGCGGCATCGCCCCGGGGATGGGGTCTCGCGGCAAGGACGACGAACGCGAGACATCGGGCGTCAAGGACTACCTGGTCAACCAGCACAACGGCGAGGAACTCACCGGTCTGGATTCCTTGCCGAAGGCCGTTCCTCCGGTCATCGGAGACAACCCGCATGGCTGACTGGCGCTTCACCGGGCAGGAATTCGAAATCCTTTGGTCCGCCTATGGTCGCGACCGTCTGCCGTACCCGCTGCAATATCGTCCGGAAGAGATGGATTTCGCCGATCTGAAGCGTCAACGCGAGGAAGCGGTCGACGCGCTGCTCGGGCGATACGCCGTCGAGCTGGAACAGGCGCTGGACGTATTGCTGGAGCCGGAGGTACGGGTCGAGTCCAAAGGCATGGGCGGCCCGGACATGTCGATCGTGTTCCGTTTCCACGGCGCGGTACGCGGGCAGGCCGGGGCCACCCTGGTCCAGCTCCCCGGCCACGCACCGGACACCGGAGCTGACGTGATCGTGAGTTATTGCGCCGCGGGGCGAGTCGCCGCCAAAGCGGTGGCCGCGCTGCCGAAGATGCCTGCGGGCACGCATCCGCCGATCGAAGTGCGCCGCGAAGAAGTAACCGCCGATCGGGAACGGCCGGTGCGCAAGCCGTACGAGGTCGGCACCGTGGCGCGGCTGGACCAGATCTTCAAGCGGGAACGCCTCGGGCTGGGCGAGGTCACGGTGTTCGCCGGCCCGGCCGTCGACGCCCGCCCGAGTTTCGGGCGCGGTTTCTGGTGGATGGACTACACGGATGGCCGCTACTACGTGAGAACGGGCGACCCCATCGTCGCCAAACCGCTCGCCCCCGCCGCTATGGCGGCCGAGATCAACCGTCTCACCGTGCTGACCCAGCGTTACTACCGCGAGGACCGCGAACACGACGAGTACCTGCGCTCACAGCGATAAGGACCGCGCGAACGGCGGGTCCACCAGAGCCGTGGCGCCATCAATGATGGGTCGACTCAGGGGCAGTCGGATCACGAGGTGCAATCCGACTGACCACGACCCGTCGCCATCCGCGACATACGAGCGGCACGTCGAACTTCTCGGCGTGCCGCTCGCTCGCGCGGATCAGCGCGGCAGGCGCTCGATGATGGTGGCGTTGGCGGTGCCGCCGCCCTCGCAGATGGTGAGCAGGCCGTAGCGGCCCTCGATCCGTTCGAGCTCGTTGAGCAGCGTCGCGAAAAGCTTCGCGCCGGTCGCGCCGAGCGGGTGACCGAGGGCGATGGCGCCGCCGTTGACGTTGACCTTCTCGGGATTCGCGCCGGTCTCCTTCAGCCAGGACAGCACCACGGGCGCGAACGCCTCGTTGATCTCGATCACGTCGATGTCATCGATGGTGAGACCGGACTTCTCCAGCGCCCACTTGGTCGCCGGGATCGGCGCGGTGAGCATGTAGATCGGGTCCGCGCCGCGCGCGCTCACGTGGTGGATGCGCGCTCGCGGCGTCAAGCCGTACTCCCGCACCGCCCAGTCCGAAGCGAGCAGGGTGGCGCTGGCGCCGTCGGAGATCTGGCTGGCCACCGCGGCGGTCAGCGGGCTGCCCTCGGCCAGCGGGGGCAGCGAAGCCATCTTCTCCAGGCTGGTCTCGCGCGGGCCCTGGTCGATCCAGAAATCGCCGACCGGCACGATCTCGTTGTCGAAGCGGCCGTTCTTGATCGCGTCGCGGGCCCGCTCGTGGCTGCGCAGCGCCCATCGTTCCATTTCCGCCCGGCTGATGTCCCACTTCTCGGCGATCAGCTGGGCGGCGCGGAACTGGGTCACCTCGGCGGTGCCGTAGCGGTGATCCCAGCCCTGCGATCCGACGAACGGCGAGTCGAAGCCGTACTCCTTGCCCGCGAACATGGCCGCGGAGATCGGGATCGCGCTCATGTTCTGCACGCCGCCCGCGACGATCACCTCGGCGGTGCCGCTCATGATGGCTTGGGCGCCGAAATTGATGGCCTGCTGGCTGGATCCGCACTGCCGGTCCACCGTGACGCCGGGCACCTCTTCGGGATAGCCCGCGGCCAGCCACATGGTGCGGCCGATGTTGCCCGCCTGGGGGCCGACGTTGTCGACGCAGCCGACGATGACGTCGTCCACATTCCCCGGGTCGATCGGGTTGCGGTCCAGCAGGCCGCGCAGCGCGGCCGCGCCCAGATCGGCCGGGTGCACGCCCGCCAGTGCGCCGCCGCGCTTGCCGACCGGGGTGCGTACCGCATCGATCACGTAGGCGTCCCGCAGCGGGGCATACGGACGACGGGACGCGGAAGGTGCTGACATGTAAGGACTCCTACGTGGTGCGCTCGCCGGCGGTGAGCCCGTCGAGCACGATGGTCAGGTACTGCTTCGCGAGGTTCTCGACGGTGACCGAGCCGCCGGGGCGGTACCACCGCACCGCGACCCACACCGTGTCACGCAGGAACCGGTAGGCCAGTTCGACATCCAGCTCCGGCCGGAAACTGCCGTCCTGGACGCCGTTGGTCAGCACCCGGTGCCACAGCTCGCGGAATTCGCGGTTGTACGCGGCGATGTAGGTGAACCGCTCCGAGTCGCGCAGCCGCTTCGCCTCGGCCTGGTAGATCGCCACCGCGGCGTGCCAGCGGTCGAACGACTCGTAGGACGCGAGCACCAAGGCTTCCAAGGTGTCTCGCGAACTCAGACCGGAGGCGACGATCTCGCGGTAGCGGCCGAACAGTTCGTCCAAGAACCCGCGCAGGATCTCGTCCACCATCGACTCCTTGGAATCGAAGTGGTGATAGAGGCTCCCCGATAGGATCCCGGCCGCGTCGGCGATGTCGCGCACTGTGGTCGCGCGCAATCCCCGCTCGGCGAACAATTCGGCCGCCAAGGCGAGCAACTCGCTGCGCCGTGCTGATTTAGAGGCGTCTGGTGCGGGCACACGGCCATCATACAACCAAGCATTTGCTTGGTACAGCGGCCCCGTTCAACGGGCCGAATAGCGCAGCGGCGAGGACACCGAGAGATCGGCGAGCAGGCGATCGCAGATGATCACCGGCGAGACGCCCGCGCGCGCCATCCTGGCGACGAGCGCGAGACGACGTTCGCAGCTGTCCCACTCCACGGTGAGCTGACCGCGATCGGGACCGGCGTCCACCGTGGCCATCACCCGTGGCGGGCCGCCGCGCACCGGCTCCTCGCTCAGCTTGAGCACCATGCCGCGCTGCCAGGCGTGGTAGGTGTCCATGTCGGCCCCGATCACCAGTTTGTCGGTGGCCGCGCACAGGCCCTGCGCGATCTCGTCCGAGAAGGTCACCTGGTCGAAGCGGAATTTCCGGCATTTCGCGACCACCGCGAGCAAGTCGGCGCGCACCTCGCACAGCAAGTCCGTCTGGCGCTGCCTGCGCTGCTCCTGCTCGCTCTCCGTGCTGTCGGCGCTGAGTCCGATGCGCCGGGCGCGCTCGCGATCGCGCGCCAGATCGGCCCGCAGGGCGCCCCGCGGATCGCGGGCGACCTCTCCCTCGTCGACGGCGTGCTGCTCGAGAATCCGCTCGGCGGCCGTGGCGACCGCGCTTTCGGAGGTGTGCTCGATGAGCTCGGCGCCGAGGGTGAGGGCCGAGAGGACGAGGCTGTCGAGCCGTCGCCTGGCCAGCACGACTTCGCGCACCACATCGAGTTCCAGTTGTTCGCGGGCAGGTGGGCGATCGCGACCCATAGCCATCGCCCCCTTGAAGAGCGCTGATCCGATCTCATCCAGCATGGCACACCGCGCCGCGCTCCGGCTCGTCCTTTTCCACCTGATCAGCCGCCCATTTCACGCGGCAGCCGCGATGCGAGAAGGCGATCGCAATACGGCGTGGAAGATCTCTCCGGGCGTGGCGGACGAACGGCTGCTCGATGGTCGCCGGGGTGCGCTCGTCCGCCTCATGCAGAGCGGACGAGCCCGAAAAGCCCGTGGCTCAGGCGCGTTGGCTGCTGATCGAGACCACCTCGCCGGTCAGGTAAGTGGTGTAGCCACTGGCCAGCATCGCGATCGTGGCGGCGACCTCCCAGGGCTCGGCCGCGCGGCCGAACGCCTCGCGCTCCGACAGCCGGTCGAGCAGCTCGGTCGAGCTGACCTTGTCCAGGAAGGCGTGCCTGGCGATGCTCGGGGCCACCGCATTGATCCGGACGCCGAGTTCGGCAGCCTCGATTGCGCTGCACCTGGTCAACGCCATGACGCCCGCCTTGGCCGCCGCGTAGTGCGCCTGGCCGTACTGCGCGCGCCAGCCGAGCACGCTGGCGTTGTTCACGATCACGCCGCCGTGGCCCGCGTCGCGGAAGTAACCGAGGGCGGCCCTGGTGCAGCGGAAGGTGCCGTTGAGGGTGATGTCGAGGACGCGGTCCCACTGCTCGTCGGTCATGTCGACCACGGGCGTCTCCCCGCCCAGCCCGGCGTTGTTGACCATGACGTCGATGCGGCCGACGGCCTCGGCGGCGCCGCGGATCAGCGCGTTCACCTGTTCGGTGCTCTGCACGTCGCACGGGATCGAGGCGACCCGCCGGTCCGGGAACTCGGCGGCCAGCTCGGTCGCGGTCTCGGCCAGACGCCGCTCGTGCCAGTCGGAGACCACCACGTCCGCGCCCTCGGCCAGCAGCCTGCGCGCGGTGGCCGAGCCGATGCCGGTGCCCGCCGCCGCGGTGATCACGGCCGAACGTCCGGTCAGCAGGCCGTGCCCAGGAACGGGCGCGGGGGCGACCGACAGCGGCCCGGTCACGGGCGGGCCTCGCGCGGCAGGCCGAGCACCCGCTCGGCGATGATGTTGCGCTGCACTTCGTTCGAACCTCCGTAGATGGTGTCGGCGCGGGTGAACAGATACAGCCGCTGCCATTCGTTGAGATCGTTCTCGCCCGCCACCAGGCCGCGGGCGCCGAGCACGGCCATCGCCAGCTCCCCCAGCCCGCGATGCCAATTGGCCCACAGCAGTTTCGCCACCGAGGCCTGGCCAGCGCCGTCGTCCACGCCCGCGCCCTCCATCGTGCGCATGGCGTGCGCGCGCAGCACGCGCAACCCGACCCAGGCGCGGTCGATCCGGTCGGCGATCAGCGGGTCGTCGGCCGCGCCGGTGCGGCGGGCCAGAGCCTCGATGTCGGCCAGTTCGCGGGCGAACCGGATCTGCTGACCCAAGGTGGAGATGCCGCGCTCGAAGGTGAGCGTGCCCATGGCGATCCGCCAGCCGTCGCCCGGCTCGCCGACCACCAGGTCGGCCGCGGTGCGGGCGTTGTCGAAGAAGACCTCGTTGAATTCCGAGGTCCCGGTCAGCTGAATGATCGGACGCACATCGATGCCCGGCTGCCGCATCGGGACCAGCAGGTAGGACAGACCCTTGTGCCTGGCGGAGCCGCGCTCGGTGCGGGCGACGACGAAGCACCAGTCGGCCACGTGAGCCAGCGAGGTCCAGATCTTCTGCCCGTTGATCGACCACTCGTCGCCGTCCAGGTGCGCCGAGGTGGTGATGGCGGCCAGGTCGGAGCCTGCGCCGGGCTCCGAATAACCCTGGCACCACAGTTCGCTGACGTTGCGGATGCCGGGCAGGAAGCGGTCCTTCTGGGCCTGGGTGCCGAACGCGAGCAAGGTCGGGCCGAGCAGTTCCTCGCCGACGTGCGACACCCGCGCGGGGGCGTTCGCCTTGGCGTACTCCTCGTGGAAGATGACCTGCTGGCGCACCGTGGCCTCGCGGCCGCCGTACTCCTTCGGCCAGCCCAGGCAGGTCCACCCGGCCGCGGCCAGGTGCCGGTCCCAGGCCAGGCGTTCGTCGAACGCCTCGTGTTCGCGGCCGGGACCGCCGAGGCCGCGCAGCGCGCGGAATTCGCCGTTGAGGTTCTCCTCCAGCCACTCGCGCACTTCGGCGGCGAATCGCTCGTCCTGCACAGCGGAAAACCGCCCGTCCGGAGCGGCGGTGTCGGATTCTGAGGTCTGGATCGCACCCACGCCGGTAGGATAACCTACCAAGCACTTGCTTTGTAGAGTGCACGCATAACTCGCTCGCGGACGGTAAGGACAACCGTGACAACCCCTGCACAGACGACACCGATGGCACTGCACCACGCCGCTCGGACCTTCGGCGACGCCCCGGCGATCGCCGACGGCGAGGTGCGGCTGAACTGGGCCCAGTTGCTCGAGGCGGTCCAGGAAGTGGCACGGGCGCTCATCGCACGCGGGGTGCGGACGGGCGACCGGGTGGCCATGTGGGCGCCCAATACCCACCACTGGGTGATCGCCGCGCTCGCCGCGCACTACGCGGGCGCGGCGCTGGTGCCGCTGAACACCCGCTACGTGGCCGACGAGGCCGCCGACGTGCTCGGACGGGTGGACGCGAAAGCCCTGTTCATCGCGGGGCCCTTCCTCGGCCGCGACCGCTTGGCCGAACTGCGCACGTCCGATCTGGCCATCGACACGGTGGTGGTGATCCCGGTCGAACCCGGCACGGAGAACACCGACATCGCCGCGCTGGACTGGTCGGAACTCGCGACCGTCGCCGCGCCGGTCACCGTGGCCGAAGCCGAGGAACGCGCCGAGTCGGTCCGCCCCGACGACATCTCCGACATCCTGTTCACCTCCGGAACCACCGGCCGCAGCAAGGGCACGCTGGTCGCGCACCGGCAGGCGCTTTCGGTGGTGCGGGCCTGGGCGGAGTGCGCCACCTTGCGGGGCGACGACCGGTATCTGGTGGTGAACCCGTTCTTCCACAACTTCGGATACAAGGCGGGCATCCTCGCCTGCCTGGTCACGGGCGCCACGATCATCCCGCAGGTCACCTTCGACGTACCGGAGACGATGCGGCGGATCGGCGCGGAGCGGATCACCGTGCTGCCCGGTCCGCCGACGATCTACCAGACGATCCTGGATTTCCCGCGCCGCGCCGAATTCGACTTGAGCTCCCTGCGCGTGGCCGTCACCGGAGCGGCGACGGTGCCGGTGGTGCTGATCGAGCGGATGCGCTCGGAACTGGCCTTCGACGTCGTCATCACCGCCTACGGCCTGTCCGAGAGCGCGGGTTTCGGCACCATGTGCCGCGTCGACGACGACGCCGAGACCATCGCGAACACCTGCGGCAGGCCGATCGCGGATTTCGAGTTGCGCCTCGGCGAGGCGGGCGAGGTCCTGCTGCGCGGGCCGAACGTGATGCTCGGATACCTGGACGACCCGGAAAGCACCGCGGAGACGATCGACGAGGACGGCTGGCTGCACACCGGCGACATCGGCACGGTCGACGACCGCGGATACCTGACGATCACCGACCGGCTCAAGGACATGTACATCTCCGGCGGCTTCAACGTCTACCCCGCCGAAGTGGAACAGGCGCTGGCCCGGCTGGACGGCGTCGCGGAGTCGGCGGTCATCGGCGTGCCCGACACCAGGATGGGCGAGGTGGGCAAGGCGTACGTGGTGCGCAAGCCCGGCTCGGGCCTCACCGAGGACCAGGTGCTCGCCCACGCCACCACCGTGCTGGCCAATTTCAAAGTGCCGCGGTTCGTCGAGTTCCGCGACCAGCTGCCCTACAGCGCCGCCGGGAAAGTGCTCAAGCGTCAACTACGTGAGGAGAAGTCGTAATGTCGGAACCGGCAACCCCGGACGAGGGTCCGGCGATCCCGGACGAAGGTGAGGTCGTCACCTACGAGCGGCGCGGACGCGTCGCGATCGTCACGCTGAACCGGCCGGACTACCGCAACGCGCAGAACTCGGTGATGACCTACGCCCTCGACGCCGCGTTCGAGCGCGCCGTGGAGGACCCCGAGGTCGGAGTGATCGTGCTCGCGGGCAACGGCAAACACTTCAGCGCCGGGCACGACATCGGCACGCCCGGCCGCGACCACCACGTGCGGTACCAGAACAAGGCCGCGCTGTGGTGGGACCACGTGGACCGGGCCGGCGGCGACCAGCGCTTCGCCCGCGAGCTCGAGGTCTACCTCGGCATGTGCAGGCGCTGGCGGGAGATCCCCAAGCCGACCATCGCCATGGTGCAGGGCGCCTGCATCGCGGGCGGGCTCATGCTGGCCTGGGTGTGCGATCTGATCATCGCCTCCGACGACGCGTTCTTCTCCGATCCCGTGGTCCGCATGGGCATTCCGGGCGTCGAGTACTTCGCGCACCCGTGGGTGATGGGTCCGCGCGCGGCCAAGGAGTTCCTGTTCACCGGCGACCGGTTCGGAGCCGCGCAGGCCAAGGAGTGGGGCATGGTCAACCGGGTGGTGCCGCGCGCCGAACTGGAGGCCGAAACCCTCGCGCTGGCCGAGAAGATCGCCACCATGCCGCAATTCGGTCTCGCGCTGACGAAGAAAGCGGTCAATCAGGCCGAGGACCTGATGGGCATGCGCTCGGGCATGGATTCGGTCTTCGGCCTGCACCACTTCGCGCACGCGCACAACGCCGAGGTCGGCGCCGACTCGCTGGGCGGCATGAACGCCAAGTCGATGAAGGCCTCCGCGAGCACCGCAGAACAGAACGGAACGACCTAGTGGATCTGGATCTCGATCTGACGACCCAGGAATTCCAGCGGGAGGTCCGCGAATTCCTGGCCGCGAACAAACCCGCGAAACCGCTGCCCTCCATGGACACCAAGGCGGGATTCGAGGCGCATCGCGCGTGGGAGCGCACCCTCGCCGACGCCCGGCTCTCGGTGGTGGCATGGCCGGAGGAGTTCGGCGGGCGCGATGCGTCGCTGCTGGAGTGGGTGCTGTTCGAGCAGGAGTACTACGCGGCGGGCGCGCCGGGGCGGGTCAGCCAGAACGGCATATTCCTGCTGGCGCCAACCCTTTTCGAGCACGGCACCACGGAACAGCTGGAACGGATCATGCCGCGGATGGCGCGCGGCGACGACATCTGGGCGCAGGCGTGGTCGGAGCCCGAAGCGGGCAGCGACCTGGCCGGTATCCGCTCGACCGCCCGGCGCACCAACGGCGGCTGGCTGCTGAGCGGCCAGAAGACGTGGAGTTCGCGCGCCGCCTTCGCGGACTGGGCCTTCGGACTGTTCCGCAGCGACCCGGAGGCCGAGCGGCACAAGGGCCTCACCTACGTGATGTTCCCGCTGACCGCCGACGGGGTCTCGGTGCGCCCGATCCCGCAGCTGGACGGCGAACCCGGCTTCGCGGAGATCTTCCTCGACGACGTGTTCGTGCCCGACCGCGACGTCATAGGCGCGCCCGGCGAGGGCTGGCGCGTCGCGATGAGCACCTCCAGCAACGAACGCGGCCTCTCGCTGCGCAGCCCCGGGCGGTTCAGCGCCACCGCGCGACGGCTGATCGATTTGTGGCGCGAGGCGGGCGACGAGGACAACACCGCGCAGCGCGACGCGGTGGTGGACGCCTGGATCGGCAGCGAGGCCTACCGGCTGCACACGTTCGGCACGGTCACCCGGCTCAACGAAGGCGGCAAGCTCGGCGCGGAATCCTCGATCACGAAGGTGTTCTGGTCCGAACTCGACATCGCCATGCACGAGACCGCGCTCGAGGTGCTCGGTCCGGCGGCGGAACGTTCCGGGCCGTGGACGGACGGATACCTGTTCGCGCTGTCGGGACCGATCTACGCGGGCACCAACGAGATCCAGCGCAACATCATCGCCGAGCGGCTGCTCGGACTACCGAGAGGAAGCAGCCGATGAGATTCGCGCTCAGCCCCGAACAACTCGATTTCGCCGCCAGCCTGCGCAAACTGCTGGAGGCGGGCCGCGCGCCCTCCGCCGTGCGCGCGTGGGCGTCCGGCGACAGCGGGCCCGGTCGCGCGTTGATCCGGCAACTGGCCGAGGCCGGTGTGCTGGGTCTGGCCGTGGCGGAGGAGCACGGCGGCATCGGCGCCGAACCGATCGATCTGGTCGTGGCGTTCCAGGAGATCGGCCGGGCAGCCGTGCCGGGACCGGTGCTGGAGACCGCCGCCGCGATTCCGGCTCTGCTGCAAGCGCTTCCTGACCGTGATCCGGCCGAGCGCTGGCTGCCCGGCTTCGCGGAGGGCACGGCGCTGGGCACCGTCGCCTTCGCGAGCGGTGTCGCGCTGGACGCCGACACCGCCGAGGTGGTCCTGCTGGCCGGTGAGCAGCTGTCCCTCGGGCACCGCAGCGGCCTGGTGCGATCGGTCGATCCCGCCCGCCGCCTGTTCACGGTCGCCGCGGCCGAGCCCGTCGCCGAGGGTGGGCAGGTCGCCGCGGCCGTGGCCGCCGGTTTCGACACCGGCGCGCTGGCCTGCGCGGCCCAGCTGCTCGGCGCGGGAAAGGCCCTGCTGCACGCGTCCACCGAATACGCCAAGCAGCGCAAGCAATTCGGTAAACCGATCGGCGAGTTCCAGGCTGTGAAGCAGAAGCTGGCCGACGTGCTCATCGCGCTGGACCTGGCCGAGCCGCTGCTCTACCGGGCCGCGCTGACCATGACCGGACCAACTCGGAGCCGCGACGTCTCGGCCGCCGTGATCGCCTGCGGCGACGCCGCCTACCGCGCGGCCCGCACCGCGCTCCAGGTACACGGCGCGATCGGTTACACCGCCGAGTACGACCTGTCGCTGTGGCTGACCAAGGTGACCGCGCTGCGTTCGGCCTGGGGCACACCGGACCTGCATCGCGCCCGGATCGCACGGGCGCTGCGGGAGGACACCGACCGGGAACGCGCCGAGCGAGGCATCGCATGACCGCCGAACACCAGGAATTCCTCGCCTCGGTGCGTGCACTGCTGACCAAGCACGCCGGGTCCGCGGCGGTGCGCGCCGCGATGGACAGCGAACTCGGCTACGACCCGGCGCTGTGGCGGCTGCTGTGCGAGCAGATCGGCGTCGCGGCGCTGGCGATTCCCGAGGAATACGGCGGCTTCGGTGCGAGCCTGGTCGAATCCCTGCTGGTGGTGGGCGAATTGGGTCGCACGCTCGCCGGGGTTCCGATGCTCGGCTCCGCCGTTCTCGGTGGACAGGCGGTGCTGCTTTCGGGCGACGACGAAGCGTGCGCACGGCTACTGCCCGAGGTGGCGGAGGGCACGCGCACGATCGCGGTCTGCTGGGCCGACGAGCGCGGCTGGGACGAGCCGGGTGTGCACGAGAAGGACGGCGCCCTCACCGGGACCGCGCACTACGTGCTCGACGGTATGTCGGCCGACACCTTCGTCGTCGTCACGCCGACCGGTCTGTTCGAGATCGAACCCACCGCGCCGGGCGTCACCCGCAGGCCCGCGCCCACCATGGACCCCACCCGCAAACTGGCCGAAGTCGGTTTCGCCGACGCGCACGCGCGACGGCTCGGCTCGGGTGACCAGTCCGGGACGGTCGCCCGGCTGCGCGAGATCGCGTGGGCGGCGGTGGCGGCGGAGCAGGTCGGCGCCGCCGACCGCTGCCTGGAGACGACGGTCGACTACGCCAAATCCCGCGTGCAGTTCGGCCGGGTGATCGGCAGTTTCCAGGCGCTCAAGCACCGCATGGCGGACATGTACGTGCTGCTGGAATCGGCCCGGTCCGCGTCCGTCGCGGCGACCGCGGCGGTGGCGGCGGACAGCCCGTCGGCCGCCGAGGACGTCTGGGTCGCCCGCGTGCACTGCTCGGAGGCGCTCACCGCCATCGCGGCCGAGACCGTCCAGTTGCACGGTGGCATCGCGATCACCTGGGAACACGACGCGCATCTGTTCTTCAAGCGCGCCCACGCGGACGCGCAGCTGTTCGGGGCCGCGCACCGCCCGATGACGCAGCCCGCCTGAGCCGGGTCAGGGCGCGCCGACCTGGTCGGCGGCGCGCCCTTCCTCGATAGGCTGTCCGGCATGGTCCCGATGCACTAAGATGTGACAAGCGCCACACGCGCATGCCGGGGGATGCGTTTTCGAGTGGCACCGCAGGTCGGAATCGGTGCCGTAGCGAGTCGATATGCCGGCTCGCCTCCCAAAAGTCGTCGGGGCCCACCAGCCGGGAGGATGCCATGACGCAAACAGTGCATTCCGATCTCGAAGCATTACGGTCCACCATGGACGGGCCGGTGTACGGCCCAGCGGATACCGGGTACGACCGGGCCCGCGCCATCTGGAACGGGGACATAGACCGGCACCCCGCCGTGATCGCCCAGTGCCTGTCACCGCGTGACGTGGCCGCGGCGTTGGCCTTCGGCCGGGACCGGGGGCTGGAGATATCCGTTCGCGGCGGCGGCCACTCCTACAGTGGGACCGCGGTCGGCGAAGGCGGCCTGATGATCAACCTGAGCGCCCTCAAGGGCGTCGTGGTGAATCCGGAAGCCGAGCGGGCCCGGGTCGGCGGCGGAGCGACGATGGCGGACATGGACGCCGCGACCCAGAAGTACGGGTTGGCGGTGACCGGCGGAGTGATCAGCGATACCGGCGTCGGCGGCCTCACCCTCGGCGGCGGCATGGGCTGGCTGACCCGCATGGCGGGGCTGGCCATCGACAACCTCGTCTCGGCGCAGGTGGTGCTCGCCGACGGCCAGGTGGTACGGGCGTCGGAGACCGAGAACGCGGAATTGTTCTGGGCGTTGCGCGGCGGCGGCGGAAATTTCGGAGTGGTCACCGAATTCGAGTACCGCCTGCATCACGTCGGGCCGGAAATCCACCTCGGCTTGCTCTTCTGGGACATGCCGGACGGCACCGACGCACTCCGCTTGATCCGTGAGTTCATCCCCACTCTGCCGCGCCGGTCGGGAGCGTTGATCGCGCTGGCGATGTCGGCGCCGCCCGCGCATTTCGTCCCGGAGCGATACCACGGCCACGCGGGCCATGCCCTGATCGTCGCCGGTTTCGGCACGGCCGAGGAGCACGCCGCCGCGGTGGCGCCGATCCGGAACGCCCTGCCGCCGCTGTTCGAATTCCGCACCCCGATGCCGTATGCCGGATTGCAGCGAATGCTCGACGCGGCAGCGCCGTGGGGCCTGTACGGCTACGAGAAGGCGCTCGACCTCGACGATTTCTCCAACGACGCCATCGCGGTGCTGATCGCGAACGCGGCCAGGAAAACCGCGCCGCTGTCGTTCATGCCGATCTTCCCGCTCAGCGGCACGTTCAGCACTGTCGGTGAGGACGACACGGCATTCGGCGGCACGCGCCGTTCGCATTACGAGTGCAACATCACCGCGATCACTCCCGACACCGAGACGCTCGCGCTGGACCGGGAATGGGTGCGTACGACGTGGGATGCGCTGCGTCCATTGGCTTCCAACCAGGGCGGGTATGTCAATTTCATGGCCGACCCGGACCATGCCCGGGTTCGCGAATCGTACGGACGCACGAAATACGCGAAGCTGGCGCACATCAAAGCCGACTACGACCCGGGCAACGTCTTCCACCGCAACGCCAACATAGCCCCCGGCTGACCTCCGAGTTCACTCCTCCGAGCGTCCACGGGCCGCATCGGGGCGCAGGCCGTGCAGAACGATCCGCACGAGCCTGCGCCAATCACCGCTGCCGCTGCCGATGGTGGCGGACAACGCGCCGACGATCATGTAGACGTCCGCCACCGTGCAGTCGTCACGCAATGTTCCCGCGGCTCGGTCCCGCTCGACGAGCTCGCCGATCACGTCCTCGAGCCTGCCGCGGGATTCGCCCCTCGGCTCGCTGCCCGCCGACTGCCGCGCCGTCTCGATCGCCGCCGACAAGCCCCGGTCGGCCGCCAGCACCTCGCCGACATGAAGCAGGTAGCGTGCGAGCCCCTCGCCGGGCTCGGCGCGCAGGCATTCGGTGCGGGCGAACTCCTCGATCTCGGCGAAGCGCTGCTCGGCCGCGGCCTCGATGAGGTCGGCATGGGTGGGGAAATGACGGTAGACGGTTCCGACGCCGACTCCGGCGGCGCGCGCGATCTCGGTCAGTGGCACGGCACTGCCGTGCTCGGCGAACAGCGTGCGCGCCACGGACACGATGCGGGCGCGGTTGAGCGTGGCGTCGGCGCGCTGCTTGCGGGCCGATGGTGGCCTTGACACTGACGATCCCTCCGTGTTTACGCTTCAAACGGAATCGGATTCCGGTTCCGTTTCATCGCTTCGAAGGGTAGCACTTCATGTCCCACAATCGTTTCCGCGTTCTGACCCCCGGCGAGGCACGGCCCGGCCGAGTGCCGCTGCCGCCCGCGTTCGCGGTGAAGGCCACCACCGCCGACACCGAGGGCAGGTTCTCCCTGCTGGAAGTGACCCTCGCGCGCGATATCCCCCGGCACACACACCACATCGCGGACGAATGCGTCTACGTGCTCGAAGGAACCCTCGACGTCGAGTTCGACGACCGAACCCTTTCCGCGACGGAAGGCATGTTCGTGTTGCTGCCACACGGCGTGCCGCATGCCCTGCGCTGCGGATCGCAGCCGCCGCCACGAGTGCTGCAGATCTCCTCACCCGGCGGCTGGGAGTGCTATCTGGAGGACCTTTTCGAAGCCGGAGCATCGGTGCTGACCGAGGGCGTGCTGGATCCGGTGAAGATCAATCCCATCGCGGCGGCATATGACATCCACTACGAAGAATCGACGAATACCGTTGCTGGACAGGTGGATTGACTCCCTCACCGCCGACTTGGGCAACCCGGCCGAACCCACCGTTCCGCCGGGATCCACCTCATGTGGCCGACTTCACCGTAAATAGATAGTTAGCCTATGTAATAATATTCCTCGTGCGGCAAGCTCAGGTGAACGTAGCGGATGACATCGTCGTCGACCTCCTCGTCACCGCGGGCAGGCTCACTCGGCTGGCCGGGGTGATCAGCGGCGACGACCTGCCGCGGGCCATGTTGCGGGCGCTGGCGGTGCTCGACGAACACGGCGCGCTGCGCGTCAGCGAATTCGCCAGGATCGACCGATGTTCACAGCCGGCGGCAACGGCGCTGATCGGCAAGCTGGTCGCGGAAGGCTACGCGACCCGGCGCAAGGACCCGGAGGACTTCCGGGCCGTGATCGTCGAACTCACCCCGGCCGGGCGGACCCGGCTGGCCGAGTTCCGCCGCGCATTCGCCACCGCGATCGGCGAACACCTGCCCGGCTTCGACACCGAGCGACTGGCCCGGCTGGACACCGAACTGCACGACCTGCTGGAGGCCCTGAAAACGGCTACGCGACAGCACGATCCGATCTCGAGGGAACACTGATGAGCACTTTGGCTCCCACCCGCGCACCGGTCGCGGACAACACCAAGCAACCGAAAGCCGTCTGGGCGGTCGCGTTCGCGAGCGTGATCGCGTTCATGGGCATCGGCCTGGTCGATCCCATTCTCAAACCGATCGGCGAGCAACTGAACGCGTCCCCGTCCCAGGTGTCGCTGCTGTTCACCAGCTACATGCTGGTGACCGGCGTGGCCATGCTGGTCACCGGCGTGGTGTCCAGCCGCTTCGGCGCGAAGAAGACGCTGCTGGCAGGGTTGACGATCATCATCGTGTTCGCGGCGCTGGCCGGTATGTCGAATACGGTGGCGCAGATCGTCGGCTTCCGCGCGGGCTGGGGCCTGGGCAACGCGCTGTTCATCGCCACGGCGCTGGCCACCATCGTCGGCGCGGCCAGCGGCGGCGTGGCCCGCGCGATCATCCTCTACGAGGCGGCGCTCGGCATCGGCATCGCGACCGGCCCGCTGGTCGGCGGCGTGCTCGGCGGAATCAGCTGGCGCGGACCGTTCTTCGGCGTATCGGTGCTGATGGCCATCGCGCTGGTGAGCATCGTCGTCCTGCTGCCGGACGGGCCCAAGCCGACGCATCACACCTCGATCGCCGCGCCGTTCCGCGCCTTGCGTTATCGGGGGCTGCTGATCGTGAGCATCACCGCCCTGCTGTACAACTTCGGCTTCTTCACCCTGCTCGCCTACACCCCGTTCCCGCTGGATATGGGCACCTATGCGATCGGCTTCATCTTCTGCGGCTGGGGTGTACTGCTGGCGATCGCGTCGGTCTTCCTCGCTCCCCGGTTGCAGCGCCGGTTCGGTTCGCTGCCGATGATGGGACTCTCCCTGGGCCTGTTCGCCGCCGACCTGGCGATGATGGCCGTGTTCGCCGAGCACAAGCCGGTGTTGATCGTCGGCACCGTGCTGGCAGGCCTGTTCCTCGGCGTGAACAACACGCTGATCACCGAGGCCGTGATGATCTCCGCGCCGGTGGAGCGGTCCACCGCCTCGGCGGCCTACAGCTTCGTCCGCTTCGCGGGCGGCGCCGCGGCGCCCTACCTCGCGGGCAAGCTCGGCGAGCACAGCGTCTCGCTGCCGTTCTGGGTGGGCGCGGCGTGCACCGCCGCCGCGGTCGTCGTCCTGCTCGCCGGGCGCGCCGCCTTGGCCCACCTCGACGACCACGATCCCGCACCGCACAGCGTCGAGGAAGCCCAGGCCATCACGGTCGGCGACGACTGATCCCCGAGCGCACCGAAGGCAGCCGCCAGCGTGGCTGCCTTCGCCGTTTCCGCACCCTGGCGCGGGCCGGTGCGAGGAGTACGGTCAGGAGATATGACCGAAGCGAAGCGGGGGCGCGTCAGCGTCGAGACCAGCCAGAAGCGTGTGCGCGTCTATCTGGGCGGGCACTTGGTGGCCGACAGCGTGCGGCCGGTGCTGGTCTGGGAGAACCCGCACTATCCGACCTACTATCTGCCCGTCACCGACCTGCGCGCCAAGCTCGAACCGAACGGGCAGACCCAGCACTCCACCAGCCGCGGCGACGCGACGGTCTACGACCTCGTGGTCGACGGCACGACAGCGGGCGGGGCGGCGCTGCGCTACCACGACTCGCCGCTGACCGAATTGCGCGAGCTGGTTCGCTTGGAGTGGGGCGCGATGGACGAGTGGTTCGAGGAGGACGAACCGATCTACGTCCACCCGCGCAACCCGTACTCGCGCGTCGACATCCTGGCCAGCTCCCGGCATGTGCGGGTGGAGATCGACGGGGTCACCGTGGCCGACTCGCACGGGCCGCGCATCCTCTTCGAAACGGGTCTGCCCGCGCGGTACTACCTGCCGATGACGGACGTCCGCATGGATCTGCTGTATCCGTCGGCCACCCACACCAGCTGCCCGTACAAGGGCACCGCCGACTACTGGACCGTCCGCGTCGGCGGCAACGAGTATCCCGACTATGTGTGGGGCTACCGCACGCCGCTTCCGGAGAGCCAGAAGGTCGCCGGGCTGGTCTGCTTCTACAACGAGAAGGTCGACATCTACGTCGACGGTGAACTCCAGGAAAGGCCACGCTCGCCGTTCAGCTGAGTTCGGCGACAGCCCGCGAGTCTCGCCCCTTTCGGCGGCGTTCCCCTCGGTCACCACGTCATACGGCGCGGGCAGGGATCAGTCCTCGCGCCGTGACCGCGCACTTGCCGGTCCGGTCGAGCGATATGCGGCGGCGGCCCGGTCAGACCGCGACCAATGGCGGACTGTCGGCCGCACGGCGGTATTGGCCCGGCGCCACGCCGTATTCGCGTTTGAAGGCCTTCGCGAAGGCGAACTCCGAGGTGTATCCGACCCGCCGCGCCAGCGCGCCGAGACTGCTGTCGGTGTCGCGGAGCAGGCGAGCGGCGGTCAGCATGCGCCAGCGGGTCACGTAAGCCAGCGGCGGTTCGCCGACCGTCGCGATGAAGCGACGCGCGAGGGTGGCGCGGGAGACGCCCGCGATGTCACCGAGGTCGGCGACGGTCCAGGCGCGGGCGGGTTCCTCGTGCACCGCGCGCAGCGCCGCCGCGACCGCGGGATCGGCGAAGGCGCCCGCCCAGCCGGAGGAGCACAGGTCGGACTGCTCGTCGAACCAGGCGCGCAGGATGAACAGCAGCAACGTCTCGAGGATCGCGGGCACGGCCGCGTCGCTGCCCGGACGGGGCTCGGCGATCTCCGCGGCCAGCAGGTCGACCGCGCCGCGCAGCGCGGGATGTCGCCCCGGACGCGCGGGCAGATGGATGAACTCGGGCAGCTCGTCGAGGATCGGATGGGTGCGGCTGCGGCCGAGTTCATAAGCGCCGCAAAGCAAGGCGGTCCGCACGCCCGGCCCTACGATCTCCCGTGGCTCACCGGGCTGCGCGCTCTCGGTGACCGGGGTGTCCAGACTGTCCACCAAGTCGTGGTCGGCCCCGCGCGGCATGAACAGCACGTCCCCCACGCCGAGTGCAATGGGTTCGCCGTCCGGCGGCACCACCCAGCAAGAGCCCTGTAAGACCACGTGGAAACCCGCGCCCGGCACTACCGGGTACCGCCGACCCCACGGAGCGTGCCGGATGAACAGGCCGGAGGTGGGACTGCCGGTGCGGATGGCCGCGATGGTCTCGCTGAGAATATCCACCCGTTCACCGTAGCACTCTACATTTGAGTGTTTCGGACAAAGTATCGAGCGCTCTACGCATTGTCCGGCTCACAAGAAGCCAATAGCTTTCTATTCATGACATCGACCGAAACCACCGCCACCATCGCCGTCTACGGCGCGACCGGACACACCGGCGGCTACCTGCTCGCCGAACTGCGCCGCCGCGGCGTCGACCCGATCCTCGTGGGCCGCGACGCCGATCGCGTCCGAGCCGCTGCCGATGCCGCGGACCTGCCCGAAGCCGACATCCGGGTAGCCGACCTGTCCGATCACACGGCTCTGGTCACCGCGTTCACCGGAGCGGATGTGGTGATCAGCAGCTTGCCCGCCTATGTCGAGCACGGCTCGGCGGTGCTGGCCGCCGCGATCGACGCGGGTGCGCACTACACCGACATGTCCGGCGAGCAGCTTTTCCTGAAGCGCGTGCTCGACGAGTTCGGACCGCGCGTGGCGGCGGCCGGCGTCACCGTGGTCTCCGGCGTCACCGACAGCAACCTCCCCGGCGACCTGCTGGCACACCTCATCACGCGCCGGGTGCCCGGGCCGGCCGAGGTGGTGTTGAGCCATCTGAGCAAGAGCGGCGGCAATGGTTCCAAAGGCAGCGCGAAGACGGTGCTCGCCAGTTTGGATTGGTTCCGCGGCGGCGGCTGGCACTACGCCGACGGCGAACTGCGCACCGGCGCGACGGCGCGCCGCGAGAAGATGACCTTCCCCGGTGACACCGAGCCGACCACCGTCGCCAAATTCCCGCAGCCCCCGGTCCTGACCATCCCGCGGCACTCGGACGTCTCCTACGTCGAGGGCGTCCTCGCCACCTCGATCCTCGACACACTCAGCGGGTTCACCGCCGAACTGATCGACACGCTGCCCGACGCGCCCGGCGCGGACCTGCGCTACGACCTCGTCGTCGACGCGTTCGGCGCGGACGGGCGGCAGGTCCGCGGCGTGCTCAGCGGCGTCGACTCCTACCGCGATTCGGCGTTGATGGCGGTGGAGTCGGCGGTCCGCTTGGCCGGCGGAGCCGCGGCGCCCGGCGCCCTCGCGCCGGCGGAGGCGTTCGACCCCGCCGATTTCCTGGACGCGCTGGCGCCTTTCGGTATCACCTGGCGTATCGAGGAAAGCCGAGCGTCGGCGAAGGATCGGGCATAGTCGAACGATGACCGACAATCGACCGCCGCTCGCTGTCGCCCTCGATCTCGCGCCGCATCCCGAAGGCGGCTGGTACCGCCAAACCTGGCGCAGCCCGGTGGAATTCACACCGGAGGGTTATCCGGGCCCGCGCGCCGCCGCCACCGCGATCCATTTCCTGCTGCTGCCGGGCGAGCGGTCCGCCCCGCACACGGTGCGCTCCGACGAGCTGTGGCTCTGGCACCGTGGCGGACCGCTGGCACTGGAGATCGGCGGCGAGGAGGTGATCCTCGGCCCCGACCTGGAGCACGGTCAGGCGCTCCAAGCGGTGGTGCCGGGCGGGGTCAGCCAGTCGGCGCGGCCTGCGACTGCGGAATACGTGCTGGTCAGCTGCATCGTCGCGCCGGGATTCGACTTCGCGGATTTCCGGCTGGACTGACCGGGCTCAGCGCACCGGCACGGCGGCGAATCGCTCGAGCTCATGCGGATCGTGCGCGCAGAACATTCGCACCCGCTCGCCATGGTCGGCGTGCAGCGTGCGCAGCCGTTCCAGGTTCTCCACCCGCTCTCGTCCGAGCGTGCTCGCGAACACCTCGAACACGCCGAGGCCGACCGGGGGACGCGCCTTCCCCGCCGCCAGCTGCCGGTGGTGGAAATAGGCGTCGCCGCAGTGCAGCAACCATCCGTCGCTCTGCCGGACCGCGACGCCGCTGTGCCCGCGCGTGTGGCCGACCAGCGGGATCAGCATGATGTCCTCGAGCACCGGGACGGCGGTGAAGCCGAACCAGGTGTCCGCGCCGGTCTCGTGGGCCAGCCAGCGGGGGCCGTGTTCCCACTGGCGCGGCTGATACCGCATCTTCTCCCCGAGGGTGGGGCGCTGGGTCGCGGCGTCGAGTTCGTCGGCGAAGACGTGCACGGTGGCGTCGGGGAAGTCGGACAGCCCGCCCGCGTGATCGAGATCGAGATGGGTGAGCACGATGTGCCGGACGTCCTCGCGCCGATAGCCCAGCGCGCGGATCTGGTGCAGCGCGGTGTGTTCCGGGCGCAACCGGGGACGCAGCAACCGCGAGGTACCGAAACCGAGCCTGCCCCGGTCGAGCACGTCGGCCATGCCGAAGCCCGTGTCCACCAGCACCAGCCCGTCATCGGACTCGACGAGCAGGCAATGGCCGACCAGCCCGCCGGTCAGCAGACCACCGCTGCCGAGCAGCGCTCGTCCGCCGACCGGGCACATGGTCGCGCAGTCCAGATGCCGCACCAGCATCGCGGAAACTCCCTCCTGCGGCGCCGAATCGGACTGATCCGTTTCGGCACGAAGGTCTCTTTTGTTCCCGTCAACGTAGTCGGAGCACGACTCGGCCGCGACAGCGCGGTCACCGCCGCGGTAATCGGCGGGCGAATCGATCGCCGCCCGCCGATCCCGAACAGCCTGATCACTCAGGAATTTCGAGCACGCCCTCGTCCACGGCCCAGGCGATGGTGCGCTCGAGATCCGGACACGAGTCAGGGCGACCCGGCCCGTGACCGGTCGCGCTCAGTGCGGCGAAAACCGGGCAGTGCTCGGCGGGGTTGCCGGTCCACTGCACCGACGTCTGGTGGGTGCTGCTCTTGCGCACCAGCACATGACTTTGGCAGGCCCGGCACCGCAGGGGTGTCAGGCCGTCCTCCAGATACCGCTGCTTGTCGACCACCGTCTGGGCGCGCACTTCGGCTCGCCGAGCGGGCTGATCGGCGAAATCGGGTGCCTTCGCCCAGGTGGCCGCCATCAGACGCTCGCCTCGGCTTCCTCGGACTCGCGCTTGCGCCGCAGGTTCTCGGCGACCTCGGCTTCCCACGCCTCGTTCGCCTTGGTGGTATCGACCTCGAACTCGAAGCGCTGGGTCATCTTCTCGGTGACGTCGGCCAGGTCGACGTAGAACTGGTCGTACCAGCGACGCAGCTGGTAGACCGGCCCGTCCTCCTCGCACAGCAGCGGGTTCTCGACCTTGGACTTGTGCTTCCAGATCTCGACGTCCTGCAGGAAGCCGACGCTGATGCCCTCGGTCATCTTCTCGGCCAGCTTGGTCGCCATCTCGCCCTCGACGCCCTTGGGCTTCTCCAGCGTGATGCCCCATTGCAGGACGAAGGAGTCCTGCGTGACCGGGTAGTGGCAGTTGATCAGGACGCTTTTGACCTCGTAACCGCTGTAGATGTTGATCAGCGGGTTGATCATGTACGAGGGCCCGAAGTACGAGGCCTCGGACTTCAGCAGCGTGTCACCGCCGTATTTGGAGGCCATGCCGATGTCCGGCCTGCCCTTGGTCTCCAGGAACTGGGTGGCGATGTGACCCTCGAAGACGTTCTTGAAGTACGTCGGGAAGGCGAAATGGATGTAGAAGAAGTGGGCCATGTCGACCACGTTGTCGATGATCTCGCGGCAGTTGGCGCCCTCGATCAGCATCGAATTCCAGGTCCAGTCGGTCCACCCGCTGTCGAGTTGCTCGCTGGGGTTGCCGTCGGCGTCGGTGTAGGGGCCCTTGATGTGCGGGATCGTGACCTCGGGCGGCGGCTGGCTGCCCTCGTGGTCGTGCCAGACGAACAGCTGGCCGTTGCGCTCCAGCGTGGTCCACTTCCTGGTGCGCGCCAGCGGCGGCACCCGCCGCGCGTACGGAATCGCGGTGCACTTGCCGTTGGTCCCCGACCAGCGCCAGTCGTGGAACGGACAGGCGATGTCGTCGCCCTTGACCTCACCCATGCTCAGGTCGCCGCCCATGTGCCTGCAGTAGGCGTCGAGCACCCGCAATTCACCACTGCTGTCGGCCCAGACGACGAGCTTGGTGCCGAAAACGTTCACCGCGTGCGGCTTGCCGTCGCGGAACGTCTTGGCCAGACCCAGGCAATGCCATCCCCGCGCATAGCGGGTCGGTGCGGTGCCGACATCCAGCTCCCGGACCTTCGCGCCGCCCTGTGGGGTAACTGCCATCGCGTTTCCTCCTCCATCTGTACTAGAACACGTTACAAAACTGGCGTCCTCGACGCCAGCGATTCACCTCACTTCCTGCATGAGCGCATGTCCGCGCGAGGGTGAACACCGGTTCTCGACATAAATAGGAACGTGTTCTAGTCTCAGAGGCAAATGAGATTCCGGACATCAACCGACCAGGCAGGAGCAGGTCCCGAGATGACGCAAGAAGTGACCGAACGGGTCGAAGCGCTGTTGCCGACGTTGCGCGAACGCGCACAGGAGGCCGAGGACCTGCGGCGCATCCCCGACGAAAGCATGAAGGCGTTGCAGGAGACCGGCTTCTTCCGGTTGCTCCAGCCCAAGCAGTGGGGCGGTCACGCCGCCGATCCGGTGGTCTTCTACGACACCGTGCGCAAGATCGCCGGCGCGTGCGGCTCCACCGGCTGGGTGGCCGGTATTGTCGGCGTGCACAACTGGCACCTCGCGCTGTTCGCGCAGCAGGCGCAGGAGGACGTCTGGGGCGAGGACACCGAAGTGCGGATCTCCTCCTCCTACGCGCCCATGGGCGCTGGCACGGTCGTCGACGGCGGCTACCTCGTCAACGGCGCGTGGGCCTGGTCGTCCGGCTGCGATCACGCCACCTGGGCGGTGCTCGGCGGCCCGGTGATCAAGGACGGCAAGCCGGTGGACTTCGGCAGCTTCCTCATCCCGCGCGACGACTACCGCATCGACGACGTGTGGAACGTGGTCGGCCTGCGCGGCACCGGCTCCAACACCGTCGTGGTGAAGGACGTCTTCGTGCCCTCGCACCGGTTCCTCAGCTTCCGTGCCATGAGCGAACTGAAATCGCCCGGTCTGGAGCAGAATACCGATCCGGTCTACAAGATGCCTTGGGGCACAATCCATCCCACTACCATCTCCACGCCGATCGTCGGCATGGCCTACGGCGCCTACGCGGCGCACGTCGAGCACCAGGGCAAGCGGGTGCGCGCGGCCTACGCGGGCGAGAAGGCCAAGGAGGACCCGTTCGCCAAGGTGCGCATCGCGGAGGCCGCCAGCGACATCGACGCCGCGTGGCGGCAGCTGTCGGGCAACGTCGCCGACGAGTACGCACTGCTGGCGGCGGGCAAGGAGATCCCGTTCGACCTGCGCGTGCGGGCGCGGCGCGACCAGGTGCGCGCCACCGGCCGCTCGATCGCCGCGATCGACAAGCTGTTCGAGAGCTCCGGCGCCACCGCACTGGCCAACGGCACACCGCTGCAACGCTTCTGGCGTGACGCGCACGCGGGCCGGGTGCACGCGGCCAACGATCCCGAGCGCGCCTACCTGATGTACGGCACGCACGAGTTCGGCCTGCCCGTCACCGACGGCATGGTCTAGGAGGACGACCGTGACCTCTACCGCGGAACTCACCGCCGAATCGACCTCGCGCTACGCGCAGGTGCGGCCCGATCTGCGGCTGCACTACCACGAGGCGGGCGTCGGCAGCGGGCCGACGATCGTCCTGCTGCACGGCGGCGGGCCTGGCGCGTCCTCCTGGTCGAACTTCGCGCGCAACATCCCGGTGCTGGCCGAGCACTTCCACGTGATCGCGGTCGACCAGCCGGGCTACGGCCGCTCGGACAAACCCACCGAGCATCCGCAGTACTTCGTGCACAGCGCCTCGGCGCTGAAGGACCTGCTCGACCATTTGGAGATCACGTCCCGGGTGCACCTGCTGGGCAACTCGCTCGGCGGCGGCGCGGCGGTCCGGTTCGCACTGGACTACCCGGATCGGGCCGGGAAGCTGATCCTGATGGGGCCGGGCGGGCTGAGCACCAACCTGTTCGCGCCCGACCCGACCGAGGGCGTGAAGCTGCTCTCCAAGTTCAATTTCGAGCCGACCAGGGAGAACCTGGAGGCGTTCCTGCGCATCATGGTGTTCGACCAGTCGCTCATCACCGAGGAGCTGATCGAGGAGCGGTTCGCCTCGGCGAGCACGCCCGAGGCGCTGGCCGCGACCAGGGCGATGGGCAAGTCGTTCGCGAGCCCGGACTTCGAGAAGGGCATGCTCTGGCGCGACGCCTACAAACTGCGTCAGCCCGTGCTGCTGATCTGGGGCCGGGAGGACCGGGTCAACCCGCTCGACGGCGCGCTGGTGGCGACCAAGGTGATCCCGCGCGCGCAGCTGCACGTCTTCGGTGGCTGCGGGCACTGGGCACAGCTGGAGAAGTTCCACGAATTCAACCGGCTCGCGATCGATTTCCTCGCGGGCGTCAAGGAGAAGTGATGGGCATCCGCTCACTGGGATATCTGCGTATCGAGGCGACCGACATGGCCGCCTGGCGGGAGTACGGCCTGAAGGTCCTCGGCATGGTCGAGGGCAAGGGCACCGACCCCGAAGCGCTGTACTTGCGCATGGACGAGTTCCCGGCCCGGCTGGTGATCGTTCCCGGCGAGAAGGACCGGCTACAGGTCTCGGGCTGGGAGACCGCCAACGCCGAGGAGTTGCAGGACGTCCGCAACCGACTCGACGCGGCGGGCGTGCCCTACAAGGAGGGCACGGCCACCGAACTGGCCGATCGCCGGGTGTACGAGCTGATCAAGTTCGACGACCCGTCCGGCAACACGCTCGAGGCTTTCCACGGCGCGGCGCTGGAGCATCGCCGGGTCGTCAGTCCATACGGGCACCGGTTCGTCACCGAGGAGCAGGGGCTCGGGCACGTGGTGCTCAGCACCAAGGACGACAAAGCGGCACTGGAGTTCTACCGCGACGTGCTGGGCTTCCGGCTGCGCGACTCGATGCGGCTGCCACCGCAGATGGTCGGTCGCCCGGCCGACGGCGAGCCCGCCTGGCTGCGCTTCTTCGGCTGCAATCCGCGCCACCACTCGCTGGCGTTCCTGCCCATGCCGACGCCGAGCGGCATTGTGCATCTGATGCTCGAGGTGGAGAACGCCGACGACGTCGGCCTGACCCTGGACCGCGCGCTGCGCAAGAAGGTCAAGATGTCGGCGACGCTCGGACGGCACGTCAACGACAAGATGCTCTCCTTCTACATGAAGACGCCGGGCGGATTCGACGTCGAATTCGGCTGCGAGGGCTTGGAAGTGGACGACCACGACTGGATCGCGCGAGAATCGACCGCGGTGAGCCTGTGGGGCCACGACTTCACCGTCGGGCAACGGCAGCAGTGACCGAGAGGGCGAGCGAAGCGATGACCGCGGACGGATCCGAGATCGATCCACGGCAGTTCCGGAATGTGCTGGGGCAGTTCTGCACCGGCATCACCGTGATCACCACTTCCGGCGACGACGGAGTGCCGATCGGCTTCGCGTGCCAGTCTTTCGCCGCCCTCTCCCTCGAACCCCCGCTGGTGCTGTTCTGCCCCACCAAGGCGTCCCGGTCCTGGGCGGCGATCGAGAAATCCGGACGCTTCTGCGTGAACGTCCTCGCCGAACAGCAGCGCGAACTGTGCGCCCGCTTCGGCTCCCGCGAACCCGACAAGTTCGCCGGCGCCGCCTGGCACACCTCCGACCTGGAACTCCCGGTGCTGGACGAAGCGTTGGCCACCATCGAGTGCAAGGTGGACAACGTCATCGACGGCGGCGACCACTACATCGTGATCGGCCGCGTCCAAACCCTCTCCGAATCGACCACTACCGGCCGCCCCCTGCTCTTCTACCGCGGCCAGTACACCGCCATCGAACCGGAGAAGACCACACCTGCCCCGTGGCGCGCGGACCTGGAGCACTTCCTCACCACGACGACGTTGGACACCTGGTTGTAGCTGCAATCCGGTGCGGCTCGCGTCCTTCGCCCGCGCCGCGATCGGCAATGGACGCGCTGATCGAGGGCACTGGATACAGTAGAGACATGTCGCTATTAGGCCGTATCACCACGGACCCCGAAATTTGCCACGGCAAGCCCGTGGTGCGGGGTTTGCGGTATCCGGTCGAGATGCTGCTGGAACTGCTCGCCTCAGGGATGCGGCCCGATGAGATCTTGGGCGACTATCCGGATCTAGAACACGAGGACATTCTGGCAGCGCTCGAATACGCTGCCGTGGTGACTGCGCAACGGACCACGATCCCCTTCGACGCAGCGTGAAGTTCCTGGTCGATGCGCAGCTGCCGCGCCGGCTCGCCGTGCTGTTGTCCGAGGCAGGTCACGATGCGGTGCATACTTCCGACTTCCTGCTCGGAAATCGCACTACGGATCATCAGATCGCGATGCGAGCGGATCGGGAAGACCGCGTGGTCGTCACGAAGGACCGTGATTTCTGGGTCAGCCATGTCCTGCGCGGGTCCCCCCGGTCGCTGCTTATCATCGCCACCGGGAACATCACCAACGCGGCGCTGCTCGAGCTGTGCACAGCGCATCTTTGCGAGATCGTGCCGCTGTTGAAGACGTGCGCCGTAGTGGAGATGGGTCGTGACCGGTTGGTCGGACATACCGACAGCGAAACAGATGGTCAGCGCTGACCGAGCCGAATCGATCCGTGGTAAGCGACCCGGGCCGGCGGAAACTACCCATCCTGCAGACGGGTGCGGGCAAGCGCGCGGCGGCGGGTCTCCAGCACCTCACGAAGCGACGCGTTCACCGTCTCCGTTTTCGTTCCGGTGCCCAGCACCTTCGAGACATCAGCCACCAGCTGGACATCGAGGTCGATTACGGTCCAAGTCATGACACACCTCCGACGAGTGCTGTCACTTCGACGCCTCCATATTCCGTGGCGCTCGGCGCCCTCGCGGGTCAGTACTTGTAGAAACCCTCGCCGGTGGCGATGCCGAGCTTTCCCTTGTCGATGTAGTTCTCCTTCAACCACTGGGCCAGCCGTTGGGACTCCTCGTCCTCGTTGTTGACGAGGATGTTGTAAGGCGTGGTCAGGCCGATGATGTCGAGGATGCGGAACGGCCCGGCCGGTGCGCCGGTGCCGATCTGCCAGGTCTTGTCCACCGCTTCGGGATCGGCGTAGCCGCCCGCCGCCAAGTTCATGCCCGCGTTGAGCAACGGCACCAGTAGCGAGTTCAGGACGTAACCGGCCTTCTCCTTGTGGATTTCGATCGGTACCATGCCGATCTTCGAGGCGAAGTCGACCACGGCCTGGTACACGTTCGGGTCGGTGTCGGCGGTGCCCATGATCTCGGCGGTGTTGAAGTGCCACACCTGATTCGCGAAGTGCAGCGCGAGGAATCGGTCCGGGCGGCCGGTGAAGTCTTTGATGGCGCTGGGCAGCAGGGTGGAGGAGTTGGTGGCGAAGATGGTGCGCTCCGGTGCGACCTGGCCGAGCTTCTCGTACGTCTGCTGCTTGATGGTCAGCACCTCGGGAATGGCCTCGATGACCAGATCCGCGTCCTGCGCCGCGCGAGCCAGATCGGAAGTCAGCGCGATGCCCGCCGCCGTCTGCTCCGCCTTGCCGTCCCCGCCGCCGGGTACCTGCTCACGGTAGACCGCCACCAGCTTGTCGAGTCGCTCCCTGGCCGCGGCCAGCGCCTTGTCGTCGATGTCGTAAGCCGTCACCTCGAAACCGTGGAAGGCCGTCTGGAAGGCGATCTGCGAACCAAGCACCCCGGTGCCCAGGACGGTCACCTTGCGAATGTCGATGGTCATTCGTCTCTCCTCTCGACTGTTGCGAAGAAGCCCGCGACGATCCGGACTGGTATCCGACGTCGTGCTCTCACAAGCGACCGTACAGTCCTTCCACTCCAGCCACCCCGACCCAGCCTCCACGGCCCGTCTGACGTCCGCGGTAGATGGCGGCTTCGCGAGTGGCACATGAGCGCGGCGAAACGCGAGAGCGCCACACGCTCATGTGCCACTCGTGAAGTGCTCAATTGATGAGCACTTTGGGGCGGAGGATGAGGTGCGCAGGCAGCACCGCGTTTTTGGAGGGCATCATGGGTCAGTTCGATGGGACAGGAATCCTCACTTGTGCCGACGGCGCGCAGTGGGAGGAGTGGCTGGCGGCCAATCATCACGGGGCCTCCGATGTCTGGCTGAAGATCGCCAAGAAGGGGGCAGCGGACCGGACGATCAGCAACGGGGAGGCCCTCGACGGCGCGCTCTGCTTCGGCTGGATCGACAGTCACCGCCGCGGCCTCGACGCCGAGCACTACCTGCAGCGATACTCGCCGCGCCGTCCGAGGAGTCCGTGGTCGCAGATCAATGTCGCCAAAGCCGAAGCTCTCGTCGCCGCAGGTCGCATGCGGGCCCCCGGTTTCGCGGCCATCGCCGCCGCGCAGTCCGATGGACGCTGGGCGGCCGCCTATGAATCCCAGCGGACCGCCACCTGTCCGGCCGACTTGCTCGAAGCGCTCAGCGCGAATCCACGCGCACGGAGGAGATTCGAACTGCTCGACCGCACCGCGCAGTATGCGCGCTTCCTGCGGCTGATGAAGACACGGAGTTCCGCCGAGCGGGCTGGGCAACTGCGGCGCATGCTCGATGAGTTGAATCAGCCAGCGGCGTAGTCCAAGTCGACTGCGGCATTGATGATCACCGATAGCGGCGAGGCGAAAATCGGTTGGGAATCGTGTGTGCCGACGCGAGGATATGTGTTGTGCTGCTTCTTTTTCCGGCCGATGTACTTCGCCCCCAACGCGTCGACGAGCATTTCGCCCCGGAGGCGGACGCGGCTCGTGCCGTCGGATTGGAAGTCGCCGTGGTCGATCACGACGCGCTGACCCGCGCTGACGGCGCGGAAGAGGCCGTTCGATGCGTCCGTTCCAGCGGGGTGGCTGTCTACCGCGGCTGGATGTTGCGCAGTGCTGAGTACGCCGCGTTCGAACGTAGCTTGCGGCAGCGGGGCGTCACGCTGCGCACGAGCGCCGAACAATACCGGCGGGCGCACGAGTTGCCGGGGTGGTATTCCGCACTCGCCGAGATGACGCCTCGATCGGTATGGACCAGCGGGGGCGATCGCGCCGCGTTCGATCACGCGCGTCGGGAGCTGGGAACCGGCCCCGTCGTCCTGCGCGACTACACCAAGTCGATGAAGCACTACTGGCACGAAGCGGCGTTCATCCCCGACGCGGCGGACCCGGACGCCGCCTGGCGGGTCGCGAGCAGATTCCGTGAACTCCGCGGCGAAGACCTGACCGGCGGATTCGTCCTGCGCCGCTTCGAACATTTCCGATCGGCCGAAGTGCGCACCTGGTGGGCGGACGGCAAGTGCCGGTTGATCGGCCCACACCCGGACACTCCGGACGAGATGCCCGACGCCGACTTCGATCCGGCCACCGTCGAGGACCGCATCGCCGCCCTCGGCCTTCCCTTCGTCACCGCCGACTTCGCACTGCGCGACGACGGAGGCTGGCGCTTGGTCGAACTCGGTGACAGCCAGGTCAGCGACCGTCCACGGACCATTCCGGCCGAGGAGCTGATCACCGTTCTGGGTGACCGATGACTTTATGATGCAGCAGAGCAATTCGGGCTTGGTCGACGAAGGAAGCCGATGTTCGCCAACTGGTTCCGTCCTGCCGCCGCCATCCCGAAGCCTCGGCGCGCGATGGCGGTAGCGCTCTGCTCGCTCGCCGTGCTGTGCACCGGCGCGGCGGGAACGATCGCGCACGCCGACGAGACCGCTTGGCCGACAGCGGAACCGGGCTCGGTGGTCAGCTCGCACGGGTTCCCGGGCGGATGGGGTGGCATCGAGTCCGCCCGTTTCGTCGAGTACATCACCGAGGGACCGACCGGCGCGCCGACCACGGCGACCGGCGTGCTCGCGACACCTGATGGAACACCGCCCGCCGGTGGCTGGCCGATCGTCGCATGGGAGCACGGGACCAGCGGGCTCGGCGCGACGTGCGGGATCAGCACGAACCCGCGCTACGACGCGCCCATCGTCCGGCGGCTGCTGGACCAGGGGTACGCGGTCGTCGCGCCGGACTACGTCGGCCTCGGCGCGGGCGCGGCCACCACGCACCCCTATCTCCAGTCGCGCACCGAGGCCACGGCGACCGTCGACCTCGTCCGCGCCGCCCGCCACGTCGATGCCGCGCTCGCGCGCAGGTGGGCGGTGACGGGTGTGTCCCAGGGCGGGCACGCCGCGCTCAACACGGGTGGCATCGCCGACATCTACGCTCCCGAACTCGAATTCCGTGGCACCGCGGCGCTCGCGCCACCGTCGAACATCGAAGGAGTTCTCGCCCTCGCCGGGCCGTATGTGCCGGAGGTCCCCGGCTTCGAAGGCTCCTCCGCCCTGTTCGCCGCCATGCTGAACGGGTTGCGACTCGCCGCACCCGACACGGTGACGGCCGCACTCACACCCGTGGGTGCGGACGTGGTCGCTCGAATCGACCAGCGGTGCCAACGGGAGTGGCAATCGGCGGTTCGCGGCACAACGATCGGATCGATGCTCCAGCGACCTGTGGCGGGCAGCCCTTTGGCCGACGCCCTCACCGGCTACCTGAGGGTACCGACCTCGGGGTATCGCGGCCCGCTGTTCATCGCGCACGGCACCGCCGACAACGTCGTCCCCATCGCGCTCACCCGGTTGTTGCTCACCCAATACACGCTCGCCGGAACGAAATACGAATTCCGCAGCTACGACACCGATCACGAAGGAATCGTCGCCGCCGCTTGGCCGAACGCGCTCTCCTTCGTCGCCGCAGTTCTCGGCCCCGCGTAGTCGACCCACTCGACCGCCGTCGACCGGCAGAGCCTTACTCGAGCGCAGACGAACGGGGTCGCGAACCTCCGTCCGCGACCCCGCTGCGTTCGCCCGCTCAGGCGGTGACGGTCGCCTTCTCCCGCTGCAATTCCAGCGCGATGTCGATCAGCTGATCCTCCTGGCCGCCGACCAGTTTGCGCTTGCCCGCTCGCACGAGCATCTCGGCGGCGGAGACGCCGTAGCGCTCGGCTTGCCGTTCGGCGTGCTTGAGGAAGCTGGAGTAGACGCCGGCGTAGCCCATCATCAGGGCCTGGCGATCGAGCAGGCATTCCTGGGGCATGGCGGGGCGGACGACGTCTTCGGCGGCGTCGGCGATGGCGAAGAAATCGATGCCCGTCTTCACGCCCAGCTTGTCGCACACGCCGACCAGCGCCTCGACCGGGGTGTTGCCCGCGCCCGCGCCGAAACGCCGTGCGCTGCCGTCGATCTGCTTGGCGCCCGCGCGGATGGCGTAGATCGAGTTGGCGACGGCCAAATCGAGGTTCTCGTGACCGTGGAAGCCGACCTGCGCGTCGTCGCCGAGTTCGGCCACCAGTGCCGCGACGCGGTCGGAAACCTGCTCGAGCACCAGCGCACCGGCCGAGTCGACGATGTAGACGCACTGGCAGCCGGCGTCGGCCATGATGCGCGCCTGCTTGGCGAGCACCTCCGGCGGCTGGGTGTGCGACATCATCAGGAACCCGACCGTCTCCAGACCGAGTTCCCGCGCCAGACCGAAGTGCTGGATCGACACGTCGGCCTCGGTGCAGTGTGTGGCGATCCGGCAGATGGACGCGCCGTTGTCCTGGGAGATCTTGATGTCTTCCTTCACCCCGACGCCGGGCAGCATCAGCACGGCGATCTTCGCCCGCTTCGCCGTCTCGGCGGCGATGGTGACCAGTTCCTGCTCCGGCGTCTTGGAGAAGCCGTAGTTGAACGACGAACCGCCGAGACCGTCGCCGTGGGTCACCTCGATCACCGGCACGCCCGCGCCGTCCAGCGCGGCCACGATGTCGCGGACCTCGGTGGCGGTGAACTGGTGGCGCTTGTGGTGGGATCCGTCGCGCAGCGAGGTGTCGGTGACGCGGATGTCGAGTTCTGCTGAGTAGGCCATGTCGAAAGCTCCTTACACCCGGGCCGTGACGATCTGCTCGGCGATGACCTCGCCGACCTGCGTAGCGGCGGCGGTCATGATGTCGAGGTTGCCCGCGTACGGGGGCAGGAAGTCGCCCGCGCCCTCCACCTCGACGAACACCGACACCTTGGCCATGCCGCCGGAGACCACCGAGGGCTCGTCGAACTGCGGCTCGTTGAGCAGCCGGTAGCCGGGCACGTACTGCTGGATGTCGGCGACCATCCGGTGGATCGAGTCGGCGATCGCGTCGGTGTCGGCGTCGTCGGGGATGGCGCAGAAGATGGTGTCGCGCATGATCATCGGCGGCTCGGCCGGATTCAGGATGATGATGGCCTTGCCGCGCCGCGCCCCGCCGATGGTCTCGACGCCGCGACTGGTGGTCTTGGTGAACTCGTCGATGTTCGCACGGGTGCCGGGGCCCGCGGAGACCGACGACACCGACGCGACGATCTCCGCGTACGGCACCGGGACGACCCGCGACACCGCGGCGACGATCGGGATCGTGGCCTGGCCGCCGCAGGTGATCATGTTGACGTTCGGCGCGTCGATATTCGCGCCCAGGTTCACCGGCGGCACGACGGCGGGGCCGACGGCGGCGGGGGTGAGGTCGACGGCGCGGATGCCCGCTTCGGCGTAGCGCGGCGCGGCGGCGCGGTGGACATACGCCGAGGTCGCCTCGAAGATCAGGTCGGGCAGTTCGGATTGTCCGAGCAGCCAGTCCACGCCTTCGTGCGAGGTCTCCAGCCCGAGCCCGCGCGCCCGCTTCAGCCCCTCGCTGTCCGGGTCGATCCCGATCATCCAGCGCGGCTGAATCTTCTGCGAGCGCAGCAGTTTGTAGAGCAGATCGGTGCTGATGTTGCCGGACCCGACGATCGCGGCGGTGACGGTCCCGTTGGACACGACAGCCTCCCTAGGTGAATTGCAAACGGACAGAGCCGAGTCCGGCGAACTCGGCGTGGAAGTCATCGCCCGGACGGGCGTCGATGGCGCGGGTGCACGAGCCGGGCAGCACGATGTCACCTGCCTTCAACCGGACACCGAAGCTCGCGACCTTGCGCGCCAGCCAGGCCACCGCGATCACCGGATCACCCAGCACCGCGTCGCTGCGGCCCTCGGCGACCACCTCGCCGTTGCGGGTGAGCACCGCGTCGATGGCCTTGATGTCGATGTCCCTCGGCGCGACACGCTGCGCGCCGAGCACGAAGCCCGCCGACGACGCATTGTCGGAGATGGTGTCGGCCAGGCCGATGTTCCAGTCCTTGATCCGCGAGTCGATCAGCTCGATCGCGGGCGCGAAGGCGACCGTGGCGGCGAGCACGTCCTCCTCGGTGCACTCCGCGCCGGGCAGGTCGGCGCCGAGCACGAACCCGACCTCCACCTCGACCCGGGGGAACAGATACCGGCCCGCTTCCACCGGAACGTCCTCGTAGACTTCCATTTCCGCGAGCAGATGCCCGTAGTCGGGCTCGTCCACGCCCATCATCTGCTGCATGGCCTTCGAGGACAGGCCCACCTTGTGCCCGACCACGCGCGCGCCCGCGTCGAGCCTGCGGCGGATGTTGATCAGCTGGATCTCGTAGGCGTCGACCACGTCGATGTCGGGGTGGCGGGCGATCAGCGGATCGATCGCCACCCGGTCGCGCTCGGCGCGCTCGAGTTCGTCGGCCAGTTCGGTTCGTACCGCGTCGGACAGCACGCTAATTTCCTTCCACTGTTGCGTTTTCCAGCGCCGAGACCTGCTCGCCCGCGGCCGACCGCCCCGCCCTGCGGCCGGAGAAGACGCAGTCGGCCAGCGACAGCCCGCTGACGTAGGACTTGGAGCAGACGCCGACCGCGGTGCGCCCGGCCGCGAAGAGCCCAGGGATGTCGGCGCCCTCGGTCGTCTTGACCGCGCCGGTGCGCTCGTCCACGACGACGCCGCCGAGGGTGAGCATGGGGCACGGGTTGGTCAGGCTCGGTTTGATGCCCACATCCAACAACCAGAAGGGGCCGGTAAGGACCGGTTCGGTGAACTCGGCGGGTTTCCCGACCGGATCGGGGGCGCCGGTCTCGATCGCGGTGTTGTGCGCGTCGACCGTCGCGCGCAGCCCGGCCGGGTCGATGCCCGCCCTCGCCGCGGCTTCCTCCAGCGTGCCGCCGCGAATCGCGGTGCGACGCATGGTCTCGAACTGCCCGCGCTGGAACCAGGCTCCTTGCTTGCCGATCTGCCCGATCGCGGTGCGCATGAGTGGGTTGTCGGCCAGCAGCCACCCCTTGCCGCCGTGCTCGGTGATCAGCTTGTTGCCGACCGCGGCGCCGTAGCGCGTCTCATCGATCACCCGCCTGCCATCGGCGTCCACCAGCAGCGCCGCGGTGAACGCGCTGGGCGGGAGCAGGAATCGCCATGCGGAGACGTTGTCCATGTGATCCACGGCCGCGCCGACCTGCTCGGCCATCAGGATGCCGCTGCCGTCGTCGGCGGTGGTGCCGAGGGCGAGACCGCCGTGGAAGGCGGGCGCGTACTGCCGCACCAACTCGCGATTGGCGATGAACCCGCCCGCGCTGAGCACCACTGCGCGCCGCGCGAGGACCCGGATCGTGCTGCCGTACCGGCGTTCCAGCAGGTCCAGCCGCTGTTCCAGTGCCCGTCGCAGCGGCGGGTAGTAGATGCCGGGCTTTGCCGCGACCTTCGCCATGCGGGTGTAACGGTCGCGGACCCGGCCGGGCGCGTCGCGCAGGGTGCGGCACTCGACGCCGATCACCGCGCCCGCGCCGTCGGTGATCAGTCGGGTCACCCGGGTGAGGGTCTCCACGCGCACGCCCGCCCTGGACGCGGCGGCGGCGAGCGGGCCGGTGAGCTTCTTTCCCGAAGTGCCCCTTCCCTTCACCCGATGTCCGCGCTGGGCGGGCGGGATGTCGCGGAACGCGCCGGAGATCTCGCTGCCGGAGTAGTACAGGTAGTAGCGGTCGTTGGGGTAGGAAGTCTTGTACGGGCACAGCGAGGCTTCGAACGGAACGCCGTGCGCCTTCAGCCACTCGATCAGTTCCGGGCTCTCGTCGACGAACCGGCGCAACGTCTCGGGGGCGACCGCGTCGCCGACCTCGCGCTCGAGGTAGGCGTACATGGCCTCCGGGGTGTCCTCCACCCCGGCCTCCCGCTGCACGGAGGTGCCGCCGCCCGCGTAGATGATGCCGCCCGAAAGCGCCGACGTCCCGCCTCCGGCGAAGCGTTCGAGCACGAGCACCTGCGCGCCCGCCTCGGTCGCTTCCAGCGCGGCCGCCGCCCCCGCGGCGCCGTATCCGACCACGACAACGTCGGTGGCCAGGTCCCATTCGAGGCCCATGTTCTTAACTCCGGTCTGAAACTGAAACAAGTTTCCTCGACAAACGGAACGTCGAGCAAGTCTTCTGCCACACAACATAGACCAATGGCGCGTCCATTCTATAACGTGTTCTACATGACTGATCGGGAATACGACGTGGTGGTGGTCGGCAGCGGCGCCGCCGGCATGACCGCCGCCCTCACCGCGGCCCACAACGGCCTGAGCGTGGTGGTCATCGAGAAGGCCGCGCACTACGGCGGGTCGACCGCGCGCTCCGGCGGCGGCGTGTGGATCCCGGGCAACAAGGCGCTGCGCGCGTCCGGTCGGCCCGACGACCGCGAGGACGCACGGACCTACCTGCACAGCATCATCGGCGACGTCGTCCCCTCCGAACGGGTCGACACCTTCATCGATCGCGGGGCCGAAGCGCTGGACTTCGTGCTCGATCACTCGCCCCTGAAGATGACGTGGGTGCCCGGCTACTCCGACTACCATCCCGAAGCGCCGGGCGGGCGGCCCGAGGGACGCTCGTGCGAGCCCAAGCCGTTCGACACGAAGATCCTCGGCGACGAGCGGTTCAACCTGGAGCCGCCGTACGCGAAGGCTCCGCTGAACGTGGTGGTCATGCAGGCCGACTTCGTCCGGCTCAATCTGATTCGGCGGCATCCGAAGGGCATGCTCCGGGCGATGCGCGTCGGCGCGCGCACCTACTGGGCCAAGTTCACCCGCAAACACATCGTCGGCATGGGGCAGGCCATCATCGCGGGCATGCGCAAGGGGCTCATGGACGCGAACGTGCCGCTGTTGCTGAACACCCCGATGACCGACCTCGTGGTGACGAACGGCGTCGTCACCGGCGTCAACGCGCTGCACGACGGCGAGCCGGTCACCTTCACCGCCCGCTACGGCGTCGTCCTGGGCAGCGGCGGTTTCGAGCACAACGCGGAAATGCGCACCAAATACCAGCGCCAGCCCATCACCACCGAGTGGACCACCGGCGCGGCCGCCAATACCGGAGACGGCATCCAAGCGGGCATGGCGGCGGGCGCGGCCATCGGTTTCATGGAGGACGCCTGGTGGGGGCCGACCATCTTCAAGGGCGGCAAACCGTGGTTCGCGCTGGCCGAACGGAACCTGCCCGGCAGCATCATGGTGAACGCCGACGGCAAGCGATTCGGAAATGAGTCCGCTCCTTACGTCGAGGCGGTGCACACCATGTACGGCGGCGAGTACGGGCAGGGCGAGGGGCCGGGCGAGAACATCCCCGCGTGGCTGGTGTTCGACCAGCGCTACCGGAACCGCTACATCTTCGCCGGGCTACAGCCCGGTCAGCGTTTTCCGTCCCGGTGGATGGAAAACGACTACATCGTCAAGGCCGACAGCATCGAGGAATTGGCAGGCAAGATCGACGTGCCCGCCGACGAGTTGGCCGCTACCGTCACCCGCTTCAACGGCTTCGCCGAGACCGGGAAGGACGAGGACTTCGGCCGCGGCGACAGCCATTACGACCGGTACTACGGCGATCCGACCGTGCGGCCCAACCCGTGCCTGGCCGCGCTGGTGGAGGGCCCGTACTACGCCGCCAAGATCGTGCCGGGCGATCTGGGCACCAAGGGCGGACTGGTGGCCGACACCGCCGGGCGGGTGCTGCGCGAGGACGGCAGCGTCATCGAGGGGCTGTACGCCTCCGGCAACTGCTCCACACCGGTGATGGGCCACACCTATGCCGGGCCCGGCGCCACCATCGGTCCCGCGATCGCCTTCGGCTACCTCGCGGTGCTGGACATCGTCAAGCGCAAGAAGGAGCAGCCCGCAGTCGCCGCGGCAGAGGCCTGACGGTCGCCCTCGGCCACAACTGGGGCGCCGAGCACGAGCCATACCGCGACGCCCATCCCACCGACCGGACGGCGCACTGGCGAGCCGCGGGCGCGCCGAGCAGGATCGAACCGAAGGCGCAGCTATTTCCGGCGCGGACTCGGGCGCGGCGCGGTAGATCCGGATCGATCCACATTCATGCACAAGGAGAACTGATGCCCATCGACCCGAAGATCGCGCTCGGCGCGGAACTGCCGAGTCGGGAGTTCGCCTGGACCCCGTCGGACGTGCAGCTCTACCAACTGGGCCTCGGCGCCGGCACGCGCTGGACCGAGCCTGCCGAGTTGCGCTACCTCGACGATCGGGAACCCCAGGTGCTGCCGACCTTCGCCACCGTCGCGGCCACCGTGCACGAGACCGAGCCGCCCAGGGTGAGCTTCCCCGGCGTCGAGATCGATCTGGCGAAGGTGGTGCACGGTCATCAGGAGGTCGAGGTGCACCGGCCGATCCCGGCCGCGGGCAAGGCGACCAAGGTCAGCCGGATCGCCGAGATCTGGGACAAGGGCTCGGCCGCGGTCATCGTGCAGGAGCACACCGTCACCGGCTCCGACGGAGCGCCGCTGTGGACCGAGCGCTCCTCGATCTTCGCCAAGGGCGAGGGCGGCTTCGGCGGCGAGCGCGGACCGAGCACCAAGACCGAACTGCCCGACCGCGCCCCGGATTTCGACGTCACCACCCCGACGCTGCCGCAGCAGGCGCTGCTCTACCGGATGTCCGGCGACCGCAACCCGCTGCACTCCGACCCCGAATTCGCCCGCGCCGCCGGATTTCCCGCGCCCATCCTGCACGGGTTGTGCACCTACGGCATCGTCTGCAAGACCGCGACCGACATCGTGCTCGACTCCGACACGAGCCGCGTCACCGGTTTCCGCGCCCGGTTCGCCGGGGTGCTCTACCCGGGCGAGACGATCCGCACCCGGATCTGGCGGGAGGACGACGAACTCACCATCGCCGCCACCGTGGTCGAACGCGACGACGCAGCGGTCCTCGGCGACGTCAAGCTGCGATTCCGCTCCGCCTGAGGAATCACTACACAGCTTCACTCGAGCGGCGCCCGGCGGGGCGCGTCCGGCAGCACTCGCCCGAACGGCGGGCGGTCAACGGCACGCGAGCGTCTCACGTTTCGTCGGCAGGTCGCGTCGCGGCGCTGGGGAGGGTTGCCCCGGCCGCTGTCCGCGTATCACGCGGGATCCGTCGGCGGAAGGGAGATGCCGACGGCACCGCAAGCACCACTGTGTAGTGGGAATGGTGCGCAGCAGGCGAACCGAGATCTCGGCGTCACAGCGGCGGCAGCGGCCGTAACCTCCGGTGGCGATGAGCAGAGCTGCCTCGATGTCCGCCAGCGCTTGCCGTGCTGCCGCGGCCAGTTTGCTGTCGACCTCGCGTCTGGCCGCCTCAGCCGTGTCGGCGGGTTCACCTGCGCGGGCGATTGCGGCTTCGAGTTCGGCCAGCTGTTGCAGGCGGAAGCGGCGTTGCTGCAACAGGGCGGCGCGCAGCACGGGTAGCTGTTCGCTGAGGCTTGCGCGTGAAACGGGGTGTGCGTGGGTCATCGTCGACTCCAGGGCTGGTTGGTGGTCAATGCTCGGCCGCGGCGGGTGTGACCGCGATGCTCGCGGTGCGGATGCCGGGCACGGTGCGGGTCAAGGCGACGGCGATGCGTCGTTCGGATTCGTCGGCGAACCGGCCGTAGACGGTGGCGTCGCCGTCGTCGACGGTGACCTGCCAGCGCCGCGCGCCGCGATATTGATCGAGCAGGCGCTGCGCATCGGCCGCGAGCGCGTCGTCCGGGGTGAGCATGAGCCGCAGCGCGTCGCCGCGGCTGAACATGCCGACCACGCGGTCCTCGGCGTCGACGACCGGCAGGCTGCGCAGTCCGTGGGTCACCAGCCTGCTCATACCCTCGGCCAGTGCCGCGGTCTGGGGCAGGGCGACCGCCGGCGTGGTCATCACCGCGCCGACCGCGTCGTCGAGTTCTCCGGACCGCAAGAGGTCACCGCTGGTGAGCATTCCGATGAGGCGGTCGTCCCCGTCGAGCACGGGCAGCGCCGCGTACCGCAGTTCGGCGAGCATCAGCGCCGCCTCGCGCGCCGTATCCTCGCGCCGGACGGTGGTGACCGGCCTCCGCATCACCTCACGTACCTGCATGTTCCTCACTCCGATACCTCCTTTCCGGCTCAACCCCATGGTGGCGTGGCGGCAAGGCGATCGCTTGCGCTGATCGGACAATCGGAGGGCGGAGATTTGTGGCGACGGCACAGCGGGCCGGGTCAGTCGGTGTCGGCGACGGCGAGTTCGATCATCATGGCGAGACGTTTGCGCGGATCGTCCAAGCCGAGATCGGTCACCTCCGCCATCTTGCGCAGCCGGTTGCGGACGGTGTTCTCGTGCACGCCGAGCCGCGCGCTCGCCTGGGCCGAGTCGCCCTGCGCCTGCAACCAGGCGCGCAGCGTAGCCACGTACTGGGTGGAGTGCGCGCGGTCGTGGCGCCGTAATTCCGACACCGGTCCCCGCGCCGGGGTGCGTCCGGAAAGTCCTGCGGTGCGCAATCGCTGTAGCAGGATCTCGTCCCACGACTCGTCGTAGGCGGGAGGCTCGGCCGCCGCGGGCCGGGCCTCGTGCAGCGCCAGGCACTCGTCGGCTTCTCGGCGCGCCGACGCCAATTCCGTGGCCCGTGCGAGACCGCTGACGCCGGCCGTCAATGTCATTCCCACGGGCAGCGCGGCCTGTAACTCACCGACCCAGCGGCGTGCCGCCGCAGCGGAATCCGCGGGGAGCACGGTGTAGACCGTGTCGCCGACCAAGGCGCTGCGGGTCGAACGGGACCAGCCGAATCCGGTCGTCGCTCGCTCGAAGATCAACAGCAGCGCGGCGTGCCGCTCGTGCGCGTCTCGATCCCGCAGCGCGATCACCCGCAAGTTCTCCGGCGCCAGCCCCAGTCTGCTGGCCACCGTCGCCGCGTCCGCCGCACCCTCCAGTAGACGAATGACCAGATCGGCTTCCACCTGACGCTCCAGGTCGGCGCTGGCTCGCGACCGCAACAGGTGCAAGGCCACCGTGCGCGCACCATCGGCCAAGGCCGTGCGCCGGGCCCCGCGCAACGGCGCCGGGCACGACACCCATATCGACCCCAGCAGTTGCCCGCCCACCCGCACGGCCACGACCATCCGCCCCGTCACACCGCGTTCGGCGTCCGCGGCGACGAACAACGGCTCATCCGAGGCGGCCAAATGCGCGAAGACACCGCGCGCGTCGAACAGGGCCCGCAACCACGGCGGCATCTCCCTACCGAGGATCGTCTCGACGCGGGCGGGATCGGGGTGCTGCTTCGGCTTCGAATACGCCAGCACCCGAGACCGCCGGTCCTCGATCGTCACCGCGCCCCCGACAGCGTCGGCCACGCTGTCGGCCAAGGCGAACAAATCGGTCGGGCCGCGACCGGCCTCGGTCTCGCGTCCTTCCAGCACCAATCCGTAAACCACCGCGGCCAGCTCGCTCCAGGCCACCGCGGGATCGACGACAAGCACCGCCACGCCATCGATATCCGGCTCGTGCTCGGTCTCCGCACCCCCACGAAGGACTGCGACGACAGCACCCGCCGAGACCGCCCATTCCACCACCTCCGACAGCGAGCGTGCCCCGATCCCCAGCAGCACGTCGCCCGCCTCCACGGGCCCCTGATCGGCCCCGTGGATCACCACGCTGCGCAATCGGGTGGACCGGGGCACCGAACCCAACCGCAAGCGGATTCCGTAGCCGCTCAGCACGTTCGCCAACCGGTCCAATGTCACCACGAGCCGCTCCGAAGCCGAGCCGACAGCGCTGCGCGCCCAGGCGACCGACGCGGCCCGCACAAGGTCGTGGACGTGGCGGTCATTCGATCGAACTCGGCGAACGTCATAAGACCTCCCGCGGTTGTCCATCTCCCTCGATCACGCCTGCGGAGCCCCAGCGGGGGGACCTCGTCCGTCGGGACCGCCCTCGCACTACCGAACGGTACGCGCACGACCGTGTGGCTTTCGCGGTTCATACCGGCACGGTCTCGGCGCCGAGGGCTGTCGCCTCCGCGTCAGGTTTCGCCCGTCGCCGGAAGTTCGCGATCGCCGCGCCCGCGCCGGGCCGCGGCGCCCTGGATCACCAGCGCGTACAAAAGCAGCACGAGCACCGGCGCGGCCAGCGGCGCCCAAGCCAAGCGCAGCGGGACGAGAGCGGCGACGACGGCGACCGCCGTGAAACCGACCGCACCGGTCACGGACGGGATCGTGGTCGGCACCACGCCGTGCGGCGCGGTCACCGTGGCGGCGTTGAGCAGATAGGTCGTGGCCACCAGACCCGTCGCCGCGGAAGCGAGCACACCCGCGTCGGCGACCGCGAGCACGGCGAGCGCGAGCAGCACCGCGCAGACCGCCAGCGGCCGCAGCCACCAGCCGAGCGCGACGAAGACCAGGGCGGGAATGCCGATCCACGGCTCGAGCAGCGCCACCGAGGCCACCAGCAGCACCCCGGAGAGAACGGCGAGGAATCTGGTCATCGGCGCACCCGTACGGTCCTGCGGTGCTCCGGCAGCACCCGCATGATCTGGTCCAGGCGCGCGTCTTCCGGCCACGCGACGATGTCGACGCCGACGGTGCCCATGTCCCGGTACATCGCCGCGCGCTCGAGCTGCCACATCTTGGCCAGGATCGGGTCGAGGTCCTCGCGGAACGGCGTGCCGCGCAGGACGTCCACCACGACCACCACGTGCCCGCGCTTGCGCAGATCGATCAGCGCGAGCGCGAACTGTGTGTCCAGCAGGGTGGAGAAGGCCACGACGATCGCGCCGAGCGGCACGGCCGAGTGCGGCGCGAGGGTGCCGGTGGTCGGGATGTGTTCGTCGCCCACGTCGAGCACGGTGTCCACGATGCGGTAGAACTGACGCCGCCCGATGTCCGGCCGCAGCCAGCGCGGCGCCTGGCCCAAGCAGACCACCGCGGTCCGGTCGCCCGCCTGCAAGGTCGACTGCACCACCTGCGCCGCGCCGCGCACCGACAGCTCCAGCGAATCGGTCGCCGGTCCCGGCGCTTGCTGCGAGGTGTCCACCAGCACAACGACGTCCGCCGAACGATTGGTCAGCCGCTCGGTGACGTACAGCCGCCCGCGCCGCGCGCTCACCGGCCAGTTCACGATGCGCAACTGGTCGCCGGGGGCGTAGGCGCGGATGTCCGCGTACTCGACGCCGGGACCGTGCCTGCGGGTCAGGTGGGTGCCGAGCCGCTCGGGAAGTTCGGTGCGCGGCAACCGCATTCGCTGCGGATCGGTGATCGGGTACACGAACAGCTGCCCCGCGGGCAGCACCGCGGTGGCGACGGCGAGCCCGGCGGGGCTCAGGGCCGAGACCCGCACCGACATCGGGTAGCGCCCCCACCTGGCCGCCGAGAGCGCGAGCCGCAACCCGGCGGGCGCGATTCCGGAATCGCCGGCCTCCTCGACCTGGATCTCCAAGCCGGCCGAACGCTCCGGCTTCAAGCGCAGCAGCGCATGCCCTTTCTCCACGAAGGCGGCGACGGTCAGCGTCACTTCCTCGGTCTCGAAACAGCGCAGCGTGCCGCCGCCGTCGACCTGGATCCTGGTCGAGGACTGCTGCCACGGCGCGGTTGCCAGCACGCCGAGCAGCGGCGCGGCGAACACGAGCAGTTGCCACCGGCCGAGGACCACCGCGAGCACCAGGGCCGCGGCGGCGCAGCCCGCGAGCATGAAGACCAGCGGTGCGGGTCGCCACCGCAATTCGGCGTCGACCGCGGAGCTGGCGTCGCGGTGCCTCATGTCACGGTGGCGCGCGGTACCGGCAGACGGCGCAGCAGTTCGGTGATCACGTCCTCGCCGCGGATGCGGCGCACCCACATCTCCGGCCGCAGCGTGATCCGGTGCGCCATGGCCGGGATCGCCAGCGCCTTGACGTCTTCGGGAATCACGTAGTCGCGGCCGAGCAGCAGAGCCCGCGCCCGGGACATCTGCACCAGGTCCAGTTCCGCGCGAGGGCTGGCGCCGACCTCGACCTGAGGATGCCCTCGGGTCGCCGACGCCAGCGCGACGACATAGCTCACCACGTCGGGGTGCACGGTCACGTACTCGACGGATTGCCGCATCTCCAGCAAACCGTTGGCGTCGACGACCTGGTTGACCTGCGGCACCTGCGCCCCGCGCTCCAGCCTGCGGCGGATCATCTGCGTCTCGTCGTGCTCGGACAGGTAGCCCAACCGCAGCTGGATGGCGAAGCGGTCGAGCTGCGCTTCCGGCAGCGGGTAGGTGCCCTCGTACTCGATCGGGTTGTCGGTGGCCAGCACGACGAACGGTTGCGGCAGCAGGAACGTCTCGCCGTCGATGCTGACCTGTCCCTCGGCCATCGCCTCCAGCAGCGCGGCCTGTGTCTTCGGCGGTGTGCGGTTCACCTCGTCGGCCAGCAGCACGTTGGTGAACACCGGCCCGCGACGGAAGGTGAACCGGCCCGAGGACATGTCGTAGATCGTCGAACCGAGCAGATCCGCGGGCAGCAGGTCCGGGGTGAACTGCACCCGGGTGAACTGCAACCCGAGCGCGGCCGCGAACGATCTCGCGATGAGCGTCTTGCCGAGACCGGGTAAGTCCTCGATCAGCACATGCCCACCGGACAGCACCGCGATCATGATCAACTGCAACTCGTCCTGCTTGCCGACCACGACCCGGGACAACTCCCGGAGCACGGCCTCGCTGCGCTGGATGGTCATGTCCATCGGCATGGTCATGTGTGTACCCGCACTTGCCTCAACCCATTTCACATTCTCTGCAGGCGGCTCAGGATCTCGTCCAGCGCCGCACGTCCCGGTGCCCTGCCGGCTTGATCACGAAGGGCCGAATTGGCCGGGTCCACCCAGCGCCACAGTTCCGGCCCGAACTGGTGGACACCCGCCGCCTCGACCGCTCTGCGGTTCTTCGCCACCCGCTGGCCGCTGGACAGCTCGAACTCCTTGGCCAGCAGAGGACGCAGGTGCCGGTCCCAATCGGCACGACTGCCGTCCGCCCGGTCGGCGAGCATCTCCGCCCTGGCGTGCCAGCGCTGCAACATCTCGGCCGGGCCGTTCTCCATGTCGTCGAACTCGTCGGCGTCCCCGGCCTCGGCGCGCTCGAGCAGCGACCAGATCAGCCAGCCCAGCGCCACCGCGACCGGGATGCCCGCGACGATCAGCAGCAGCCCGCGGGCGCGCTCGACGGCGACCAGCTCGATCACCGCGATGACGATCACCCCGGTGATCACCACCCCCATCCGATTCACGCGATGTCCTTTCTCACCCGGCCGGTCACGCGGGCACCTCCCCTTGGAGATCGGCGAGCACGATGCGCAGCAGTTGCTCGGCTCGCATGCGCTGCCATTCGAGCATGGCGTGCGGGCTGAACCTGGCCTCCTCGAACAAGGCGACCAGTTCGCGGGCGGACGCGTCGTGCAGCGCGCCGCGTTCGAACGCGCGGGCCAGCACTTCCATCGGGGTGTCCGAGGCGAGCGGAGCGGCGGCGCGGTCGGAGGCGAGGCCGCGCTCCATCGCGACGTAGCAGGCGATGATCGCGGTGCGCGGGTCCTGGCCCGGGGCGTTCATCGCGGCCAAGCCCAGCTCGGCCGCGCGGGCCAGCGAGTCGGCCACGGTGGGCGTCGGCGCGACCCCGGGAGCCTGCGCCGGGACGGGCTTGCGCCGGGACGACACCGCGACCACGACCAAACCGCTCATCGCCACCGTCACCAGGCCCGCGGCCGCGATTCCGGCCAGCACCAGCGCCGTTCCGGTCAACTCCGCCGACCTGGGCTCGCGTTCGGCGGGCGGCGGGGTCCCCTGCTCCGGCGCGGCGCCCGTGGTGGTGGCGGGGGTCGCCGGGCGCGCGGGTTCGCTCGGCCTGCCCGCGCCGATGAAGTAGATCGCCGTCACGGCCGCGAACAGCACGCCGAGCAGCGCGAGCGCACCGAGCACTGCCAGGCCCACGCGCCCCAGCCGCCACTGCTTGCGCTCGTCCGCGCGTTCGGGCTCCGGCATGGCCAGCGGCAACCGGTGCTGGCTCGCGATGACGCCCGCCAGCAGGATGACGATCGATACGGTCAGCAACACGGGCATCAGAGCGACCGACAACGCGGACGGGACTTGCCTGCGCGACTCGCTCTCCGTGATTCCTGGGATGTATCCGTGCAATGCGATGGCGGCAAAAGCCAGCAGCGTGATCAGCACGATCACGCGCGATATCGGCGCTCGCGCCCTGGCCACTGCGTTACCACCAAATCTGAGTACTCCACAAAACAGCCACATAGTTACATGCCGGGCGGTCCGCTCGGGATGGAATGGAATACTTCGCAGTCCCTGCTCCTAAACCGCAACTGTGCGGGGAGGCGGCGGGTCGGCCATCGCGACGGTGACTACCGGACGATTTCGGCCGAGGATTGGGACAATGCACAAAGCCGACTCGTCAAACGTGAGATATCCGGCACTTCCCGCACCTCCCGCACCAGCTCGCCGAGCGCTGCGGACGCGATGACGGTGAGTGCACGATCGGCGTCGTAGAGCACGTCGACGACGTTCACGAAACGCATCGTCCAGTCGGGCGGAACCGCACGCAGCGGTGGTACATCCCGGATTTCCCACCGCGGAAAACGTTGGGCCAGCGCAACATAATCCGCCGCGGAAGTTGGGGTCCCGCACAATGCGGCGAAGTCGATGACGAGTGCGCCTCCGTCCGTCGCAATCGCCCGCAAACTTCTAGCACCGAGAGATATCTCGACGATCGATTCGATTTCCTGTTGTGCCGCATCATTATTGCGGGAGGACGAAGCCGACAACGCTTCCACGGCCATGTGCCATCGGGGCGCCACGACGTATCGCCCGGCCGCGAATCCGGTACCGGCGCCCCTGGAACCGAGGGTCCGATAGTCGATCGCGCCGTCGACAGCGACCACGTCCATGTTCGCGAGAATTCGCTCGATCGTCGGCACGAACCGGTCGTGGAACAACGGATTCGGCAGCAGCTCGGCGGGCGGATAGTTCGACGTCACCACCAGCGCGACGCGGCGGGCGAACAGCGCGTCGAGCAGCCGGGCGAACAGCATCGCGTCGCCGATGTCGTGGACGTGGAATTCGTCGAAGCAGACCAGCAGGGCGTCGCCGAGCAGCGCGTCCACCGCGGCATCGATCGAGCCGGACGCGTGCGCCGCGGCGTGCAGGCTCGCGAAGAACTGGTGAAAGTGGTAGCGCCGCTTGCGTTCCGATGCCACCTCGGCGAAGAACCGGTCCATGAGCATGGTCTTGCCGCGCCCGGGCCTGCCGTGGAGGTAGACGCCACGGCTCCGTCGGCTCGGCCTGCCGCGCCGATCGACCAACTCGCGCAACCGCGCCGCCGCCCGCGCCTGCTCGGCATCCCACCGTAGTTCCACGGCACCTCCAAAGTCCTCTACATTTGTAGAGGAGGAGGCCGCGCGGCGGCCAGGAAGGGTGATCATGTCCACAGGCGACCGGCGCGTGCTCCTCGTCGACACGGCCATCGAAGTGATCGCGGCACGCGGCCTGCGCGCGCTCACCCACCGCGCGCTGGACACCGAACTGGGCCTGCCCGCCGGTTCGGCTTCCTATTACTTCCGCACCAAACGCGCCCTCATCGAGGCCATCGTGGAGCGGATCACCACCCGCTCCCGCGACGATTTCGCCGCTGCCGCGTTGACGCCGACCGCCGACCGGCCACCGGTCGCGGAAGCCATCGCGGCCTGGCTGGACCGGCTACTCGCGCAACGGCGCGGTCACCTGATCGCACGGCACGCTCTGCTGATCGATCTGCTGGACGATCCCGACCTGCATCCCCGGCTGGTGCGCAGCCTGTTCTCCGTCGACCGCGCCCGCGACCTGTTCCGCGCCATGGGCGCGCCCGATCCGGATATCCGGGCCGCGGATTTCGTCGCTGTCATCGAGGGAGCCGTCTTCGACCGCTTCGCGGGCAATCGCACCGCCCTGCGCCCGGACACGCCGGAGAGCGTCCAGCAGCTCGCCCGCGTTCTCGCCGCGCACTTGCGTGTGTGATCAGCTGGGCCAGCCCCGCTGGCTGTAGGTCACGCCGGTGAGGTAGCCGTGGATACCGGCGGCCGGATACGGAATGAGGGTTTCCGGAAGGTTCGCGAGCGAGAACCACCGCAGCTCGTAGGACTTGTCCGGCTCGCGGTTGACCGGCTCGCCCGACCAGCGGCGCGTCTCGAAGAACAACCCGACCCGGGCTTCCCGTTCGGACTCGACGACATGCGCGGAATGGACGTGCCGCAGATCCGCCGGATCGATCACCACGCCGACCTCTTCGTGCGCTTCGCGGACCACCGCGGCGAGCACCGACTCCCCCACCTCGAGCTTCCCGGCGGGCAGGTGCCACAGCCCGTCGAACTCGTCCGCGCTGCGCCGCCTGCTCAGCAATAATTCCACGCCGCGCAGCAGCAACACATGCACATCCACCAAATGCCTGGCCACCACTTGCCCCAAGTTACGCGCCACCCCCCGCACCGGCGGCGGTTCGCACACCCGTCAGCACTCCGGACCCACCATGACGGGTGCCGGAGTGCTGAAGCAGGCAGGCGCGGCCGACCTGATCAGTCCGCACTGAGGACGAGGCCGGAGGTCGGCACGCCGGTGCCCGCGGTGACCAGGATGTTGGTCAGGTCGGCGACCGGGTTGACCGAGACGCCGCGGATCTGACGCACCGCCTCGGCGATGCCGTTCATGCCGTGGATGTACGCCTCGCCGAGCTGGCCGCCGTGCGTGTTGAGGGGCAGGCGTCCGCCGACCTCGATGGCGCCGTCGGCGATGAACTCCTTCGCCTCGCCCCGGCCGCAGAACCCGAGTTCCTCCAGTTGCATGAGGACGAACGGGGTGAAGTGGTCGTACAGGATGGCGGCCTGCATGTCCTCCGGACGCAACCCGCTCTGCGCCCACAGCTGCTCACCGACCAGGCCCATCTCCGGCAGGCCGGTCATGGCGTCGCGGTAGTAGCTGGTCATCACGTACTGGTCGGCGCCGGAACCCTGGGCGGCCGCGGCGATGACGGCTGGCCGCTGCGGCAGGTCGCGAGCCCGCTCGACGCTGGTGACCACGATCGCGACGCCGCCGTCGGACTCCTGGCAGCAATCCAGCAGGTGCAGCGGCTCGGCGATCCAGCGGGAATTCTGATGATCCGCCAGTGTGATCGGCTTGCCGTAGAAGAAGGCCGCGGGGTTCACCGCGGCATGCTTGCGGTCGGCGACGGCCACGCGGCCGAAGTCCTCGCTGGTGGCCCCGTAGACGTGCATGTAGCGCCGGGCGACCATCGCGACCTGCGCGGCCGGGGTGCCCAGCCCCTGCGGGTAGGACCAGCCCGCGTCGATGCCCGACGAGGTGGGCGCGGTGGCCAGCGCCGTGGAGAACTGCCCGAACCGCGACACCGAGCGCTCGTTGAACGCGCGGTAGGCCACCACGACGTCCGCGACGCCGGTGGCCACCGCCATGGCGGCCTGCTGAATGGTGGCGCAGGCCGCGCCGCCGCCGTAGCCGATGTGGCTGAAGAACTTCAGCTGCGGAATGCCGACCGCCCTGGCCACGGCGGCCTGGGTGTTGGTGTCCATGGTGAACGTGGTCAGGCCGTCCACGTCGGCGGGCGTCAGGCCCGCGTCGGCCAGTGCGGCGGTGACCGCCTCGGCGGCCAGGCGCAGTTCGCTGCGTCCGGAGTCCTTGGAGAAATCCGTGGCGCCGATGCCGACGATGGCCGCACGGCCGGAAATCTTCTGCTCAGACATCGGCCCTCCGCAACGCGATGACGGCCGTAGCCGTGATGTGGTCGCCGAGGCTGTCCTTGCCGACCACGTCGATGTGTACGTCGTCGCCCTCCAGCGCGGTCACCGTGCCGGTCAGCGTCAGCGTGTCCCCGGCGTACAGCGGCACGCCGAGGCGCAGCGCGATCGACTTGACGACGGCGCGCGGGCCCGCCCAGTCGGTGACGAAACGCTGCACCAAGCCGGTGTCGGTGAGGATGTTGACGAAGATGTCCTTCGAGCCGCGGGCGACGGCCTTGTCCCTGTCGTGGTGCACGTCCTGGAAGTCCCTGGTGGCCAGGGCGGTGCTGATCACGAACGTGGGGTCGGCGTCGATCACCAGCTCGGGCAGCACCGTGCCCACGCGCACGGCGGCGCTCACGAGACCACCTGCCAGACCGGCAGTGTCGCCTCGTCGTCGAGCTTCTCGAAGCCCACCTCGACCGGCAGACCGATCCGCACCTCGGCCGGGTCGATGCCGCGCAGTTCACCGAGCATGCGCACGCCTTCCTCCAGTTCGACCAGCGCCACCACGAACGGCAACTGCCGCCCCGGCACCTTCGGCGCGTGGTGCACGACGTAACTGAACACGGTGCCGCGCCCGGAGGCGACGACGTAATCGGTCGGTTTCGACTTGTCCTGCCAGATGGCCGGAATGGGCGGATGCCGCAGCGAGCCGTCCGGCAGCCGCTGGATGCGCAACTCGCCCGCTTTCGTCCCTTCCCAGAAGAATTCGGTGTCCCAGGAGACCAGCGGCTTGACCCGCGCGCCCTCCGCGGCTTTCGGCGCGGCGGTGCCGGGAGCGAATTTCAGCAGCCGGAACAGCATCTCGGCGACCACCTCGTCGCCGACCCGCCAGGTGGTCTGGAAGGTGACGAACCATCCCTCACCCAGCGCGGTGCGCTTCGGGCCGCGGATGTCCGACAGCGTGCTGGTGACCGAGACCTGTTCGCCGACCGCGAGGTAGCGGTGGTAGGTCTGCTGACAATCCGTGGCGACCACGGAGGTGTAGCCCGCGGCGTCGAGCAGTTCCGTGGCCGACCCCATCGGGTCGTCGGCGGGACGAGAACCGTTGAGCCCGAACATGGTCCACACCTGGGCCATGGCGGGCGGCGCGACGATGCCTGGATGTCCCGCCGCGCGCGCCGCCTCCTCGTCGACATAGATCGGATTGGCGTCGCCGAGCGCCTCGACCCAGTTGTTGATCATCGGCTGGTTCACCGGATCGCGCCCGAAACGGGGCGCGCTCGCACCCGCCGCCTTGATGGCCTCGGCTGCGGCGACGATCGCTTCCGGAGTAGTGGTTTCCGGCACGCGCGGCTCCTTCACTCGTTATCGGGGTACTCGCGGCAACCGCAGACCGGACGAGGCGACCAGTTCGCGCATCACCTCGTTGACGCCACCGCCGAAGGTGACCACGAGGTTCTGCTTGGTCCTACGGTCCAGCCAGGTCAGCAGCTCGCCGGTGGCCGGGTCGGCCGGGTCGCCGTAGCGGCCGACGATCTCCTCGGCGAGCCTGCCCGCCTCCTGGAGCGATTCGGTGGAGTAGACCTTGGTCGCGGACGCGTCGGCGATCACTTGCGCCTGGTCGCCGTCCACAGTCGCGGCGACCTGCCAGTTCAGCAGTTCGTTCAACCGGACCATGGCGTGGATGCGGCCCAGCGCCCTGCGCACGTCGAGTTCGGCGAGCACGCCGCGCGGTTGCGCCCAGTCGCGCACCCGGTCGTAGAGCTGCTCGATCTTGCCGGACGGCCCCAGGCTCACCCGCTCGTGGTTGAGCTGCGTCGTGATCAGCTTCCAGCCCCGGTTCTCCTCGCCGACCAGCATGTTCGCCGGGACGCGCACGTTGTCGAAGTAGGTCGCGTTGGTGTGGTGAGCGCCGTCGCAGGTGATGATCGGCGTCCACGAGTAGCCGGGGTCGGTGGTGTCCACGATCAGGATCGTGATGCCGCGGTGGCGCGACTCGGTCGAGCCGGTGCGGCAGGCCAGCCAGACGAAGTCGGCCTCGTGCGCGCCCGTGGTGAAGATCTTCTGCCCGTTGACGATCCAGTCACCGGACTCGTCACGCACCGCCGAGGTGCGCAGCGAGGCGAGGTCGGTGCCCGCGTCCGGCTCGGAGTAGCCGATCGCGAAATGGACGTCGCCGGAGAGGATTCCGGGCAAGAACCGCCGCTTCTGTTCCTCGGTGCCGAACTGCTGCAAAGTCGGTCCGACGGTCAGCAGCGTCACCAGCGGGAGCGGGACGTCGGCCCGGACCGCCTCGTTGAAGAAGATCTGCTGCTCGACCGGCCCGAAGCCTTGGCCGCCGTATTCCTTGGGCCAGCCGACGCCGAGCCAGCCGTCGTGGCCCATCCGGCGCACCACGGCGCGATAGGCGTCACCGTGCCGGTTCACCGCCATCTCGGCCTCCTCCTCGGGAGTCACGAGATCGGCGAAGTAGGCACGCAATTCGTCGCGCAGCCCGCGTTGCTCGGTGGTCAGGTCGATGAACATCTCGCCCCCAATCGGTCGAGCCGGAACGACGCGCCGCCGAGCCAGCGAGCGATGTCCTTGGCTTGTGAGTAGTAGCGATGCATCGGGTGGGTCACGTCCACACCGAGGCCGCCGTGCAGGTGATGGCACTTCTGCATGGCCGCGGGCAGTTCCGCGGCGACGGTGTAGGCGAGAATCTCCAGGTCGTCGTCGGTGCGCTCGCGATGCTCCCGGCTCGCGTCGGGCTGCGCCAGCGCCCAGTTCGCCGAGACCGCGGCCACGTGCAGGGTCCGCGAGACGACGTACAGGTCCGCGATCTGCTGGGCCACCGCCTGGAACTCGGCCAGCGGCCTGCCGAACTGATGCCGGGTGCGCAGATGCTCGGCGGTGAGCGTGATCGCGCCTTTGAGCAATCCGTCGGCCACCGATCCGATCGAGGCGAGCGCCAGCCGGTGCAGATCGGCGAGACCGACCGGCCACAGCTGGTCGGCCGGAATCTGCACCTGGTCCAGCCGGACCGTGTACTCGGGAATGCCGCCGGAGACCGGCGTCGGCGTGCGGGTCAGGCCGACGGCCTGCGCGTCCACCACGGCGATACCGGCGTCGGTCGGCACGAGCAGCCAGCTCGCCTCCTCCGCGTACGGCACCGCCACCTTGTGCCCGGTGATGCGCACCGTGTCGCCGCTGACGACGGCGGTGGTCTCCGGCTCGAGGACGAACGGCGCCCCCGGTTCGCTCAGCGCCGCGGTGAGCACCGCGCCCTCGGCGACCCCCGGCAGCACGAGCGACTGCACGCGCTCCGGCGCGCAGGCCACCAGCGGCAGCACGCCCAACCCCAGCGTCGACAGCGCCGGCACCGCCACCGCGTCGGTGGCCAGTTCGGTGAGCAGCGCCGACACCTCGAGCAGCCCCATCCCATCGCCGCCGAACCGTTCCGGCAACGCGACGACGAGCAGACCGGAGTCGGCCAGCTTCGGCCACAATCGCATGTCGCGCGCCGGTTCGCGCTCCAGCAAGCTCACGACGACCTCGGCCACCGCGTCCTGGCCCTCGTCCCTGGTGAAGTCCACGCTTGTCTCCCGATTGGCTGTAGGGCTAGCTGTCCGCGTCACGAGGCAGCCCCAGAATCCGCTCGGCGGCCACGGTGAGCAGGATCTGCTCGGTTCCGCCCGCGATCGACAGGCAACGCGTGAGCAGGAACTCCTTGGTCACCTCGGAGTCCTGCGCGCCGAGCGGGCCCGCCGCCTCCGCGGCGAATTCCGCGACCGCTTGGCGGTGGCGCACGCCGACCAGCTTGCGCACGCTGCTCTGCGCGCCGGGGTCCCCGCCCGCGAGCATCTTCACCGCGGCGCGTTGCTCGAGCAGCAGACCCGCGATCGCCTCGGCCACGAATCCACCGAGCCGGTCGTTCACCAGCTCGGTGCCCGGGCCGGTGGCGGGCGATTTCGCGATCAGCTCTTCGAGTACCGGACCGATGCCGTTGCCGCCCATGGCGACTCGCTCCGTCGACAGCGTGGAGCGGGCGATCTTCCATCCGTTGTTCAGCGCGCCGACCACGCAATCGTCCGGCACGAACACATCGTCGAGGAAGACCTCGCTGAAACGCGCCTCTCCGGTGATCTGCACCAGCGGGCGCACCTCGAGCCCGGCGCTGTGCATATCGACCAAGAAGTACGTGATGCCGCGGTGTTTGGGCGCGTCGGGATCGGTGCGCGCCAGGCAGATCGCCCAGTTCGCCTTGTCGCCCAGCGATGTCCACACCTTTTGCCCGCGCAGCACCCAGCCGCCGTCGGCCTTTTTCGCGGTGGTGCGCAACGCCGCCAAATCGGAACCCGCCTCTGGTTCGCTGAACAGCTGGCACCAGACCACTTCGCCGCGCAAGGTCGGCCAGGCGAAGCGCTCGATCTGTTCCGGCGTCCCGTGCTGCAACAGCGTGGGGATCGCCCAGCCGCCGATGGCCAGGTCCGGCGCGGTGAGTCCGGCACGGCGCAGCTCCTCGGAGATCACCAGGCCGGTCATCGGGTCCGCGGCGCGTCCGTATGGCCGCGGCCAGTGCGGCATGACCAGGCCCGCGTCCACCAGCGCGGCACGCTGCCGGTCGGCGGGCAGCGCCGCGATCCGCGCGACCTCGGCGGCGAGTTCGTGCGCGCTGTCGCCGTCCACGGCGGCCACGCCTTCCTCGGCGAAGACCCGATCGGCCCCGGTGGTGCGCCGCAGGCCCCTGCGGGTCAGTTCGGTGACCCGCGCCCGCCAGTGCGCCGACCCGCCGAGCAGTTGGCGCAAGGCCGTGGCCCGGCGCAGATACAGGTGCGCGTCGTGCTCCCAGGTGAAGCCGATGCCACCGAGCACCTGAATACAGTCCTTGGCGGTCTCCACCGCCGCGTCCAGGGCGATGGCGGCCGCGACGGCGGCCGCGATCGGCAGTTCGGCTCCGCCGTCGTCCACGGCAGCCGCGACGTCGGCCGCGGCGGCGCGGATGAGTTCGGTGCGGCACAGCATCCAGGCACAGATGTGCTTGACCGCTTGGAACGAACCGATCTTGCGGCCGAACTGCTCGCGCACCTTCGCGTACTCGACCGCGGTCTCGAGGCACCAGCCCGCGAGGCCGGACAGTTCGGCGGTGACCAGCGCGACCAGCAGGTCCCCTGCCGCGTGCGGCGCGACGAATACGCGTTCGGCGGGCACGCGCAGGTCGGCGCAGTGCACCCGCGCGAGCGGCGTGCTCGGATCCAGCGGCGCGAGCGCTTCCACCCGCAGGCCATCGGCGTCGGGCGCGACCAGGCACCACCGCTGTCCTTGCGGTTGGTCGATCGGCAGCAGCACGGCGGTGCCGGGGGCGGCGCCGACGACGGAATCCCAGGTACCCGTGAGCAACACGCCGTCGCTCGCGACGGGTACGCTCACCGTCGAACCGACGACGAAGTCGAGCGCCACACCGCACGGCAGGTCCTCGTCGAGCTGTCCGGCGGTGAGCAGATTGGCCAGAGCCGTCGTGAGTACCGGGCCGCCGACGAGATCGTGCGCCGCCTGTTCCACCAGCACGGCCAGATCGGAGACCGACCCGCCCGCACCTCCCGCGTCCTCGGCCACCGCGACCCGGAAGATCCCGATCTCGGCCAGCGCGGGCCAGTAGGCGCGCCAGAAGTCGGCCGCGCCGGCCCGCATTGTTGCAATCGGACGGACCGAAGCGGCCCATCCGCGCATCGACTCCTGAACGGCTTTATGCTCGTCAGTGGTGGCGATGGTCACACTCCATACCGCCTTTCCGGCGTGACTCCCACACCTAGAACATGTTCTAATATCCTAGCCGGGCGGAAGTCAAGAGACCATCGCCGCCGCGGCCACACCGCGCACGCAGCCGACGAAACGACGTTTCCGGAAAGGACTTTCATCAATGGCCAGTCCGTCCCGATCGCAGCCAGCCGACCCGAGCGCGGGACGGCCCGCCGCCACGGTCACCACGCTCAGCGAGGACGAGCTGAGCTCGGCGGCGCAGCGCGAGCGGCGCAAGCGGATCCTGGACGCGACCTTGGCGCTCGCGTCCAAGGGCGGTTACGACGCGGTGCAGATGCGCGCGGTGGCCGAGCGCGCCGATGTCGCGGTCGGCACGCTGTACCGCTACTTCCCGTCGAAGGTGCATCTGCTGGTCTCGGCGCTGTCGCGCGAGTTCGAGCAGATCGAGGGCAAACGAAAGCCGCTTGCCGGGCAGTCCCCACAGGAGCGCATGCACCTGCTGCTCACCCAGATCACCCGGATGATGCAGCGCGACCCGCTGCTCACCGAGGCCATGACCCGCGCGTTCATGTTCGCCGACGCCTCGGCCGCCGCCGAGGTGGACCGGGTCGGCAAGGTGATGGATCGCGTCTTCGCCCGCGCGATGAACGACGGCGAGCCCACCGAACGCCAGCTGGCCATCGCGCGGGTGATCAGCGACGTGTGGCTGTCGAATCTGGTCGCGTGGCTGACCCGGCGCGCCTCGGCCACCGACGTGACCGAACGACTGGAACTGACCGTCGACCTCCTCCTGGGCGAACGCAACCAGTAAGCTCTAGCGGGATCTCTCAGCACACAGCGAGCGAATCAGCGCCCGGTCACCCCACCGGGCCCGAATAGCTCGTTGTGCTGCGACGAAGCTCACCCGCTCGGATCCCGTTGCCGTTAGCTGGGCAGATCTACCGGACACCGGTTCAGGTGTGCGTTATCGTGCGCACGCGAACCGGCGCGCTTCTGTGCGGCAAATTCAACACAGTATTGTTTTGCCCGCCCCCTGAAAAAACTCCTCCGATCACTAGGTTGGATGCGTGAGCGCACAGGATCTGCCACTGGAACTTCGCCGTGCACTGTCGACGGTCGCGCGCGTGCCACGGCTGTTGGTCGCATCGGACTACGACGGGACACTCGCGCCCATCGTGTCCGACCCGACCAAAGCCTTTCCCCATCGGGAATCGGTGAGCGCGTTACGAGCCCTCGCCGGCCTGACCGGGACCACTGCCGCCGTGATCTCCGGCCGCGCGCTGCGAGATCTCGCGGCGCTGTCCCGCCTTCCGGTCGAGGTGCAACTGATCGGCAGTCACGGCTCGGAATTCGACGTGGGCTTCGTGCACGCGATCGACAACGACGCCAAGCATCTGCTCCAAGAGGTGCAGACGGCCCTGAACCAGATCGCCGCGGACAACCCCGGCGTCACCGTCGAGATCAAACCGGCCAGTGTCGCGTTGCATGTGCGCAACGCCAGCCCGGAGATCGGTCATCGCGCGCTGTCGCAGGTCCGGCTCGGTCCGGCGTGCTGGTTCGGCGTGCAGGTCACCGAGGGCAAGGCGGTCATCGAACTGGCCGTGGTGCAGACCGACAAGGGCACCGCACTGGACACCGTTCGGCATCAGGCGGGGGCCTCGGCCGCGGTGTTCTTCGGTGACGACGTCACCGATGAGAAGGCGTTCCGCGTGCTGTCCGGCCCGGACGTCGGCATCAAGGTCGGCGACGGCGAGAGCCTGGCCAAGTTCCGGGTGGACAGCACCGAGGCCGTGGCGTGCGCGCTGGCCTACCTGCTGGAGGAGCGCCGGACCTGGCTGGCGGGCGCGAGCGCGCCGCGCATCGAGCGGCTGACCATGCTGGCCAGCCCGCGCTCGGTCGCGCTGCTCACCCCGGACGCCACGGTGACCTGGTTCTGCCATCCGGAGCCCGATTCGGCCGCGGTGTTCGCCCACCTGCTCGGCGGCCCGCAGGGCGGCCACTTCACCATCGAGCCGGAGCGGCCGGGCCTGCCGCTGTCGCAGCGTTACGTCGACGGCACGATGACCGTCGAAACCCGTTGGGCCAAACTGCAAGTCACGGACTACCTGCCGCACGACGTAGCCCCGACCCGCACCGACCTCACCCGGGTGATCACCGGCGACGCGAAGGCCGTGGTCACCTTCGCCCCGCGCCCGGAGTTCGGCCAGGTGCCGGTGAATCTCGAGGCGCAGGAGGGCGGGCTGCGGGTGTACGGCACCAACGACCCGATCGTGCTGCGTTCACCCGGCGTGCGGTGGGAGATCGTCTCGGACGGTACCCACGAGTCGGCGCGGGCCGTCGTGGATCCGTCCAAGGGGCCGGTCGTGCTCGAACTGCGCTGCGGCACCGCCGATCTCGATCCCGCCCCGGCCAGTGAGGCGGAGCGGCGGCGGGAGGCGCAGCGGTACTGGTCGGATTGGGCGGGGACGCTCACACTGCCGCCGCTCAAGCCCGACCTGATGAAGCGCTCGGCGCTGACCCTGCGCGGCCTGGTGCACGCGCCGTCCGGCTCGATCCTCGCGGCCGCCACCACCTCGCTGCCCGAGGACATCGGCGGCGTGCGCAACTGGGACTACCGCTACTGCTGGCTGCGCGACGCGGCGCTGACCGCGCAGTCGCTGGTCTCGCTCGGCTCGCTCGCCGAGGCGGAGGACTACCTGGGCTGGGTGCACCGCGTGCTGGAGACCTTGCCCGGCCCCGAGCGGCTGCACCCGCTGTACACGCTGTACGGCGAGACCCTGCCGCCGGAGGCCTCGATCGACCAGCTACCCGGCTACGCAGGCTCCCGCCCGGTGCGCGTCGGCAACGCGGCCAACATGCAGGTGCAGCTGGACGTCTTCGGTCCGATCGTGGACCTCATCGCGACCCTGGCGCACGCCAGGGAGTTGCGCGGCGTCACCGATCCGGCGAACGTGCTGCCCGACGCCGACTGGGAGCTGGTGTGCGCCATGGTCTCGGCGGTGCAGCGACGCTGGCAAGAGCCCGACCACGGCATCTGGGAGATCCGCGGCAACCCCCGCCACCACGTGTACTCGAAGGTGATGGGCTGGCTGACCGTCGACCGGGCGCTCACCCTGGCGCAGAAGTTCGATCGCGAGGCCGATCCGGCCTGGCCGGTGCTGCGCGACACCATCGCCGACGAGGTGAAGGCCAAGGGCTGGAACGACGAGGTGCAGTCCTACACCGCGGCGTACGACGGCACCGACCTGGACGCGGCGACGCTGCACATCGGGCTGAGCGGCCTGATCGACCCGTCCGACCCGCGCTTCGCGGCGACGGTCGTGGCGACCGAGGCCGAGCTGCGCAGCGGCTCGACGGTATACCGCTACCACCACGACGACGGCCTGCCCGGCGGCGAGGGCGGATTCCATCTGTGTGCGGCCTGGCTGGTCGAGGCGTACCTGCTGATCGGCAAGCGCTCCGACGCCGAGGCGCTGTTCGCCCAGCTGGTCGACGTGGCGGGCCCGACCGGTCTGCTCAGCGAGGAATACGACCCGGTGGCCGAACGGTCGCTCGGCAACCATCCGCAGGCGTACAGCCATCTGGGCCTGTTGCGCTGCGCGCAGCTGCTGGGGCAGCCGGTGGAGGCCGCGCTGGTCTGACCACGTAGGAGCCGAGGGCCCGCGAACGAGGAATCGTTCACGGGCCCTTCGCATTAGGTTTCCAGGTGGGCGTCGCATCCGAACGCTTGACGGCCCCTGCTAGAGTTAACGGGAACGATTTCCATTATGATCTAGAGCACGGCCAGGAGTACCCCACGTGAGAACCCGATTCGCCATCAGTTGCGCAGGTATCGCCGTGGGAGTCGTCTCCGCCCTGACGCTGACCGCCTGCGGCGGCTCCAACGACGACGGGCGCCCGACCGTCGTCGCCTCCACCGACGTCTGGGGCGATATCGCCGCCGCCGTCGCGGGCCCCGACGCCGCCGTCCGGTCGCTGATCACCGATCCGTCCGCCGACCCGCACTCGCACGAGACCTCCGCGGTCGAGTCGGCGGCGCTCAGCGATGCCGACCTCGTGGTCTACAACGGCGGCGGCTACGACCGGTTCGCCGAGAAGGCGGTGGCGGGCACGAACAAGCGCACCGTGGACGCGTTCGCCCTGCGGGCCGATCAGAGCGACGACAACGAGCACGTCTGGTACGACGTGCGCACCGTCGACGTGGTCGCCGACCGGATCGCCGCCCAACTCGGCGAACTGGACCCGGGCAAGGCCGCGGCCTACGCCGAGCGCGCGACGACGTTCAAGAACCGGCTCGCCGCGGTTACCGCCATCACCGGCGCACTCGCCGCCGAGCATCCGAAAACGCCGGTGCTGCAGACCGAGCCCCTCGCGCACTATCTCCTGGTCGCCACCGGAGCCGACGACCGGACTCCGCACGAGTTCCAGGAAGCCATCGAGCAGGAGACCGACCCGGCCCCCGCGGCCGTCGCGGCGACGCAGGACCTGCTCACCGGCAAGCGGGTCCGCGCCCTGATCTACAACGTGCAGACCGAGGACAAGATCACCAAAGACCTGCGCGCGACCGCGCGGAGCGCGGGCGTCGCCGTCGTCGAGGTGACCGAGACCCTGCCCGACGGCGTGGATTACATTCAGTGGCAGACGAAGAACGCGCAGGCGCTCGCCGCCGCGCTGGGCTGAGCAGATGAACAAGGGAGCCGCGCTGACCGCACACGCCGACGAGGTGGAACGGCGCTCGACCATCGGCGAATCGGCCGCGGTGCGACTGGAGGCCGCCCGCTTGTCGTTCGGAGACCGAACCCTTTGGGAGGGGCTGGATCTCACTGTCGCGCCGGGTGAATTCGTCGCGGTCCTCGGGCCGAACGGTTCGGGCAAGACCTCGCTGCTGAAGGTGCTGTTGGGTCAGGTCGGCCTGAGTTCGGGCGCGGCTCGGATCGCGGGCTCTCCCGCGCGCACCGGCAATCACGACATCGGCTACATACCGCAACAGAAGACGATCGACGCCGGGGTGCAGTTGCGCGGCGTCGATCTCGTCGGCCTCGGCGTCGACGGGCATCGCTGGGGGCTCGGGCTGCGCTCCCGCGCCGAACGCAGGCGGAAGGTGGCCGCGGCCATCGCCGACGTGGGCGCCGAGCGATTCGCCCACGCGCCACTGGAATCCATGTCCGGCGGGGAACAGCAGCGACTGCGGGTGGCGCAGGCGCTGGTCGGCGATCCGAAGGTGCTGCTGTGCGACGAACCGTTGCTCAGCCTGGACCTGGCGAATCAGCGACTCGTCGCCGAGCTCATCGATCGCCGCAGGCGCACCCACGACACCGCGGTGCTCTTCGTGACGCACGAGATCAACCCGATCCTGCCCCTGGTGGACCGGGTGCTGTACCTGGTCGACGGCAGGTTCCGGATCGGGACACCGGAAGAGGTGATGACCTCGGCGGTGCTGTCGGAGTTGTACCGCACCCAGGTGGACGTACTACGGGTACGCGGGCGTCTGGTGGTCGTCGGCACCGGCGACACCATGGACGCGCTCGGCACCGCGGGCGGCCACTGCCACGGCCCGGCCGGCGACGAGTTCGCCCACGGCGATTCCGCCGGTAGCCCCGCACCGGACGATGACTCCACCTCGACCACGGGATCCGTCGAAGAGTCGACCCCCGCAGCGCCGTCATCAGCGCATGCCGCCGTCGCCGCCACCTCGACCGACACGGAAACCGGCACACGAACCAGCCGCGCGGCAACCAACGGCAGCGCCGCAACCGAACGAACACCGGCAGTCCCGACGACCGCCGCCCCCACTTCAGGCCGATCATCGACCACCGACGAGGCACGCGTCGATGCGACCTCGACCGACACGGGAACCGGCACACGAGTCGGCCGCGCGGCGACCCACGGCACCGCTCCTGCCGAACGAACACCGGCGGTCCCGACGACCGCCATGCGCCCGAACTCGGGCCCACCCTCGACCACCGAGGTGGCGAGTGGTGGCTCGACGCCGATCGACCCGAAGACGAACGAACCGGCGATGCGCAGCGCGTCGGTGACCGAACCGACATCGAGCGGCCTGGCATCCGCAGTCGACACCTCGCCCAGCCCCGCGAACGGCAATGCGCCAACGGGCGACGCGGTGTCCGGCCACTCGATACCCGGCAACGGTTCGACGGCGGCCCTCTCGTCGGCGGAGCGTGTCCAAGGCGACGGCGACCGTCCGACGGCGGATCCCGAGCAGAGCGGAGCGCGTTCGTGACCGACAAGCTCTCCAGCGTCCTCGGCAAGATGCTCGACTTCGGCACCACGGCGAACCTGCTGTCCTACGGTTTCGTCCAGCAGGCGCTGCTCGCGGCGGCCCTGCTGGGGCTGCTGTCCGGCGTGATCGGTCCGCTGATCATCAGCAGGCAGATGTCGTTCGCAGTGCACGGCACCAGCGAGCTTTCGTTGACCGGAGCCGCCGCCGCGCTGCTGGCCGGTGTCGGCGTCGGTCTGGGCGCCATCGCGGGGTCGGTGGTCGCGGCGGTGTTGTTCGGCCTGCTCGGCGCGCGGGCGCGGGAACGCGATTCGGTGATCGCCGTGGTGCTCTCGTTCGGGCTCGGACTCTCGGTGCTGTTCCTGTGGTTGGGCCCCGATCGCGCGGGATCGAAATTCTCCCTGCTGACCGGCCAAGTGGTCAGCGTCGGCAACAACGGGCTCGGCCTGCTCGCCGTCTGCACCGCCGGAGTGATCGCGGTGCTGGCCTTCGTCTACCGGCCGCTACTGTTCGCCAGTTCCGACCCGGAAGTGGCCGTGGCGCGCGGTGTCCCGGTGCGGGCGCTGTCCATCGTGTTCGCCGTCCTGCTGGGCATCACGGCGGCGTTCGGCGTGCAGATCGTCGGCGCGCTGCTGGTCCTCGCCCTGCTGATCACCCCGGCCGCCGCGGCCGCCCAGCTCACCGCGGACCCGGTTCGAGCGACCGTGCTCGCCGTGGTGTTCGCGGAGATCGCCGCCGTCGGCGGCATCCTGCTGTCGCTCGCGCCAGGCGTCCCCGTCTCGACCTTCGTCACCACGATCTCGTTCCTGATCTACCTCGCCTGCCGCCTGCTCGGCACCCGCAACCGCAGGCTCGCGCACGCCCGCTGAAGGCGTCGCGCGCCGGTCTACTGACGGTGCACCGGCATGTCGAAAAGTTCTCGCGATCGACGTCCGGGTGATGGCGGTGACCTCATGGCGAGCGCAACGCCGGCCAGCGGTGCCGCGACCGCCAGTCCAGCGGCTATCAGTGCTGATCAGCGCCTAGCTCGCAAACCGGACCGATTTTGATGGCAGCCGCCTTCAGTCATTGGCAAATGCTTTCGTATGCTCGACTCATCGCGCCCCCGAACGAATGGTGACCAACGATGATCGACTTCGCGATTCCCGCCGACCTCGCCGCCGAACGCGACCGAGTGCGCCGCTTCGTCATCGATAAGGTCGTCCCCTACGAGCGCGACCCGCGCCTGACCGCGCACGGGCCGACCGACGAGCTGCGGCAGGAACTCGTCGAACTCGCTCGCGCCGAGAAGCTGCTCACCGTGCAGGCGCCCGAGTCGCTCGGCGGACGCGGACTGACCCACATCGAGCAGGCGGTGATCTACGAGGCGGCGGGCTGGTCAACGCTCGGCCCGGTCGCGATGAACTGCGCGGCGCCCGACGAGGGCAACATGTTCCTGCTGTCCAAGGTGGCCGATCCCGACCAGGTCCAGCGTTACCTGGCCCCCGTGGTCGCGGGCCACCAGCGTTCGGTCTTCGCCATGACCGAGCCCGAGGGGGCCGGCTCCGACCCGGGCCAGCTGGCCACCAGCGCCACCTTCGACGGCGAGAACTTCACCATCAACGGCCGCAAATGGCTGATCACGGGGGCGAACGGCGCGAAGACCTGGATCATCATGGCCCGCCTCGCCGCCAACCCGCATCTGCCCGAGGGCCCAACGCTGTTCCTGGCCGACGGCGCGGAACCCGGCATCGTCATCGAACGCACGATGAACACGATGGACCGCAACTACGTCGCCGGGCACGGTGTGGTCCGCTTCGACAACCTGACTCTGCCCAGGGAAGCGCTGCTCGGCGAGGCGGGCCAGGCGCTGCGCTACGCCCAGCTCCGGCTCGCCCCCGCCCGCCTGACCCATTGCATGCGGTGGCTCGGCGCGGCCGAACGCGCCCAGCACATCGCCGTCGAGCACGCGCGCACCCGCACCGCGTTCGGCAAGCCGATCGGCGAACACGAGGGCGTGTCGTTCATGCTCGCCGACAACGAGATCGCCCTGCACCAGTGCAGGCTGACCATCTGGCACGCGTGCTGGCTGATGGACAACGGCGAGAAGGCACGGCACGAGAGTTCGATCGCCAAATCGTTCGTGTCCGAGGAGTTGTTCAAGGTCGCCGACCGCTGCGTGCAGGTGCTCGGCGGCATCGGCATCAGCGACGAGACAGTCGTCGAGATGATCTTCCGGGACATGCGCGCCTTCCGCCTCTACGACGGGCCCACCGAGGTGCACAAGTACGCCATCGGGCGCAAGGTGCTGCGCGGATAGCCGAGGACTTTCGGCCCCGGGTCAGCTCCGCGCGCGTCGGCTAACATCCTGTGGCATGAGTTCGGAACTGCACGTCGACGTCTCCCGGGGCGTCGCCGTGCTCACGCTCAACCGGCCCGCCCAGCAGAACGCCTTCACCCCCACGATGGCCGCCGAGTTGGGCGCCGCGTTGCAGCGCTGCGATTCGGAAGACGCCATCCGTGCCGTGATCATCACCGGCACCCCGCCCGCGTTCTGCGCGGGCGCGGACCTGTCCAATCGGGTGGGCGAGGTCAGCGCCACCATCGATCCGCCGCCGTGGCGGGTGCGCAAACCGGTGATCGCGGCCGTCAACGGCCACGCGGTCGGCATCGGCTTGGCCCTGGCCTTGCAGTGCGATCTGCGGTACATGGCACGTGACGCGGTGTACGGGCTGAATCAGGTCCGCCGCGGCGTGCTGGCCGACGGCTACGCGCACTGGACGCTACCCAGGCTGGTCGGCATGGCCAACGCCGCCGACATCATGCTGACGGGGCGCACCTTCGACGGCGACGAGGCGAAGGCGATGGGCGTGGCCAACAGCTCGCTACCCGCGGGCGAGGTGCTACCGACGGCGCTGGCCGTCGCGCACGACATCGCGAACGGCTCGGCGCCGCTACCGGTGGCACTGTCCAAGCGGCTGCTCTGGGAGGGGCTCGGGATGAACCCGGCCATGGTCGGTCAACTGGAAACCGATCTCAACCAGCACGCGACCAAGAGCATCGACGGCGGCGAGGCCATGGCCGCGTTCCGGGATCGCAGGCAGCCCAGCTGGTCGGGCAGCGTCAGCACGGAATGGCCCGCCTGGGACACCGCCGGGCGCGAACGGCCCAGTCTGGACTAGGCGGCTCGCCCGGCTGAGTGCGATGCCGCGAATGTCACCGCCGGCGGTAGCGCCCCTTCGCCCCACGCGGGACTCGGTCAGCGCCGCTCAAGCATTACCGCCGAGCACGATGAACAGGAACAGCAGCGCGAAGACGATCATCAGGACGGTGCCGATGACGCCGAGGATGTAGCCGACCAGCACCTGAGCGCGACCACCGTACGCGCCGCCGGATTCCTCGATCTGGTCGAGCGCGCGCCGTCCCAGCGCCCACGCCACCGGCCCCAGCACTCCGCAGCAGAGGACGCTCGCCGCGCCGAGAAACAACACCGCCGTCGCATTCGGATGCTCGACCGGCGTGCCAATGGGCTGATTGGGTATCACCACCAGCCGAATTCTACTGGGCTCCTCCGCCTCTCCGGGTTTTTAGGCCGTACGGGTCGGGAGTCGCGAGATTCGGGGTCAGGTCCTGCGTTCAGCGGTACCCGGGTTCCGGGCGTGCCCGGTGAGCTACCCATGTTCGGGCTAGATCAATTGTTGCGCTGCGTTTTTCGTCGCGAACCACGAGCCGTCCGCAGCTCGGAGCGTGCCAGTACGACGTGGGATACCCGGGGCCGGGCAACGGGAGTCCAGCACGGGAACGTGCTCAGGCGCGGCGTTGGCGGGCGACTTCGGACAGCACCACACCGGCGGCGACCGACGCGTTCAACGATTCCACCGGGCCCGCCATCGGAATCGACAAGATCGAGTCACAGGACTCCCGCACCAGGCGGGACAGTCCCTTGCCCTCCGAGCCGACCACGATCACGGTCGGCTCGCGACCGTCGAAATCGTCCAGCGTGGTATCGCCACCGGCATCCAAGCCGACGACCTGAATGCCCTTGGCCGCCCAATCCTTCAGCGTGCGAGTGAGATTGGTCGCGCGGGCGACCGGAAGCCGAGCGGCGGCGCCCGCGCTGGTGCGCCAGGCCACCGCGGTGACGCTCGCGCTGCGCCGCTGCGGGATCAGGACGCCGTGGCCACCGAAAGCCGCCACGGAACGCACCACCGCGCCCAGATTGCGCGGATCGGAGATGTTGTCCAGCGCCACCAGCAACGCGGGCTCGGCGGCGTTGCGCACCCGGTCGAGCAGATCGTCCGGGTGGGCGTAGCGATACGGCGGCACTTGGAGCGCCACACCCTGGTGCAAACCGTTGGCGCTCAACCGATCCAAGTCGGTGCGCGGCACCTCCAGGATGGAGATACCGGTGTCGGCGGCCAGCCGCACGCTCTCGGTCAGCCGGTCGTCGTTCTCGGTGCCGACCGCGACGTACAGTGCCGTCGCGGGCACGCCGGCACGCAAGCACTCGACCACCGGGTTGCGCCCGAGCACCAACTCCGGCCCGTCCTCGGTCTTGCGTCCGGCGGGCCGTGCCGCCGCGCCGCGAGCGGACGGACGGCCCTGCGCGGCTTTGGTTTTCGCGGCCGCGCGCTTGGCGGCGGGATGCTTGGTGCGCATCTCCGCGGGCGGGGTCGCGCCACGCCCCTCCAGTCCGCGCCTGCGCTTGCCGCCGGAGCCGACCACGGCGCCCTTCTTGCTGCCGCTCTTGCGGACCGCGCCGCGGCGCTGTGAATTGCCTGCCATCACTTGGCCTTTCCGGATTGCGGCGCACCGAGCGCCCATTCGGGACCGCCGGCCGTGTCGGTGACCTCGATCCCCGCGGACTGTAGACGATCGCGCACGGCGTCGGCGGCCGCCCAGTCCTTCGCGGCCCGCGCCTCCTGGCGGCGGTCGAGTTCCGCACGCACCAGCACGTCAAGAGCGCCGAGCGCGGCCGAGGAATCGCTCGGGGCGTACCAATGCGGATCGAGCGGGTCGACACCGAGAATGGCGAGCATGGCGCGCACCTGGCTCGCCAGGTCGCGCGCGGAGTCGATCGCGCCGACCTCCAGCGCCTTGTTGCCCTCGTGCACCGCGCGATGGATCTCCGCCAGCGCCTTCGGCACCGCGAGATCGTCGTCGAGTGCGGCGGCGAACGCGTCGGTCCACTTGCCCACCGGGATCTCACCGGCCCGGTCCACCACCCGGTTCACGAACGCCTCGATGCGCTGATAGGACTGCGCCGCGTCGTGCAGCGCCTTGTCCGAGTACTCCAGCATCGAGCGGTAGTGCGCGCTGCCCAGGTAGAACCGCAGTTCGACGGCCCGCACCTGCTTCAGCACGTTCGGCACGGAGAGCACGTTGCCCAGCGACTTGGACATCTTCTCCCCGCCCATGGTCACCCAGCCGTTGTGCAGCCAGTACCTGGCGAAGCCGTCACCGGCGCCCTTCGACTGAGCGATCTCGTTCTCGTGGTGCGGGAACACCAGATCCATTCCGCCGCAATGGATGTCGAACTCCGCACCGAGATAGAACTCGGCCATCGCGGAGCACTCCAGGTGCCAGCCGGGGCGGCCGGGGCCCCACGGGGACGGCCAGGTCGGCTCGCCCGGCTTGGCCGCCTTCCACAAGGTGAAGTCACGCGGATCGCGTTTGCCTTCGCCCGCGCTCTCGCCTTGATGCACGTCGTCGAGTTTGTGGCCGGACAGCTTGCCGTAATCGGGGTAACTGACCACGTCGAAGTAGACGTTGCCCTCCGAAGCGTAGGCGTGACCGCGATCGATCAGCCGCTGCATCATCTCGACCATCTGCGTGATGTGGCCGGTGGCCCTGGGCTCCGCGGACGGCGGCAGCACACCGAGCCGTTCGTAGGCGCGATCGAAGGCGCGCTCGTGCGTGGCGGCCCACTCCCACCACGGCCTGCCCGCCTCGGCGGCCTTGGTGAGGATCTTGTCCTCGATATCGGTGACGTTGCGGATGAAGAAGACGTCGATGTCATGCGCGAGCAGCCAGCGTCGCAGCACGTCGAACGCGACTCCGCTACGCACATGGCCGATGTGCGGCTCGCCCTGCACGGTAGCGCCACAGAGGTACACCGAAGCACGGCCGGGGACCAAGGGCGCGAAATCGCGCACGGTCCGCGTGTCGGTGTCAAAGAGGCGCAGCGTCACGGCAGTCGATCCTAGCTGGTGTATAAGGTCGTTCACGGACCGGCTCGGGTCCGTCGGAGCTGGATCAACGACAGCCTTGCAGCAAGGCCGTCGCCACGGCAGCGACGCCCTCGCCGCGACCGGTCAGGCCGAGCCCGTCGGTGGTGGTGCCGGACACCGAGACCGGGGCGTCGAGCAGCTCGCCGAGTACCTGTTGCGCCTCGGCGCGCCGAGGCCCGATCTTGGGGCGATTGCCGATCACCTGCACCGCGGCATTGACCACCTCGAAGCCCGCCTCGTCCAGCAGCCTGCGCACTTCCTTCAGCATGGCCGCGCCGGAGACGCCCGCCCATTCGGGGCGTCCGGTGCCGAATACCGCGCCGACATCGCCGAGGCCCGCCGCGGACAGCAGCGCGTCGCAGAGGGCGTGCGCGGCGACGTCGCCGTCCGAGTGGCCCGCGCAGCCGTCGTCGCCGTCGAACAGAAGACCGGCCATCCAGCAGGGCCTGCCCGCTTCGATCGGATGGACGTCGCTGCCGATGCCGACACGCATGGTCACGGCGTCACCGCCCGTCCGATGCCCGCGCCGTCGAGTACCGCGTCAGCGAGCCGGAGGTCGAGTGGAGTGGTGATCTTGAAGGCGAGCGGATCGCCGGGAATGGTGTGGACCGCGACGCCCAGCCGCTCGACCAGGCCCGCGTCATCGGTCGCCTGGATGCCCTCGGGCGCGTAGGCGGAGCGCAGCAAGTCGGCCGCGAAACCCTGCGGCGTCTGGATCGCGCGCAACCGGGCGCGGTCGGGCGTGCCGGTCACCGCGCCGACCGCGTCGACGGACTTGATGGTGTCGGCCACCGGGAGCCCGGGGACCACGGCGGGGCGGCCCGCCCGCAGTTCCGCCGCGACCCGGGCGATGAGCTCGGGCGGCGTGAGAGCTCGGGCGGCGTCGTGCACCAGAAAGTAGGCGGCGTCGGGCGCCGCGGCGATACCCGCCCGCACCGAGTCGATGCGTTCGGCGCCGCCGACGACCACCTGGACCGAATTCGTGGGCGGCAGCAGGGCAACGGCGCTGTCGACGAGTTCGGCGGGAACCATCACGATGATCCGCTCGACCGCGCCGGAGGCGATCAAGCCTTCGACGGCGAGCCGGACCATGGGTGTGCCGCCGACCGGGACGAACGCCTTGGGTGCGGATTCACCCAGACGCACGCCACGACCGGCGGCAGGCACCAGAGCAACGACGGGTCCGTCGGTGGAACGGACACCGTTGTCAGGTGTGTTCACGGTCAGGAAGCCGCTGCGAGGACCTCATCGAGCAGGGTCTCGGCCTTGCCGTCATCGGTGCCTTCGGCCAGCGCGAGCTCACCGACAAGAATCTGCCGAGCCTTGGCGAGCATGCGCTTCTCACCCGCGGACAGGCCGCGGTCCTGTTCCCGGCGCCACAGATCGCGGACGACCTCGGCCACCTTGTTCACATCGCCGGAAGCGAGCTTCTCGAGGTTGGCCTTGTAGCGGCGGGACCAGTTGGTCGGCTCCTCCGTATGCGGCGCGCGAAGCACCTGGAAGACCCGATCGAGACCCTCCTGACCCACGACGTCACGCACGCCGACGTATTCGGCGTTCTCCGCGGGAACCCGAACAGTGAGATCGCCTTGGGCGACCTTCAGGACCAGATACTCTTTTTGCTCACCCTTGATGGTGCGAGTCTCGATTGCTTCGATCAGCGCCGCTCCGTGGTGGGGGTAAACGACGGTGTCTCCGACCTTAAAAATCATGTGTCCCGTGCCCCTTTCGATGTTCACAGTTTAACATGCGACTCGATAACGGCGCGATCAACTGTGCAGGTCAGGGCCACAACGAGGCAACCGTGGGGCTTGACAGATGCCAGGCTGTGTGCATTACGTTGTGCCAGAACGGGTTATCTCCCGGCTGGAGTCGGCGCCGCTCGCCGCCCACACGCCGGCACCTTCGTGGCAACCTCCGAAGTTCGATCGAACCGTTATCGACACGCCGGGTGTCGGCGCGGACGCCCCCGTGGCCCCGTCGCATGCGCCCGGGCCGAACCCCGAGTTCGACCCGGCCCCCGCGCCCGGGCTCTCGAGGGAACTACTACGCTGCCTAGTTACTACGCTCCCGCGCGGAGCCAGAGCCCGGTCGACATGGAGGGACAACCCGTGACTGCCCTGAAAGCTGTGACCGCCCCGAAGGGGGCGCGACGTCGCATGGTGACGGTTGCCGCACTCGCCGCCGGAGCGGCGATCGCGCTGTCCGGCTGCGGCGCGGGCCAGATCGCGCAGACCGCCGAACAGGTCGCCGCCGTGAACGGCAACCACGCCGACGTGGGCCGCATCGCGCTGCGCAACGTGCACATCGTGTACCCGTCCGAGGGCACCGCGTACAACAACGCCAAGGGCGGCAAGGCGCTCATCGCGCTGTCCATCATCAACAACGGCGAGTCCGTCCCCGACGAGCTGACCAGCATCACGACCGACCTCGGCACCGTCAAGATCACCCCCGCCTCCGGCAAGTCGGTCGTCGAACTCGCCCCGCAGCAGACCGTCGTCGCGGCGAGCCAGCCGGTCAAGCGCGAGGCCGCGTCGACCACCACCAGCGCCGCGCCGACCACGAGCGCCGGTGCGCCCACCTCAGCGCCGCGCTCCGCCGCGCCGACCACCACCGCCGAGTCGCACGGCTCCCCGGCCGCCGCCGAGGACCCGGAGGCCAACCCGATCCTGATCGAGATCACCGGCCTGACCAAGGACATCGCCCCCGGCCTGACCTACAACGTCTCGTTCAACTTCAAGCAGAACGGCACCGTCCAGGTCCAGGTCCCGGTCGACGCGGGCCAGCACACCGAGCGCCACGAGTCCGATAAGTCGGGCCCGGCCGAAGCCGAGCACACCGGCGGTCACTGAGGCTGTGTCCGATTCGCAGCGCCTGCGGCGCTGCGTGTTCGCGACGCAGTCGCGGCAAATCCAACACTGTCGGCCCTGGTGCGTATGGTGCCCGTGTGGCAAAGACCAAGCCGACCTTCCGCTGCTCCGCCTGTTCGCATGAAGTCGCCAAATGGGTGGGCAAGTGCCCCGAATGCGGGGCTTGGGGCACCGTCGACGAAGTAGTCGCCGCGGCGGGCGCGGTCGGGTCTCCTGGGCGCAAGGCGATGTTGCCGAGCACCGCGGCCGCGCCGATTACGCAGATCGATTCCAAGGTCACCAGAGCGCGGCCGACGGGCGTCACCGAGTTGGACCGCGTGCTCGGCGGCGGGGTGGTGCCGGGATCGGTGGTGTTGCTGTCCGGCGAGCCGGGGGTGGGCAAGTCGACGCTGCTGCTCGAGGTGGCGCATCGCTGGGCGGCTCAGCGCGACGAGAAGTCGCTGTACGTCACCGCCGAGGAGTCGGCGGGGCAGGTCCGGCTGCGGGCCGATCGCACCGGCGCGGTGCACGACCGGGTCTATCTGGCGGCGGAATCGGACCTGTCGATCGTGCTGGGACACGTCGAGCAGGTGCGGCCGACGCTCCTGGTGGTCGACTCGGTGCAGACCATGCTCGCCCCGGAGGTGGACGGCGTGATCGGCGGCGTCACCCAGGTGCGCGAGGTGACCGCCGCGCTGACCTCGCTGGCCAAGGCGAGCGGGATCGCGGTGCTGCTGGTCGGGCACGTCACCAAGGACGGCAACGTCGCGGGCCCGCGCACGCTCGAGCACCTGGTCGACGTCGTCCTCCAGTTCGAAGGCGACAAGAACTCCACGCTGCGCATGGTGCGCGGCATCAAGAACCGCTTCGGCAGCGCCGACGAGGTGGGCTGCTTCGAGTTGCACGAGGACGGCATCGCCTGTGTCGACGACCCGTCCGGCCTGTTCCTGCACCATCGAACGGATTCCGTGCCGGGCACGGCGGTGACCGTCGCGATGGACGGCAAGCGTCCACTGGTCGGCGAGGTGCAGGGCCTGACCGTGAAGACCGAGATTCCGCAGCCGCGCCGCGCGGTGAGCGGTCTGGACTACAACCGGGTCGCCATGGTGCTGGCCGTCCTGCAGAGCCGCGGCCGGGTGTTCCTCGGCAAGAGCGACGTCTACGCCGCGACGGTCGGCGGCATGCGCCTGGTCGAGCCGTCCGCCGACCTGGCCATCGCGCTCGCCATCGCCAGCGCCGAGTCCGACGTCCCGATCCCCCCGGGCTGGGTGATCCTCGGGGAGGTCGGACTCGCCGGTGAGGTCCGCAAGGTAACCGGCCTCAACCGCAGACTGGCCGAAGCCGAACGCCTCGGCTTCACCACCGCCCTGGTACCCCCCGGCCTCGCCCCAGTGAAAAGCACCATGAAGATTCACGAGGTCACCGACCTCCGCTCCGCCATCCGCATAGCGGGCCTGCGCAAACTACGCGCCGCCCCTGAGGAGGCCGCCAGCTGACCTACCCTCTCACGCGATGTTGAACGGCTCGGCCATGCTGCGTACCGAACCCAATTGCGCGACAACGCTGTACGCACCCGGTGGGACTTGGACGCGTTCGCCCGCGCAGTTGGGCTGGGATGTGGTGCCCGACCAGGTCACCGTGAACGCGGCCTGCTCGCCGCGGCTCATCGTGCGGACGTCGGGCTGGCCGTCCGGGTAGCAGTCGGTGCTCGACCACAGGCGCCGCTGGCCGTCTAGCGTGTGCACCGACACCTGTTGCAGGCCGGAACCCATATCGCGGGTGCAGGCCACCGCCGAGATGTTGGTGATGACGATCCCGAACACCGGCTGCTCGCCCGTCTTGTAGGTGGGCTGCTCGACGGTCACCTTGATCGCCAGCGATTGGTCCGGGCACGGGCCTGCCGCGACGCTGGTGGCCGCCGCGGAGGACTTCGGCGCGCCGGACTCGCCCGACGGCTTGGCCGCCGCGTCGGCGGACTTGGTCACGACCGAGCTGGTCCCGGCGGCCGCGGTGTCACCGGGCGAGTCGCCGCCACGCGCGACCGCGAGCACGACCCAGATCACCAGCGCCAGGGCCACCACCAGGATCCCGATGGCGAACACGCGTCGACGCCAGTAGATCTCCGGTGGCAGCGGTCCATTCGGTTCCAGCACGCCTCAACGGTAAGGGCACCATCGGGCGCATCGTCTCAGGGGCACGGCGTGTCGGCCGCCCGCACCCGAGGGCGACGAGTACATTCCGCCGGCACGCTGGGCCGATGGCGGGCGCGCGGCAGCCTCAGACCACCTCGCCGATGTTGCCGACAACCCGGTGCAGCTGCACTTTGCCCTCGGCCAGCTTGTAGGTCACGCAGGCGATGGCGCACTCACCGGTCGCGACCCGCTGCGAGATGATCATCGACCGCTGCATGAGCAGGCGGCTGGTCTCCACCACGTGCCTGGCCTCCATCTCGTCGACGGTGGACAGGCCTTCGCGCCGTCCGACCAGGATGGACGGCGCGACCCGCTCGACCACGCTGCGGATGAATCCGCCGGGCACCTCGCCGCCGTCGAGCGCGTCGATGGTGGCCTTCACGGCTCCGCAGCTGTCGTGCCCGAGCACTACGATGAGCGGCACGTTGAGCACCTGCACCCCGTACTCGATCGAGCCGAGCACCGAGCTGTCGACCACATGGCCCGCGGTACGCACCACGAACATGTCGCCGAGGCCCTGGTCGAAGATCAATTCGGCGGCGACCCTGGAGTCACCGCAACCGAACAGGATCGCGTGCGGGTGCTGGCCGCTGACGAGTTTGGCCCGGTCTGCGGCACCCTGGCTAGGATGCAGCAGCGCACCGCTGACGAAGCGCTCGTTGCCTTCGCGCAGGGACTTCCAGGCACTGATCGGGTTGGAATCCGGCATACCGACCATTGTGCAGGACAGTTACGGTTACCAGCGAGTTCGGCCGGTTACAGGCGGGCAAATACCGTCTGGCGGCAGTAGTACGGGGATGGTGAGGACAGTGCGGAACGGCGCACCGAACGGCATCGACGCCGACACGTTGCTGGACTGGTACCAGGAGACCGCCCGGGATCTGCCGTGGCGCCGCCCCGGCGTCACGGCGTGGCAGATCCTGATGAGCGAGATCATGCTTCAGCAAACGCCCGTGGTCCGGGTCGAGCCGATCTGGCGGGAATGGGTGGCGCGCTGGCCGGTCCCTTCGGCGATGGCCGCCTCGTCGCAGGCGGAAGTGCTGCGTGCCTGGGGCAAGCTCGGGTACCCGCGCCGTGCGCTGCGGCTGCACGAGTGCGCGAGGGTGCTGGCGAGCGAGCACGGCGACGAGGTGCCCGCCGACGTGGAGGTACTGCTCGGGCTACCGGGCATCGGCGCGTACACCGCGCGCGCCGTCGCCTGTTTCGCCTACGGACAACGCGTTCCGGTGGTGGACACGAACGTCCGCCGGGTGGTTGCCAGGGCGGTGCACGGGCGCGCGGAAGCGGGCAACCCGTCGTCGCGCGATCTCCCCGAGACCGAGGCGCTGCTGCCGCTGCGGATCGATCGCGCCGCGGTGTTCTCCGCCGCCCTCATGGAACTGGGTGCGACCGTGTGCACCGCCCGCACCCCCGATTGCTCGCGCTGCCCGCTGCCGAGCTGCGCGTGGGTCACCGCCGGGCGGCCGGTGAGCGAAGTGGTCCGCCGCACGCAGAAGTACGAGGGCACCGATCGCCAAGCGCGCGGTCGGCTGTTGGACGTGCTGCGCGCCGCGAGCGGTCCGGTGGAGCGGGTGCGCCTGGATCTGGCCTGGACTCGCGACCCGGGCCAGCGCGACCGCGCGTTGGACTCGCTGCTGGTGGACGGACTGATCGAACAAACGCCCGGCGGGTTGTTCGCACTGGCGGGCGAGGGCGGGACTCCCGGGGCCGACAGCTGAACGTCGAGACGGGTTCCTGCCCTAGCTGCCCAGGACCCGCCGCAGGAAGCGCTCGACCTCCGCTCGGTAGCGCTCCGGTTGGTCGTCGTGCACGAGGTGTCCCGCACCGGGCACCAAGACATAGTCGGCGCCCGGATGGGCGGCGGCCATCTGCCACATCTGCCCCGGCGGTGTGATGCTGTGCTCGCCCTCCAGCAGCAGGGCGGGCACCCGCACCGCATGCCAGTGCTGCCAGAAATCCCGCGTCCCCCACTCCTCGGAGATATCGCGGAAAGTGGCGACCGGCCCGTGCAGCCGGTATCCCTCCGGCCCGCGTTCGAAAGAGTTCAGGAAATATCGCCCGGCGACCGGCCCGAAGAAGGACAGCACGGCTTCGTCGTCAGGGAACGGCTGCGGCCAGGCCTCGATCATCGCCGCCCAGTGCGTCGCGGTGCGGCCGGTGAAATCCGGCGCGATGTCCTCGATCACCAGCGCCCGCACCCGGTCGGGGTGAGTCGCCGCGAACACCCAGCCGTGCAGCGCACCCATCGAATGCCCGATCACCACCATCGGTTCCGCGATCGCGGCGGTGCCCGCGGCGAGGTCCGCGATGAAGGCCTCGGTCGTCAGTTCCTCGGGTGCGGGCCTGCCGTGCCCGGCGGCGTCGAAGGTGTAGACGTGGCCGTGCTCGCGCAGCCAGTCCAGCTGATCGCGCCAGGTGCGCGCGCTGCCCATCAGGCCGTGCAACAGCAGGATCGGCGCGCCTGCTCCGCCTTCGTCGTGCAACATCGGTTCGACAATACGAGGCACCGAGCATCTGCTCGGCATCAGCCGCTAGCTTGGACACATGGCTGTTGTGAAGATCAACGCGATCGAGGTTCCCGAGGGCGCGGGCCCCGAGCTGGAGAAGCGGTTCGCCCACCGTGCGCACGCGGTCGAGAACTCCCCCGGCTTCCTCGGCTTCCAGCTGCTGCGCCCGGTGGCCGGAGAGAAGCGGTATTTCGTGGTCACCCAATGGGATTCGGAAGAGTCCTTCGCGGCCTGGCGGGACGGACCTGCGCGCGAGGCGCACGCGGGCGAGCGCCAGAAGCCGGTATCGACGGGTGCTTCGCTGCTCGAGTTCGAGGTCGTGCTCGACGTGGACGCGAAGCCCGCCGACTGAGTCCGGGGCTCACCGCCGGGCAGGCCCGCCTGCCCGGCGACTCGCCCGACGCCGTGGTACGCCCGTGCCGGACCCGGTTGACGCCGAGGGTGTGCGGGTGTCACAGTTCGAAGGACAAACGCGAGGGTGACGCGGTAATTCCGGTGCGATTCCGGAGCGGTCGCGCCACTGTGTTCCACGCACCGAGTCCGGTGCCGGAAAGCCAGACACCGGCACCGTCGCGCCACCACCCTACGGGACGCGTATCCCAAGGAGGACTCGAATGGCCATCGCGCATTCACCCAGCCGGGCAACCGGTTCCCTGGCCACCGTGCTCGTCACGGTCGGTGTCGTTCTTCTCGCACTGCTCACGCTGTACCTGGTCGGTTTCGACCAGGGCGTCATCTCGCGCAGCGGGATGTATCTGCATGAGCTGATGCACGACGGACGCCACCTGCTGGGGCTTCCGTGCCACTGATCGGTTCACTCCGAACACTGCTGTTGCGCGGCCTGCTGGCCGGTCTGATCGCCGGGCTGCTGGCCGCCACAGTCGGTTATTTCGTCGGCGAACCCAAGGTGGAAGCGGCCATCGCCATTGAGGAAGCGCACAGCGAACACGCCGGAGCCCCTGACGGGCACTCTCACGGCGAGCACGCCGAATCTCCTGGCGGGCATTCCCACGGTGACGAGGAAGAACCGCTGGTGAGCCGCGGCGGCCAGAAGTTCGGACAGTTTCTCGCCCTGGGGTTGGCCGGTCTCGCTCTCGGCGCCATCTACGCCTCGGTCGCGCATTTCGCGCGGCGCCACACCACGCTGTCCGGGCCGCGGCTCGCGCTGACGCTCGGTGTGGCCGGTTGGGCCGCGATCGTCGCGGTGCCTTTCTTCAAGTACCCGGCCAACCCACCGGCGGTGGGCGACCCGGACACCATCAACGAACGCACCCTGCTGTGGGTGGCGGCCGTCGTGCTCGGCATCGTGGCGGTCGGTGCGGCGGTGGCGGCGTTCACCGCGCTGCGCGCGCAACTGCACACTTTCCGGCTGATCGGTGGCGTCGCCGCGTTCGTACTGGTCACCACCCTCGGCTATGTCCTGCTGCCCGGCGTGAACGAGGTGAGCGCGGATTTCCCGGCCACCCTGCTGTGGCAGTTCCGGGTGGCGTCGCTGGCCGAGACCGCGACCCTGTGGGCCTGCCTTGCTCTCGGTTTCGCGGCGCTCACCGAGTTCGCGACGCGGACCGATACCCGGGTACCGGTAGCCGCCGCTACCGGGGAGTGATTCGCGTCCGGAAACCTTCAGGCAGTGTCGGTCCCATGACCGGCACTGCCTTTTCCGTCTGGCCCGCTTCGCCGCGTGTCCACCCGGGTGGACCGCCGCGCGCCGTCCGCGTCGCGTTCGTCGCGCTGGTCGTCGCGTTGGTCGCGGGTGGCGCCGAGGCGATCACGCGAGCCGTCCGCGCCTTCTCGACTGCCGACCCGGCGAGCCTCGCGACGGGGTTGGGGTTCCGCGCGGCGCTCTACCTTCTGGTGCTGGCCGTCGCGGTGCGCATGACCTACGGCGACCGCTGGGCACGCCTGCTGATCACCGTCGGCATCGGCGTGTTCGGCCTGCTGTCCCTGATCATCGAGCCGCTGGCCGCGGCTATGTCGGCGAACCAATTGCGCGATCTGGTCCGGGACGCCGCACCCGCGTCCTTGCTGCTCGCGACGTTCCGCACCGTGCACGTGACAGCCGTGCTGATCGCCATCCCGGCTCTCTACACCCGCCACGCCCGGCGCTACTTCCGCAAACGCTGACTGCCCCCAACGGTTTCGTGCCCCGCACCTGTCACAGTGCGGGGCACGAAACCTGCGCGGACTACGCGAGGGCGGCGTCGAGGGTGATGTGGTCGACGCCGGCGAGGGCCTTGCTGACGGGACAGCCCGCCTTGGCGGCCTCGGCGGCGGCCTGGAAGGCGTCGGCGTCGATGCCGGAGACGCGACCGCGAACGGTCAGCTTGATCCCGGTGATCCGAAAGCCGCCCGCCGGATCGGGGCCGAGGGTCACGTCGGCGGTGACGTCCAGGCTGTCCGGGGTGCCGCCCGCGTTGCCGATCTGCGCCGACAGCGCCATCGCGTAGCACGAGGAGTGCGCGGCCGCGATCAGTTCCTCCGGGCTGGTGGTGCCGTCGGCCTCCTCGGCGGAGCGCTTGGGGAACGACACGTCGTACTTACCGACCCCCGAACTGGCCAGTTCGACCTGCCCCGAACCCTCCTGCAGGGTGCCGGTCCAGGCGGTACGCGCGGTACGTGTGGGCATCACGGTCCTTTCGCCGATGATCGTTTCACGATTCAGCACGAACCTACCCCGGCCGATTCGTCCCGGCCCACCTGTTCGCCGATCGGGTTCGCCCGACGCTCCGGGCACGCGCGCCGCGCGGTAAAGCAGCGGCGCGCCAAACGAATCCGCGCGGAGTTCTACTCCGGATTCGTGATCCTCGCCAGCACGATGCCGCCGAGGATCAACGCCAGGGCCAGCAAGCGCCCCGCACCGAGCGGGTCCTTGTGGACGACGATGCCGAGGGTGATCGCGCCGAGCGCGCCGATGCCGGTGAACACGGCGTAGGCGGTGCCCACCGGCAACGTCTGCATGGCGCGCGACAGCAGATACACGGCGGTGACGCCGAGAACGAAGCAGATCAGGGTCGGGACGAGCCTGGTGAAGTTCTCGGTCGGTTTGATGCTCTGCGACCAGACGATCTCCACCACTCCGGCGGCGGCGAGGACTACCCAGTTCACGTCAGTGCTCCCCGGCCAGAGCGCGCGCGGCGGCCAGAGCGCGGGCGTAGGACGTGTCGTGCTCGGCACGCAGGTGTGCCAGCGCTGGGTCCTGGCGGGAATTGGCTAGCTCCGCGTGCACGAAAACGGTGTCGGAAACCGCGAAATGGCCCGCGAAGAAGTCGCGCAGGAAGCGCTCTTGATAGTCGTAGGCCGCTTTCGGCGCACCGGGCGAGTAGGCGCCGCCGCGTGCGCTGGTCACGACGAACTTTCGGTGGCCGAGCGACATTCGCGGAAATGTCACCTGGTCCAGCCAGGCCTTGAGCGAAGCCGGAATCGAGTAGTTGTACATCGGGGTGCCGATCAGGATCACATCCGCTGCAAGCAACTCGGCAAGCAGTGGCTCGACGATCTCCCACGCGGCGGCATGTTCGGGAGTGCGCACCAATTCACCGATACGTTCGACATCCGTGTTCGGCAGGGTGAGCACAGCGTCACACAGCTGAGTCCACCCCTCCCCGATGAACGGCACCGGCTCGGCCGCGAGGTCACGGTAGTGGTAGCCGCCGTCCGGGTGCCGTGCGCGCCACGCGTCCGCGAAGGCGGCGCTCAATTCCCGGCTGATCGACCGTCGCCGGGCGCTGGCATCCAGATGCAACAAGGTTCTCATGACCGACCTCCGATTAAGTGGACATAGCGTCCGATTTCTTCCGGGATCGACGATACGGTGAATGTGGACAGATTGTCCACTTATTGCCGGATCGGCTACAGTCACGGGCATGGAACCCCGATCCGACCTGCTCGCCGGTCACGGGCCGGGCCGGTCGGCGACCCCGCCGGAACGCGCGGACGCCGCACGCAACCGGGCCAAAGTGCTCGCCGCCGCCGCGGAGTTGTTCGCCGCCCGAGATCCCCGCACGGTGACGATGGACGACATCGCGAAGGCCGCCTGCGTCGGCCGAGGCACCCTCTACCGGCGTTATCCGGACACCAACTCGGTGGCGGTGGCCCTGCTGGACGAACACGAACGAGCGTTGCAAGAGAAACTGCTTTCCGGTCCTCCGCCGCTCGGCCCCGGAGCTCCCCCCGCACAGCGGCTGGCCGCGTTCTACGCCGCGATGGTCGAATTGCTCGACACACACGCGCATCTGGTGCTGGGCGCCGAGATCGGCGGCGCACGCTTCACGACCGGTGCTTACGGCTTCTGGTACGCGCATGTACGAGGACTGCTGGTCGCGGCGGGCCTGCACGAACCGGACGCATTGGTCGACCCGCTGCTCGCGCCGCTGGCAGCGGAGGTCTACCGGCAACAACGTGAGCGCGGCTTGACCTCCGGACAGATCGCCCACGCGTTGCGAATGATCGCCGAAACCGTTCTCGGTCCAGGGTGATTCCACGAAAGACGAAACCGGCGGTGGACAACCACCGGTTTCGATACCCCTCGTCGCTCACACCAGATCGCGTCTGCGCATCAGCCGAATCGTGCCGACCGCGAACAGCACCGAATAGACGGCCAGCACGACCAGCGATTCCGTCCGCGAAAGAATCTGCAGCACACCGGGCGTGGCGGGACCGTCAACGGTGCGCATCGCTCCGGCCAGCGACCCGGCCGCCGTGCCGGGCAGATGATCGGTCACCACCTGGATCGGCGCGAAGATCCCGGCCACGCCGCGCAACAGGTTCTCCACCACCAGCACCCAGACCAGGCCGAGCCCCACCGCGAGCGCGGGCCCACGGGCGATCGCGCCGATCAGCGCCCCCGCCAACGTCCACATACCGAGAATGGCCACGCCGGTGGAAATTCCGAGCAGCGACCGATCCAGTGCGGGCATGGTGAGCGCCTGCGACTGGGACGCCGCGATCAGCGCGGCGACCGCGATGTCGACGACGAATGCCGCACACACCAGCGCCACCACCACGGTCGCGAGACTCACCACCACCGCGGCGACCGCTTGCACGCGCGAAGGCCCTTGGGTGTAAATGGTTTTCCAGGTTCCCCAGCCGTATCCGCTACCCACGGTCAGCGCGCCGAGGATGAGCATCAGCGCGCCGCCGAACATGGCCATGCCTTGGGTGAATACTTCGGGAACCGCCGCGGGCAGCAGCTGTCGCAGCAATGCCTCGCGCGGCAGCCCGTTGGACATCCGGCTCGATTCCCCGGAGGTGTAGGCCAGATAGTTGAACAGATACGCGAACGTGAGGTTCAGCAGAATCCAGGTTCCGAGAACGATCCAGAATGCCGGCCACTTTCGCAGCCGCAGCATTTCGGCATTCGTGCTCGCGATCAGGTCCCGGATCGCCATGCCGTTCATCGCACTGCCTCCCGTCGCGTCATCTCGAAGAACACTTCTTCCAAGGACTTCTCCTCGACCCGCAGCTCCAGTAGATCCGCGCCCGCCGCCACGACCGCACGCGCCACGGCGGGCGCGGTGACGGTGTCCGACTCGATCCGGATGCCGCTCGCGGTCAACAGCGCCGAACGTCCACCCACCAGCCCGCGCACCGCGGGCAGGGCCACCTTCACCGGCTCGGCCCGCACCACCAGCGACGAGTTGCCGCGCAACTGCGCGACCGTCGCCTCGGTGCGCAGCCTGCCCTGCGAGATCACGCCGACCCGGTCGCAGATCGCCTGGACTTCGCTGAGCATGTGACTCGACAGCAGCACCGTGCGTCCCTCGGCGGCCAAAGCGGTGATCAACTCCCGCATCTCGGCCATACCGGCGGGGTCGAGGCCGTTGGTCGGCTCGTCCAGGATGAGCAGGTCGGGGTTGCCCAGCAATGCCGCGCCCACGCCGAGGCGCTGTTTCATACCCAGCGAGTAGGTCCGGTACTTGTCCTCGGCGCGGCCCGCCAGCCCGACTCGCTCGAGCGCGTCCTCCACCTCCGGGCGCCCGAGCCCGCGATATTCGGCGAGCACGCGCAGGTTGTCCCGGCCGGAAAGGTAGGGATAGAACCCGGGACCCTCGATGAGCACGCCGATCCGGCGCACCACCGCTGGATCGCCGGGCCGATGCCCCGCGACGGTGGCCGTACCCTCGCTCGGACGGATCAGCCCGGCCAGCATCCGCAGGGTGGTGGTCTTGCCCGCACCGTTCGGGCCGAGGAAGCCATAGATCTCGCCGTACGTGACGCTCATGCTCACGTCGTCGACAGCGGTGTGCTCCCCGTAGCGTTTGGTCAGCCCTCGGGTGACCACGATCGAATCTGCCATGCACCGAGAATCCGCCGCCGACCCCCTGCGGACATCCGTCGCCGGGCGACGATCCGCATACGTAGCTGGAACGACGGATCGATCCGTGGCCGTGTCGGATCAGCTGGTGCGCAGCCGCTTCCATGGTCTGCGAACACCCGAATCGGTGCAATTTCCGCGAAATACGTTTCCAGGCGGACGTCGAATCACGACCGAGCCGCATAGGCTACGTGGGTGCGGGTGGCAGGGATGACAGATCGGAGTTCGGTCGGCTGGGATTGGGGCGTCGCGCTCGTCGTCGCCGCGGTTCAGTTGGTCGGAGGCACTTTCGCGAACATGCGGCAGACCGGAGTGCACTCCCTCGACGCGCTCGGTTACCTCCTGTTGCTCGCCGGCCCGGTGGCGCTGATCCGGCGGCGCGCGCAGCCACTGCCCGTGCTGATCGTCGTGCTCGCCGTGTGCCTGGCGTACTTCCTGCGCGGCTACGGATACGGTCCGATCTTCGTCTCGTTGGTCGTCGCCTTCTTGACCGCCGCGAGCAGCGGATCACGATGGTGGACTTATCCGCTCGTCCCGCTCGGGTACCTGGCGCTGGTCTGGCCGCTGCCCGCACTGCTCGACCGCCCCGCCAACCTGTGGCAGGTGTTCGCGCTGATGGCGTGGCTGGCCGTGCTGCTGCTGGTGGCCGAGGGCATCCGGCAGCGCAAGGCCGTGCTCGTCGCGCGCGGGCAGCGCGCCGAGGCCGCGCGCCGGGACGAGGAAGCGCAGCGTGAGCGGCGGGCCAGCGAAGAGCGGCTCGCCATCGCCCGCGAGCTGCACGACGTGCTGGCGCACAGTCTGTCGATGATCAACGTGCAGTCCTCGGTGGCGCTGGAACTGCTCGACAAGCGCCCGGAGCAGGCCGAGACGGCGCTCACGGCGATCAAGAACGCCAGTCGCGACGCCCTCGCCGAGGTGCACGCGCTCCTGCACACGATTCGGTCCGGAAGCGCACCCGCGACGCCCAGCGAGCAATCACCCACAGCCGAGGCGAACGCCGAGGAGACCGGCCGCACGACCGAGGCCGAGCCGCCACCCGCCCCGCGTACCCCCGCGCCGAGCATCGGCGATTTGGACGACCTGTTGCAGCGCCCGCGCAGCACCGGACTGACCGTCACCACGCGAGTGCTCGGCACCCCGCAGCAATTGCCCAGCGTCATCGACGTGGCAGCGGCGCGAATCATCCAGGAGTCGCTGACCAACGTGCTCCGGCACGCACCCGGCGCCGACGCAACGGTGACCGTGCGCTACACCCCGGACTCGGTCGACATCACCGTCGACAACAGCCGCCCGACCAGTGCCCCGTCGCGCTCCGGCAACGGCGGCGGCAACGGCATCATCGGCATGCGCGAGCGCACGCACGCCCTCGGCGGCGCCCTCACCGCGGGCCCCCGCCCCAGCGGCGGGTTCCGCGTCGCCGCCCGGCTGCCCACGCGAACACCCGGACCCGACGCGGCCACGGCGTCACCGGGAGTGCGAGGCGCCGGGGCGGCAGCAGCGAGCCGGAAAAACGCGGCAGCGCAAGCACCGGATCAGGACACCGCGACGACGAGTACGCCGAGACGCGGCGTCGCGGCTGCGACGAAAACCGAACAGAGCGGCACGACATCAGACGCACCCGAATCGAGCGCCGCGGGATCGAAGACTGCCGGCAAGGCCACATCGAGCACGACCGGCCCGAGCGAGAGCGAGTCGCGTGCCACACCGGACCGACCCGCTGATACGGCCGAACGACCGAGCACCTCGGCCGGTCGCGCGCAGCGCTGACGGGATCGCCGGCCGACGGCAGAGGAGATCCGATGCACGACCACCACGATTCGGTTCCAGCCCACGCTCCATCCGGCGGCATCCGGGTGCTGGTGGCCGACGACCAGGCGTTGGTGCGTGGCGGGTTCGTGGCGTTGCTGGATGCCCAGGACGGCATCGAAGTGGTCGGCGAGGCGGACAACGGGGAGCAGGCCGTGCGCATGACCCGCGATCTGCGTCCCGACGTGGTGCTGATGGACGTCCGCATGCCCGTCCTGGACGGCTTGGCCGCCACCCGCGTGATCGCCGAGGACCCCCTGCTGGCCGCGGTGCGCGTGGTCGTGCTGACCACTTTCGAACTCGACGAGTACGTCTTCGAGGCGATGCGCTCCGGCGCGACCGGGTTCCTGGTGAAGCACACCGAACCGGCCGATCTGGTTCGCGCCGTCCGGGTGGTCGCCGCCGGCGACGCGCTGCTGTCCCCCGGCGTGACCCGCACACTGATCGCGGAATTCTCCACACGCGCGAAAACGCCGCCGACGGCCACGCTCGCCGAACTCACCGACCGCGAACGCGAGGTGATGACGCTGGTCGCCGAGGGTCTCACCAACGCCGAGATCGGCGAACGGCTCTACATGAGCCCGGCGACCGCCCGTACCCATGTCAGCCGCATTCTCACCAAACTGCACGCCAGAGACCGCACCCAACTGGTGGTCATGGCCTACGAATCCGGACTCGTCCGCCCAGGCTGGCAGTGAGCCGCCGATCGTTGCCCAGGAGCCGGACTGCTTCGCAGCACTGCCATGGGAACCAAGCGACCCAGGCACCCATCCTCCGAATAAAGACGCAGGACGGCGACCAGTCAGTGAGCAAACCCGCGCCGAATTCCGTGATTCGCGGTAGGACCATCCGGCAGAATGAACGTCCCGCCCCTTCTTGCGTGTTCTTCGGCGCGACTACGGCCAGGACCAGGCGCAGCCGCAGCCCAGCCGGAGATTCTTCCTCCTCGCGCGGCGCGCCAGCGCAGGGCGACACGGTCCGACTTCTCCCGGTATCAGCCGATAGCAATTTCTCAGCGAACACTAATTGTCCAGCCTGCTGCCGATTAGCAAATAACTGGTAAATCACCGCGGGCAGAGCCTTCGGGCTCTGGGCGTACGTATCCAGGCGTATTCCGAGTGCCGACGCGCGACCGATGCCCCCGGCATGCCCTTCGGCGCAGTCTTTCGTCATGAATATTTTCACTCGACCCGAGGCCGTGAGTTTTCTGGCCGACCACTACGACGGCGGATGGCACCCCTGGCCGTTCTTCTGGATTTTCCCGCTGTTGTTCTGGCTGACCGTCGTCACAGTGCTGGTCTTCGCCCGGAGGCGGTTCATCGGAGGTGTGAGCGGTATCGGCGCGCTGCGCATCGCGTTCGCCCGTGGCGAGATCACCGAGGAGCAGTACCGCAGCAGGCTCGCCGTCCTGAGCGAACCGCGACGCAAGCGCTGACCGGCCTGCCTTCACGATCGGGAGATCCCACCATGAGCATGACCTTCGGCATCGTTCTCACTCCGCGTTCGGGAGCGGACTGGGCGCGCGAGGCAGCCGCCGTCGAACAGCAGGGCTACCGGACCATCCTGTTGCCGGACACCCGGTTCACCCCCTCGCCGTTTCCGGCCCTCGCCGCGGCGGCCGCCGTCACCACCACCATTCGGCTGCGCCCGAACGTACTCGCCGCACCGCTGCGCACAGCGGCCGCCACGGTCAGGGAGACCGCGGCATTGCAGCTGCTGTCGGACGGACGTTTCGAACTCGGAATCGGCTCGGGACGCCCGGACGCCGCCGCCGAAGCACAGTGGCTCGGCACGTCCTGGGGTTCGCCCGCGCAACGGCGCGCGCAGCTGGTCGCCACCATCGCCGCCGTGCGGGCTGGAGTGAACCCCACCCCACCGGTCGTGGTCGCCGCCAACGGACCCAGAATGCTGGCGACCGCGGCGGAATTCGCCGACCGCATCCTGCTGGCCGCGGCACCCGGGGCCACCGAGTCGGAGCTGGCCGAGCTGGTCCGCACCGCGCGGGACGGTACCGACCGCACCCTGCGCTTCACCCATCAGGTGGTCGGCATCGGGCAGCGGCTACCGATCTGGACCGCGACGAAGCTCGGCCTGACCGCCGCCGCCCTCGCGGACGCGGGCGCAGCGGGCATGATTCCCGCGGAACCGTCCGCCGCCGCCGAAATCCTCGAGCGACGCCGGGAAAAGTACGGCATCGACGAGGTGATCGTGCCCGCTGAACTCGCCGCTGACTTCGCACCGATCCTCGCCTACTTCGCCGACCACGATTCCTGACCCGGCGCAGCGAGCGACACCGAATACGAAAAAGCCCGTGCCCACAGGTGGGCACGGGCTTTTCGGTTGCGGCTTACTCGCCCGAGGCGGCCTCGGTGGAGCCTTCCGTCGCGCCCGTCAGCACGACTTCGGGCTTCTCCTCGCTCGCGGCCTTGGTCAGCTTCGCCTTACCGGTGAAGGTGAACTTCGCGTCTTCGCCGGAGCCCTCGCCGTCCCAGCCCTCGACGTCGACCTGGATGGTCTGGCCCGGCCCGATCTCGCCGAAGAGGATCTTCTCCGACAGCTGGTCCTCGATCTCGCGCTGGATGGTGCGGCGCAGCGGCCGGGCACCGAGCACGGGATCGAAGCCACGCTTCGCCAGCAGGTTCTTGGCGTTCGGGGTGAGCTCGATCGCCATGTCCTTGTTCTTCAGCTGCGTGGCGACGCGGCCGATCATCAGGTCCACCATCTCGACGATCTGCTCGTTGGTGAGCTGGTGGAAGACGATCACATCGTCGATGCGGTTGAGGAACTCCGGCCGGAAGTGCTTCTTCAGCTCGTCGTTGACCTTGAGCTTCATCCGCTCGTAGTTCGAGCCCTCGTTGTTCGACTGGGTGAAGCCGAGACCGACGGCCTTCGAGATGTCCGAGGTGCCGAGGTTCGAGGTGAAGATCAGCACCGTGTTCTTGAAGTCCACGGTACGGCCCTGGCCATCGGTCAGGCGGCCATCCTCCAGGACCTGCAACAGGGTGTTGTAGATCTCCTGGTGGGCCTTCTCGATCTCGTCGAACAGCACGACCGAGAACGGCTTGCGGCGCACCTTCTCGGTGAGCTGGCCGCCCTCTTCGTAGCCGACGTAGCCCGGAGGGGCACCGAACAGCCGCGAAGCGGTGAAGCGGTCGTGGAACTCGCCCATGTCGATCTGGATGAGCGCGTCGTCGTCGCCGAACAGGAAGTTCGCCAGCGCCTTGGACAGCTCGGTCTTACCGACGCCGGACGGGCCGGCGAAGATGAACGAGCCGGACGGACGCTTCGGATCCTTCAGGCCGGCACGAGTGCGGCGGATGGCCTTGGAGACGGCCTTGACCGCGTCCTCCTGGCCGATGATCCGCTTGTGCAGCTCGTCTTCCATACGGAGCAGACGGGTGGTCTCCTCCTCGGTGAGCTTGAACACCGGAATACCGGTCCAGTTCGCCAGCACCTCGGCGATCTGCTCATCGTCGACCTCGGCCACGACGTCCAGATCACCCGAACGCCACTGCTTCTCCCGCTCTGCCCGCTTGGCGACGAGCTGCTTCTCCTTGTCGCGCAGCCGCGCGGCCTTCTCGAAGTCCTGCGCGTCGATCGCGGACTCCTTCTCCCGGCGCGCCTCGGCGATCTTGTCGTCGAACTCGCGCAGGTCCGGCGGAGCGGTCATGCGACGGATGCGCATCCGCGCGCCCGCCTCGTCGATCAGGTCGATCGCCTTGTCCGGCAGGAACCGGTCGTTGATGTAGCGGTCGGCCAGGGTGGCGGCGGCCACCAACGCGCCGTCGGTGATGGAGACCCGGTGGTGCGCCTCGTAGCGGTCGCGCAGACCCTTGAGGATGTTGATGGTGTGCTCGACGGTCGGCTCACCCACCTGCACCGGCTGGAACCGGCGCTCCAGGGCGGCGTCCTTCTCGATGTACTTGCGGTACTCGTCGAGGGTGGTCGCGCCGATGGTCTGCAGCTCGCCGCGGGCCAGCTTCGGCTTCAGGATCGAGGCCGCGTCGATGGCGCCCTCGGCGGCGCCCGCACCGACCAGCGTGTGCAGCTCGTCGATGAACAGGATGATGTCGCCGCGGGTGTTGATCTCCTTGAGCACCTTCTTCAGGCGCTCTTCGAAGTCACCGCGGTAGCGGCTGCCCGCGACCAGGGAGCCCAGGTCGAGGGTGTAGAGCTGCTTGTCCTTCAGCGTCTCGGGGACCTCGCCGTTGACGATGGCCTGCGCGAGCCCTTCGACGACAGCGGTCTTGCCGACGCCGGGCTCGCCGATCAGCACCGGGTTGTTCTTGGTACGGCGGCTGAGCACCTGCATGACCCGCTCGATCTCTTTCGAGCGGCCGATGACCGGATCGAGCTTGCCCTCGAGCGCGGCCTGGGTCAGGTTGCGACCGAACTGGTCGAGCACGAGCGAGGTCGACGGTGTGCCCGCCTCGCCGCGCGAACCGGATTCGACCGGCTCCTTGCCCTGATATCCCGACAGCAACTGGATGACCTGCTGGCGCACACGGTTGAGATCGGCGCCCAGCTTCACCAGCACCTGCGCCGCCACGCCCTCGCCCTCACGGATGAGGCCGAGCAGGATGTGCTCGGTGCCGATGTAGTTGTGGCCGAGCTGCAGCGCTTCGCGAAGGCTCAGCTCCAGCACCTTCTTGGCGCGCGGGGTGAACGGGATATGACCGGACGGGGCCTGCTGGCCCTGGCCGATGATCTCCTCCACCTGGCTACGCACGCCTTCCAGCGAAATGCCGAGCGACTCCAGCGACTTGGCCGCGACGCCCTCACCCTCGTGAATCAGCCCCAGCAGGATGTGCTCGGTGCCGATGTAGTTGTGGTTGAGCATCCGGGCCTCTTCCTGGGCCAGGACAACGACACGCCTCGCGCGGTCGGTGAACCTCTCGAACATCGCTCCCTCACTCTCCTGCTCCGACATTCTGGCAACAGACGCCGCAGTGTGCTGTGTACAACAACCGTGGGCGTCAGCCTGCCATGAAGCCCGGGGGTTGCGGCCCCCGCCTCCACTCTAGTTGGCGGGGGATGCCACCGCCGCCGGTCCACCCTATTGCCGACCGGCGACAGCACGGTCATTCACTCATAACGTGGGCGTCGCGGGATTCGTTTCCGGCCGGGTTTTGCCCTCAGCGAACAAACCGTCCGCCGACCGGATCTGCGCCGCACACGTACGACCTCGGCTGCCTACCCCGTGTACGGGTCGACGAAACCGCAGGGCACCGGGCGTTGATGAGCGGGATCGAGCGCGTTGAGCACGTAGGTCGCGGCCCTCTTGCTGCCCGCTATGCCCGTATGCCCAGAGTAGTCCGTCGCGCAGCCGTCCTGAACCACGATGTTGGTCACATGGGGGCCGGTGACCAGGCCGGAGGTATACGGCACCACCAGTTCGTCCAGCTGGGTCGCGATATTGGTGTAGGTCACGTCGGGGTGGTAGACGCCGTCCGCGTTGAGTTCGCGAACGAACTCCGACCCTTGCAACACCTGCCTGCAGGCATTGCACGGCGATCCGGCCACGGCGTCGAACAGCGGACCGAGGCCGAGGCGTGTGCCGAACGCGTTCAGGTCCGCCATGCCGTACGCGTTCGAGCCTTGCCACGGCGGGGCCAGACCGACCATCTTGTCCACCTTGCCCGCGCCCGCGAGCCGTTTGACGAAGTAGTTGCCGATGAAGTTGCCCTGGGAATGGCCGATGAGGTCGACCTTGTGCGCACCGGTCGCGGCGCGCACCCGGTCTACGAAGGCGGCGAGCTGGGCCGCGCTCTGCTCGATCGGGAGCATGCCCCCGATGGCCGACGCGGGCCACGGCAGGTCGTAAGCGCCGAACGTGGCCGAGTACACGCAGTAGCCCTCGTTGGCCAGCAGCGGCGCGTACACGCCCCAATTCGTCTGTGCGCCACCGCCCGTGCCGTGGACGAGGACCACGGGGTTCGGGTGCTCGGAGTTCGGCCGGCACGACCAGTCGTTGGTGCCGGGCAGCGAACCACCCGGATTGGACAGTTCGGCGGGAATGCCCGCGAAGAAGTTGAACTCGACCGGATATCGCTCCTGCGCGTGCGCAGCGCCCGCGGTGGCGCACACCGCGGCGAGCAGAACGATGAACAACGAAAAGCCTGGGACACGCCGCACGATAGCCTCCCGGTCCGGATCGTCTTCGGGGAAGCTACCGCACGGAGTGGCCCAGACGGCGCAGATTCCGGCGGGTCGTTGCGGAAACTAGCTCTGACCGAAGGCCGACGCGCCGGACGGGTACGGCGCCGCGTACTCGCCTGCGGCGATCCGGCCCGGCGCCGCCGCGGCGGATGCCTTCCCCTGCTGGATTCCCGCGACGAACAGCGCACCGCACAGCACCAGGAAGGCCAGCGTGTGGAAGACGCCACGCACGATGTTCCAACGCACCCAGGCGGATTCGAAATCGGCGCGCACCGCCGCCGGGTCGGCGATCGACGCCGGGTCGCCGGCGGCGGCCAGTTGGTCGTTGAGCGGAACATTCAGCCCGGAGGTCACGGCGAAGGCGATCACGTTGAGCACCAGAGCCAGGCCGATCCAGATCAGCGTGCTCCGGTGCTCACGTCCCAGATGCAGCGCCGCGGCCAGGATGGTGAACCCCACCGTGCCGAGGAAGCCGATCATGAACCAGGGATTGATGATCACCACGTTGATCTTCTGCATCGCGTCGATCATCGCGCGATCGTCGGTGCGGGCCAGCGCGGGCATCACCGAATTGGCGTACGCGTAGAAAAGGCCCGCGACCAGGCCCGTAGCCAGTGTGGCGAGCACCAGTGCGGCGAGACGTGTGGCGGTCATGACTTCCTCCTGCTTCGGAAACCGGCCGGAGCCATCGCCCCGGTCGCTCGTCTCCGAGTCAAGCCGTCGCCGCCGTGACTCTCCATGGTCGAGAAGCTCGATCGGATGAGCGAGCGTCTACGGTGGACGTCTCACAGGTCCCGATCGGAAATGAGCCCACTCTGCATGGCCAGTCCAGCCAGCCGCACCCGCTTCTGGTTCTGCGGCAGATCCTCCACCCCGAACTTGGCGAACAACGCGCGTAGATGGGTCTTGATCGCGTCGACGCTGAGGAACAACTCCTCGGCGATCTGCTGATTCGAGGCGGGAGTGGCGAAACCCGCGCCGTGCTTGTACGGGCGGCACAGCGCGACCAGGACCGAGCGCTGCGTTTCGGTGAGCGACCGCGCGGTGGGTATCGAGCCGGTGGAGGTGCGGGTGATGTCGTCGGACACGCCGCCGAAGTCGTGAAAGGACACCCGAGACGTACCGACCCGGATGACGTCGCCCGCCATCAGTCTGCGGCGGCCGATCAGCCGGTCCCCGTTGACGAAAGTGCCGTTGCGGGAGAGGCCGTCGTCCACGATGGTCCAGTGCGCACCCAGGTATTCGACCGCCGCGTGTAGCCGGGACACTTCTGCGTCCCAGCTCAGGGCGAGATCGGCATGCGGGGAGCGACCGATGGTGACGCGGCCGCGGTCGGGCGTGAGCGTGAGCTCCTGCTGCCGACCGGCGTCATCGGTGAACCGCAAGAATGATCCGACGAATCCTGTCACTGCGCCGATACCTCACCTCTCCATACCGCCAGTGACCTTCGCACGCTTCCATGGTGCCGCTTCCCGGTACCACGAGCAAGATCGATTCATCCGCCGTGACGGGCCACCGTGCGAACCGGTCTCGCTGCTATATCGAAGCCCTATCACAAACAAGACCGCCGTCCCGACGTCGCACGATTCGCCGGGACGGCGGCCGGAAAAAGAACTATCCCTTCGCGGCCTTGTTGTACGCGTCGGTGATGTCGGCGGAGATGCGGCCCCGCGCGGACACCTTGTGTCCATTACGGCGCGCCCACTCACGAATTGCGGCGCTTTGTTCCCGATCGATCGAGACCCGGCTCTTCGGAGTGCCCGTTGCGGCCGCGGCGGCCTTGACCCGGCGCCGGCCGCTGACCCGGCGCGCATTCGAAACCCACTCCTCCAAACCGTCGCGCAGCTTCGCCGCATTTGCCGACGACAGGTCGATCTCGTACGACACACCGTCGATCGCAAACTCGATGGTCTCGTCTGCGATGGACTCACCGTCGACATCGTCGATCAGGCTAACGGTGACCTTCTTTGCCATGAGATGAACGTCCTCTCGAAATCGTGCGACCCGCATACTAGGCCGATTACCCGAGGCAAGAATACCTCGAATTCCGGAAATTCCAAGACGGAGCCGCTGCTTTGCAATCCAGTGGTCACCTGGTGACCGGACGCACAATTGGGAACAGTATCGTTTCTCGGATTCCCAAACCCGTCAACGCCATCAACAACCGATCGATTCCCATACCCGTTCCGGTCGTCGGCGGCATGCCGTGCTCCATCGCGGCGAGGAAGTCCTCGTCCAGCACCATCGCCTCGTCGTCACCCTGCGCGGCCAACCTGGCCTGGTCGACGAACCGCTCCCGCTGGATCACCGGGTCGACCAACTCCGAATAGCCCGTGGCCAACTCGAAGCCGCGCACATAGAGGTCCCACTTCTCCGTGACGCCGGCGGTGCTGCGATGCTGCCTGGTCAACGGGGATGTCTCCACCGGGAAGTCGCGCACGAAAGTCGGTGCGTACAGCTTGTCACCATACTGGTGTTCCCAAAGTTCCTCGACGAGTTTCCCGTGACCGTAGCCCTTGCCCTCCGGAATTTCCAGACCGACCCGATCCGCGAGTGCGCGCAATTCGGCGACCGATGTTTCCGGAGTGACCTGCACACCCAGCGCATCGGACAGCGACGGGTACATCTCGACGGTGGCCCACTCGCCACGGAGATCGTATTCGGTGCCGTCGGCCAGGGTCACCACCTGCGTGCCGAACGCCTCCTGCGCCACTTCCTGCACCAATTCCCGGGTCATCACCGCCGAGTCGTCATAGGTGCCGTAAGCCTGGTACGTCTCCAGCATCGCGAACTCGGGGGAATGCGTGGAGTCCGCCCCCTCGTTGCGGAAGTTCCGGTTGATCTCGAAGACCCGCTCCATGCCGCCGACCACGCAGCGCTTCAGGAACAACTCGGGCGCGATGCGCAGGAAGAGGTCCATGTCGAGGGCATTGGAATGGGTGACGAACGGCCGGGCCGCGGCGCCGCCGTGCAGCGTCTGCAGCATCGGCGTCTCCACCTCGAGAAAGCCCCTGCGCTCGAGCGCGTTGCGCAGCGCGCGCACCACGGCGATGCGGGTACGGGCCATCTCCCTGGCCTCAGGGCGCACGATCAAGTCGACATAACGCTGCCGGACCCGCGACTCCTCGTTCATCTCCTTGTGCGCCACCGGCAGCGGCCGCAGAGCCTTCGCCGCCATGAACCAGGAATCGGCCATGACGCTCAGTTCCCCGGTTCGCGAAGAGATGACCTCACCGTGCACGAAAACGAAGTCACCGAGGTCGACGTCCGCCTTCCAGGCGGCAAGCGCGTCCGCGCCGACCCCGTTCAGACTGATCATCGCCTGCAGCTTGGTGCCGTCGCCTTCCTGCAGTCTCGCGAAACACAACTTGCCGGTATTACGCAGGAATATGACGCGCCCGGCGACGCCCACCTCTTGTCCGGTGGAGGTGTCGGCGGCCAGGTCCGGATATGCGGCCCGAATTTCCGCCAGGGTATGCGTACGCGGCACGACGACGGGATACGCCTCGCCACCGGCCGCGAGCAGCCGCTCCCGCTTCTCCCGGCGAATCCGTATCTGCTCCGGGGCATCGTCGGCGGCGGGCGCCACAGCGGGCCGCGAATCCGATGTCGATGCGGTCGAAGAGGCAGAGTTCGGGGTGCTCACATCGAACAACCCTAGCGTGCACCGGAAATCGTTTTGCGCGCCGCCCGGACTCCGACCCGGAGTAACGAAACGGTATCGATGCGGCGCACCGCCCGGGACGTCCCGGTCCACGTCCCGGAGACCCGAAATAGCCGGTGCGCATCATAGTGTGTGCGAAAACACCTGCGCGCCCGGCTATTTCGAGATGGAAGTGTTGGCGGGGAAATTACAGCGAGGCGAGCGCCTCGGCCTCACGCACGAAGTGCGACGCCCCGACGGCGACGTTCAACAGCCCGGCCGCCTTCAACGCCTGGTAACCGCCCACCAGATCGGTCGCCCGGTGCAGCCCGAGTTGCTGCAGGGCGGCGGCGGCCAAGCTGGAGGTATAGCCCTCGGAGCAGACGACGATCCATTCCACGTCGTGATCGGCGGCCAGCGCCAAGCGGGCCGAACTGGTGGGGTCCAGCCGCCATTCCAGGACATTGCGCTCGATCACCAAGGCGCCGGGCAAGGTGCCCTCGCGTCCGCGTTGCGCCTGCGGCCGGATATCCACCAGAATGGCGCCCCGCTCGATGGCTTCCGGCAATTCGAAGGCATAGATCCGGTCGAGTTGCGCCCGTGCGTTCTCGAGCATCTGATCGATGGTCAAACGGGTCATCACATGTCACCTTCGGGCTGGTCGGTGAGGACGGTTCGGGTGCGCCGCAGGGTGCCGTGGCCGGTCACCTCGTAATACGACATGGCGGTGAGCGGCGGGGAATAGGCGTGCACGCTGAGCGTCGGATCGAGCGGGCCCGCGGATTCGACGGCGCCGGGCACGTCGGCGGGCGCCCGCATGACGTCGTGCACCCAGCCGATCGGGAACGAGGCCTGGTCACCCGCCGCGAGCGTACGGCAACGCAATTCCGTTCCGTTCCAGCGGTATTCGGATAACGCGCCGCTGAGCACGGTGAGCGCGCCGAGCGACCCGGCATGGTCGTGCAGCTCGGTCGACTTGCCCGGCGTCCAGCTGATCAACCAGACGTCGACCTCGTCGTCGGAGAGCAGCCTGGTCGCCCAGCGCTCGTCGTGCGGCCATGTCCCGTCAGCTGGAAGCAGGTGGTCATAGCGACCGGCGAGCACGTCCTCGGCGCCCTCGTCGGTCAGCCGCAGCAGATCGGCCGGGCGCAGCCGAGTGGGCAGAGCGGGTGCCACCGAGCGTTCCACCGGCGGAGTAGCCGACAGCGCCGTACGCGCGGAAGAAAGGGAAAGAACAGAAGAACGCATGAGCGAATCTCCAGGAGGAAGGTAACGGTCGAGGGCGGGAACTCAGCCTCGATCGGTCGAGGCACGTCAGCCTCGACAACACTCCTGGGTGCTCACGAAGAAAGTCACGAGAGGGAGTTTAACAGCATGCGACGCGGTGTCGACAAGTCCCTGGCCTGCGACGAATCCAACACCGCGCATATCAGACATTTCCCTTGCGCCGCTGGTTGCGTTCGTATACGAGCCGCAGCCCGGTCAACGTGAGATGCGGATCGTGGTCGTCGATCGTTTCCGATTCCGGGACGATCAGCGGCGCGGTCGCGCCGGTCGCCACCACCGCGACATCGTCGCCGGCAAAGGCGTCGAACTCGTCACGAATCCGATCGATCAGGCCGTCGACCAGTCCGGCGAAACCGAATACCGCGCCGGACTGCATGCATTCCATGCTGTTCTTCCCCAGCACCGACCGTGGCCTGGTCAACTCCGCCCGCCGCAGCGCACTGCGTTCTACCAGGGCTTCCGTGGAGATCTCCACACCGGGTGCGATGATCCCGCCGAGAAACTCACCCTTCTTCGACACCAGATCGACGCAGATCGCCGTGCCGAAATCGACGACGATCGCGGGCCCGGAATACCGCTGGTAGGCGGCCAGGCAATTGACGATGCGGTCGGCGCCGACTTCTTTCGGATTGTCCACCAGCAGCGGAATCCCGGTGCGCACACCGGGTTCCACCAACACGTGCGGAACGTGTGCCCAGTATTGGCCGAGCATGCCGCGCAGTTCGCGCAGCACGGGCGGCACCGTCGAAAGCGCCGAGACGCCGATCACCTCGTCCAGTTGCGCGCCGACCAACCCGCGCACCTGCATGGCGAATTCGTCGGCGGTCAGCAACGGATTGGTGTGGATACGCCAGTGGCGCACCAGTTTCGAATGCTCTCCGGAACCGGAGAACAAGCCGAGTTCGATACTCGTATTGCGGACATCGATGGTCAGCAACATGTCCGGTCGCCGCTGTTCAGACGAACGACAGCGAGCGCGGCGAGGTCAGGCCCGAGCCCTCCGGTGCGTGCGCCGGGTCCGAACCGAGCTCGACCGGGCGGTTGCGCTCGTCGACGAAGACGACCTTGGGGTCGTATTCCTTCAGCTCCTGCTCGTTCAGCTGGCCGTAGGCGATCAGGATGACGAGGTCGCCGGGATGCACCAGGTGGGCCGCGGCGCCGTTGATCCCGATCACCCCCGAACCCCGCTCACCGGCGATCACGTAGGTCTCCAGGCGGGCGCCGTTGTCGATGTCGACGATGCAGACCTGCTCGCCTTCCAGCAGATCGGCGGCGTCGAGCAGGTCCTGGTCCACGGTGACCGAACCGACGTAGTGCAGGTCGGCGTGCGTCACGGTGGCACGGTGGATCTTCGACTTCATCATGGTGCGCAGCATTGCGTCGACCTTTCTAGTTCGCGGGAGGAAGCGGGGCGGGATTCGACACCGCCGGAACGGACCGGGGGTCCACGGCGGGCCGCGAACCGGAGACGTTGGGATGGCCGTCGATCGGAGCGCCGAGCGTGACGGCGATGTTGTCGATGAGCCGGGTAGTGCCCACCCTGGCCGCGATCAGCAATCTGGCGTTGCCCGCGGCCGGGGCGGGGCCCAGGGTGGCCGAGCGCAATTCCAGGTAGTCGACGTCCACGCCGGGCACGGCGTCGAGCACCTGACGGGCGGCCGCGAGCACCGCGTCGCCGCCGAGTCCGCCCGCGTGCTTGCCCGCCGACAGGGCGGCCGACAAGGCGAGCGCCGATTCGCGCTGCACGGGGTCGAGATAACGGTTCCGTGAGGACATGGCCAGGCCGTCGGCCTCACGGACGGTGACCACCGGCGTGATCTTCACGTCGAAGTTCAGGTCGCGGACCATCTGCCGGATCAACGTGAGCTGCTGGTAGTCCTTCTCGCCGAAGAACGCCTCGGTCGGCCGCGCGATCTGCAGGAGCTTGGCGACCACGGTGAGCATGCCCGCGAAATGGGTCGGGCGGCTCGCCCCTTCCAGCTCCGCGCCGAGCGGGCCTGGCTGCACCGTGGTCCGCGGGCCGTCCGGATACATGTCGGACGCGCTGGGCGCGAACACCAGCTCGACACCCTCCGCGCGCAACAACTCGACGTCGGCGTCCAGCGTGCGTGGGTACTTGTCCAGGTCTTCGTTCGCCCCGAACTGCAACGGGTTGACGAAGATCGAGACGATGACCACCTGGTTGGTCCGCTTGGCCAGCCGCACGATCTCCAGGTGGCCCTCGTGCAGCGCACCCATGGTCGGCACCAGCGCGACGGTACGGCCGACGCCGCGCAGCGCGGCGGACACCGCGCCGAGCACGGCGGGATCGTGGTGGACGGTCAGCGCACCGGGCCGGTAGGCGCCGCGCAGTTTCGGGTCCAACATCAGCGTCCTTCCAGCAGTTCGATGACGGCGGGGGCGGTGCCCGCGCGTTCCGCCGTGCGCAGCGACAGCGCGCGATACGCCTCGGCCAGCCTGGCGTCGACCGACGCCAGCGCGGTCAGGTGCGCGGCCACCGCGTCCGCGTCACCACGGGCGACCGGGCCGGTCAGCGCGGACTGGCCGCGCCGCAACGCGTTGTCCAGCGCCGCCGATGCCAGGGGCGCGAGCAGACGCTCGGCCAGGCCGTTGGGCTGCTCGTCCACCAGCTGCTGGCCCATCAAGCCGGGGCCGGCCAGGGCGGCGCGCAACGCGGCCACCGCGTCGACGATCACCGTGACCAGGTGATTGCTGCCGTGCGCGAGCGCGGCGTGGTACAGCGGCCGGTTCTCCTCCGGCACCCGCACCGGCTCGCCGCCCATCTCGATCACCAGCGACTGCGCGATGGCGTAGCCGACCTCATCGGCGGCGGTGATGCCGAAGCACGCGTTGCCGAGGCGGTTCACGTCCTCGTCGTGCCCGGTGAAGGTCATGGCCGGGTGGATGGCCAGCGGAAGCGCGCCGATCTCGGCCAGGGGCGCGAGTACGCCGACGCCGTTCGCGCCGGACGTGTGCGCGACGATGGTGCCGGGACGGACGACTTCCGCACCGGCCAGACCGCGAACCAGGCCGGGAAGCTCGGCGTCGGGCACGGCCAGCAACAGCAGCTCGCTGCGGGCGGCCACCTGTTCGATCGGCAGGATCTCCGAATCGGGCAGCCGGGTCCGGGCACGCCGCACCGACGCGTCGGAGATCGCGCAGACGCCGAACACGACGTGTCCGGCTCGCTCGAGTGCGACGCCCAATGCCGAGCCCACGCGTCCCGCCGAGACGATTCCCACCGTCAGGCGTGCGGGCGCGGGGTCGTAGCCCGAATCAGCGTTGTCGGAATTCACGCTTCTCGAGGTCAACGTTGTCCTCTCGATGTCGTTCCAGTCCCGCCATGCGGGTACCGGACGGTACGCCAAGAGGATATCTACAGGTGCTTCGCCGCCGCCACGGGGTGTCCGCGTGATCTAGGCCGCAGTGCCGGGCCGGGCCCCGGCTCCGCTCACCGGCGGTCCCGCTCCTCCGATTGCAGGTTGGCCATGATCTCCGCGACCGAGAGACGACGCGACGGCGTCTCGTCGTCGCTTTCCGCCCGGCGGCGCCTGCGCGCGCTCGGCGTGCCCATGGCGGGCGCTGAGGCCGGCCGAGAGGCCGGTTCCGGCGTCGGCTGGGGCCGTGCGGCGGGCTGGGTGGGTGGCTCGTCCAGCGGCTCCTCGTCCACCGTCTCGGTGAAGGCGTCGGCCCAGCCGCGCGGCTCGGCGTAGCGCGCCCGCTCAGCGTCGGCCTGGTCGGCGTCGTCGAGGGAGACGACGGCGGTCTCCGCGGTGACCGGATCATCGAAGGGGCTGGCGAAGACCGGTGGCTCGGGATGGTCGGGCTCGAAGATCGGCGTCATACTGCTACGCGGTTGCTGGTCGGCGAACATCGACCACATCCCGGCATTCGCGGAGCTATTGTTCCCCGATTCCGTGCCGGAGCTGGTCAGCTCCTGGATCCTGGTCGCGTCGGCGCGCAACGCGGGGCGATCCATCGGCAGATCGCCGTCGAACAGCCGCTGCAGGCTCTGCCGCAGCACGGTGAGCTCCGCGCGCAAGGCCGCGAGTTCGGTCGCGTCGGCGCCCACCTCCTCGCGGACCCGCGCCTCCACACCGAGCTCGTACTCGCGGCGCGCGGTGACCTCACGCTCCAGCTGCAACGCGTAGACGGTTTGCAGATCGCGGACCTTCGCCTTGTCGATCGTCGCCTCTTTGCGGTACTTCGTCGCAGCAAGAGCCCCGATCGCCGCGGCCCACAGGGCCGCGACCAGACCTACCCGTACGAACTCGACACTGTTGCTGAAGATCAGGAAAACACTGGCAACCAGACCGAGCACGATCAGGACGCCGACGAATAATTTTCCCGCGTCGTCCCGCCGTCCACGGTAAGTGCTGCTACGGGAGGGTGAAACCATGCCAGCCAGGGTAGCCAATTGCTTCGGCCACGCCCAGATTCCGGTTTTGTGATTAAGTTCGTGAAACTAGCTATGTAGTTGCCGCATCGTCGGTGGGATCCTCCGGCGCCCGGCAGCAGTACTCCAGCCAGAGGGCCGCAGCAACCAAAGCGAAGCCCGCCAGCATCCCGACGATCGCGCCGGGACTGTCGGCCGCGGCCGCGCGCAAGGTGCCGCGCTGCGGGAGGACCCAGCACAGGAATCCGAGCCAGATACCCGCGGCGATCGAACCGACCTGCGCCGACGCCTTGGCCAACGCGACGGCGCGGGCCGCCGTGATCGGATGCAACTGGTGACGTCCATCGCCGATCTGGTGATCGTTGACCCGCGCCCGGATGACGAAAGCGAGCACAGCTTCGATCGCGGCCACCGGATACAGCGAGGCGCCCGCGAAGATCGAGATCGGCGGGAAGCTGTCATAGGCCACCCGGGTGGCGATCCACGCGACGATCGCGGCGATCAGCACGTTCGCCACGAGGTCGAGTACGCGAGTCGGCTTCAGTTTCACGACGGCGCGCCCGTCAGCGAGAACTCGGTGCGACGCACCCCGGCGCGTTCGTCCGGATCGAGCCCGGCCAGCAGATCCGCGACAGCGTGCGGCACGCCGTCGACCTCGAGCACCGCGTCCGGCATCACGTCCAGCCACGGCGCCAGCACGAAGGCGCGCCGATGCGCCTGCGGGTGCGGCAGGATGAGATCCGGGTCGGCGCTACGGCACGCGACCGGCTCACCGCCGCGCAGTTCGGCGCACCACACCACGTCCACGTCGAGTGTGCGTGCGCCCCAGCGCACTTCACGCACCCGTCCCGAGGCCTGCTCCAGCTCCTGCCCGCGACGCAGCCAGTCGGCGCAGCCGAAGGCCGGATCCTCTACCAGCACAGCGGCATTGAGATAGTCCCCCTGCGGGACACCACCCCAGGGCGCGGTCGAATACACGGCGGAGACCGCCAGCACGCGATGGCCGAACCCGTCCAGGACGCTGCGCAGATGCGCGAGCCGATCACCCAGATTGGAACCGATGGACAGCACGGCACGGGTCATCGGCGCACCTCCGCGGCGCCCGGCACGGTGAAAAACACCGCGCCGCAGTTCCGCTCGCTCATCCGACGGGCTCCCCCCGGTGACGCGAGGTGATCACCCGCACATCGGCGAACGTGTGCGGGATCGGCGCGGACGGCTTGTGCAACACCACCTCGACCGACCGGATCCGCGGATCGGTCATGACATCGTCGGCGATCTCCGAGACCACCGTCTCGATGAGATTGCGCGGCGGACCCTGGACGATGCGCACCGCGCGTTCGGCCAACGCGCCGTAGTCCACGGTGGCCGCCAGGTCGTCGGACGCCGCGGCCACGTCGAAGTCCACCCATACCGTCAGGTCGACCAGGAACTCCTGGCCGTCGCGGCGCTCGTGCTCGAACACGCCGTGGTGCCCGTAGGCGCGCAGGCCGCGCAACTCGATGCGGTCGGCGCCGCGCCGGATCGCCGAATCACCCGGCGGCGCCTCGTCTTCGGCGTGGATCGGGGACCGGCTCATCGTCGAGCTCCTTGCGCACTGGATCGGGCGGTGTCGTGCTGTTCGGCGCGCTGCCGTGCGGCATTCTGCCACGCGTCGGTGACCGTGATGGCGTCCAGCGAGGCGCGCACGTCGTGCACCCGCACACCCCACGCGCCGTGCACCGCGGCGAGCGCCGAGATGGTCGCGGTGGCCGTCTCCCTGCCGTCCGGTGGACGCGGCCCCGCCTCGTCGGCGAGCAGGGAGCCGAGAAAACGCTTGCGAGACGCCCCGATCAGGACCGGGAGCCCCTGCGCGACCAATTCCGGCAGCGCGCCGAGCAGAGCCCAGTTGTGTTCGGCGTTCTTCGCGAAGCCCAAGCCGGGGTCGAGAATCAGCCGGGACGACTCCACGCCCGCGGCGACGGCCGAGTCCACTTGCGCGGTCAACTCGGCGAGCACTTCCGCGACCACGTCGTCGTAGTGGTCCGCCGGTCCGGTGTGCCGGTAGTCGGCGCCCGCCCGCCAGTGCATGAGGATCCACGGGACCCGCGCGGAGGCGACCACGCGCACCATGTCGGCATCGGCGCGGCCGCCGGAGACGTCGTTCACCACCGACACCCCGGCTTCGATCGCGGCTTCGGCGACGGCGGCGCGCATGGTGTCCACGCTGGTCGGCACGCCCGCCGCGACCAGTCCGCGGATGACCGGTGTCACCCGTGCGGTCTCGGTCGCCGCGTCGACGCGGACCGCGCCCGGCCTGGTCGACTCGCCGCCGACGTCGATGACGTCCGCGCCCGCGGCGTGCAGCCGAACGCCGTGCGCGATGGCCAGCTCGGGATCGAGGTATCGCCCGCCGTCGGAGAACGAATCGCTGGTGACGTTCACCACACCCATCACCACACACGAGCGCCCGTCGCGGGCGGCGAGGCTCTCGAAGCGCCTCGGTTCGGACACCGCGGGCCCGCTCACTTCCGCAGGATCAGATCGAGCGCCTCGGCGCGCGAGGCGGCGTTGGACTGCAGCAGTCCACGCACCGCGGAGGTGGTCGTGCTCGCGCCCGGCTTGCGGATGCCGCGCATCGCCATGCAGAGGTGCTCGGCCTCGACCACGACGATCGCTCCCCTCGGGTCCAGCTTGCGCATCACCGCGTCGGCGATCTGGCTGGTCAGCCGCTCCTGCACCTGCGGGCGCTTGGCGTACAGGTCGACCAGGCGGGCGAGTTTGGACAGGCCGGTGACCCGGCCGTGCGGACCGGGGATGTACCCGACATGGGCGACACCGTGGAAGGACACCAAGTGGTGCTCACAGGTGGAGTACATCGGAATGTCCCTGACCAGTACGAGTTCCTGATGGCCCTCGTCGAACGTGGTGTTGAGCACGGAATCCGGTTCCACATAGAGCCCGGCGAACGTCTCCCGGTAGGCCCGCGCGACCCGGGCGGGCGTGTCGAGCAGGCCGGGCCGGTCCGGGTCCTCACCGACGGCGATCAGCAACTCCCGTACCGCCGCTTCGGCTCGCGCCTGATCGAACGACCTGCCCGTTTCCAGTGCCACGAGGCCCGGCTCCGACAGGCCGATGTCGATGCCGTTGTGCTCCGCACTGTCCAGTTCGGCGAGGGTGTGACCACCGCCATACTCGTTGGCCGACAATCGAGGACACCTCCAAACTCCCCGGGCGCCGGCAATCTCTCGGCACCCCAGATGGTCGAGCCTAATCGTCACAGGTCAGTGACGACCGTTCGGTCCATCCCAATCACCGTCGCCCTCGCCGTTCGGATTCGTCCGGCGCGGCTCGTCGTAACCGCCGTGGTCGCCGTACCCGTCCCTGTCGTAGCCGCCTTCGGGCGAACCCTGCGGACCCCACGGCTGATAGCCGTGCCGCGGCTGCTGCGGATCGCCCCAGCCGGGCTGACCCTGCTGCGGCTCGTCGCGCGGCGGCCAGCCGGGAGCGGACCAGCCCGCCGGAGCGCCGTAGTCCGGCCGCGAACCGTGCGTGCCCTGGCGCGGATAGGCCGGAGCGGGCGCCTGCGGCAGCGGGTAGCCGGGCGCGGACGGGCGGGGGTACTGCGGCGGAGCGCCGTAACCGCTCTCGTGCGGCGGATACCCGTTGGCGGGCTGCGGCTCGCGCTGCGCGGACGCGGCCACCGGTTTCACCACCGGCTCCGGCGGCCACGACTCGCCGCGCTCGGCGGCCAGCTCGCCCGGGGTCTTCACCGGCGGCTTGTCCGAGGGGACGCGCTCGCCGAAATCGTTGAACGCGGTGATCCGCGGGCGCTTCTGCACGGAGGCGAGGATCTGCTCGAGATCCTTGCGGTGCAGCGTCTCCCGCTCCAACAACGCGGTGGCCAGGTCGTCGAGCACGTCGCGGTACTCGTTCAGGATCGCCCACGCCTCGGTGTGCGCGGCCTCGATCAGGTTGCGCACCTCCACGTCGATCGCGCCCGCCACCTCGTGCGAGTACTCCGAACCCATGCCCATCGAGCGGCCGAGGAACGGGTCGCCCTGCTCCTGGCCGTAGCGGACCGCGCCGAGCCGGGCGCTCATGCCGTACTCGGTGACCATCGCCCGGGCGATCTTGGTTGCCTGGTCGATATCGGAGGACGCGCCGGTGGTCGGCTCGTGGAACACCAGTTCCTCGGCCGCGCGGCCGCCCATCGCCATGACCAGGCGGGCGATCATCTCCGAGCGGGTCATCAGGCCCTTGTCGTCCTCGGGCACCGTCATGGCGTGGCCGCCGGTGCGACCGCGCGCCAGGATGGTGACCTTGTAGACCGGCTCGATGTCCGGCATCGCCCAGGCGGCCAAGGTGTGGCCGCCCTCGTGATAAGCGGTGATCTTCTTCTCGTGCTCGCTGATGATCCGGCTCTTGCGGCGCGGGCCACCGATCACGCGGTCGACCGACTCTTCCAGCGATTCGCCGGTGATCACCGCGCCGTGCTCCCGGGCGGTGAGCAGCGCGGCCTCGTTGATGACGTTGGCGAGGTCCGCGCCGGACATGCCGACGGTGCGCTTGGCCAGGCCGTCCAGATCGGCATCCGGGGAGATCGGCTTGCCCTGCGAGTGCACGCGCAGGATGGCGCGGCGACCGGCGAGGTCCGGATTGCCGACCGGAATCTGCCGGTCGAAACGGCCGGGACGCAGCAGCGCCGGGTCGAGGATGTCGGGGCGGTTGGTGGCGGCGATCAGGATGATGCCGGTGCGGTCGCCGAAGCCGTCCATCTCCACCAGCAGCTGGTTGAGGGTCTGCTCGCGCTCGTCGTGACCGCCGCCGAGGCCCGCGCCGCGCTGGCGGCCGACCGCGTCGATCTCGTCGACGAAGATGATGCAGGGGCTGTTCTGCTTGGCCTGCTCGAACAGGTCGCGCACGCGGGAGGCGCCGACGCCGACGAACATCTCCACGAAGTCCGAACCGGAGATGGTGAAGAACGGCACGCCTGCCTCGCCCGCGACGGCACGGGCCAGCAGGGTCTTACCGGTGCCCGGCGGACCGTAGAGCAGGACGCCCTTGGGGATCTTGGCGCCGAGGGCCTGGTAGCGGACCGGGTTCTGCAGGAAGTCCTTGATCTCGTAGAGTTCCTCGACCGCCTCGTCGGCTCCGGCCACGTCGGCGAACGTGGTCTTGGGCATGTCCTTGGACAGCTGCTTGGCCTTCGACTTGCCGAAGCCCATCATGCCGCCGCGGCCGCCGCCCTGCATGCGGGCCATCACGAAGATGAACAGGCCGAGCAGGATGACCATCGGCAGCACGAACAGCAGGATCTGGGTGAACCAGCTCTCCTGCTTGACCACGGTGTTGTACGGGGCGCCGGAGTTCTTCACGGCCGAGAAGATCTGGGCGGAGGTCTCGCTACCGCCCGGATACTTCGCGATGATCTTGTTCTGTCCGCCGGTGGCGTCGTTGCCGTCCTTCAGCTCGATGCGCAGCTGCTGCTCGCGATCATCGATCTGGACGTTCTGGACGTTGCTCTTGTTCTCGAGCTGGCTCAGGGCAACCGATGTATCGACGCTCTTCCAGCCCCGCGTGTCGTTGCCGAAGTAGCTGAACGCATAGATCACGAGCAAGATGCCCGAGACTATGGCCAGGGTGCGAAACACTGTCTTGCGGTTCATAGAGCGTCGGCCGGGGCGGCCAGTCCTTTCCGGTGTCTCCGGTTCTTGCCTAGCGATGCGTCTGGCGCGTCCGGTTCCGCAGGGGTTCGGATGCGGACAAGCCACGTTACCGCGTACGGTCTACTCGATACATCGCGTAGTTCGGCTGCAGGTGCAGTTAAAGAGGTAAACGGCCGGGGATCGACGGTGGTTCCCGATGTCTCCGGTTCGGCTTCCTCCAAGTGGCAACAATCATGGCATGTTCGGCCTATCGTGAGCGACGACACAACATCGCGGCGCGAGCGACGGGCACGTAGGCGGTAGCTCGCACACCACGAAAGGCCCCGGGAGCGCCGCAGACCAGACACGAGCGCAGGGGGTATGGACATAGTCGAGTTACGAACACCCACAGCGATACTGCGTCACGGCCGCGGCAGGTTGATCGTCTTGCGACCCGGGTCCGACGGCGAGCGCGTGCTCGATGTCCCGGTCTCCGACCTGCTGAAGGTCCGGCTGAACCGGCGCGCGGACGACGCGGTGGTGATCGAGATCTATCTGCGCTACCCGACGCCCGTGCTCACCGGCGTCCCCGCGGACCGCACGCCCCTTCCGGTGATCATCGCCGAGCACGACGTTCCCGCGGCCACCGAGATCGTCGACCGCATCAACGCGCACATCCTGGCCACCCAGCGCATCGACGTGGCGGCGCCGGACCTGCGCCCGCCCACCCCCACCTGGGGACGTGGCGGCCCCACCCGCGCGGACGTGGAACGGGCGACGCGCAGGATGTCGCCGCGCCGTGAGGCGAAGCATGCGATAGCGGCTCTGCATCGTTACGTGACGCCGGACGAGTACGTCCTGGAGACCGCCGTCGCGGTCGCGCACCCTCCGGCGGGCAGCGGCTCCGGCCTGCTCGCCGCCACGACGACGCGGCTGCTGTTCATCGCGATCGGCGACAGCCGGTACGCGTACGAACTCCCGATTCCCGTGGTCGTATGGGCGCGCGTGACCGATACCCCCACCGCGGGGCGCGGCGAGATCGGCCCCGGGCGCGGCGCGACCGGCGCCGAGGTACACGACGGCAGCCGCACGCTGCAATTCGCGGGCGCCGACCGCGCCGACACCGAGCGGGTCATCTGCGCGGTGAACTTCGCGGTACGCCGGGAGTCCGCCGACGGCGCCGCGGGCCCTGCGGATCCCGGTGTGGCGCAGCTGTATTCGGAGTGGGAACTGCTGGTCGAGCGACACTCCCTCGGCATGGTCGACGACGCGCAGTTCCAACGTTACGGTCGCGGAATCCTGCGTTCACTCCCCGACGGGAGCTGAGTTCAGCGCGATCCGCCGCCACGGGCTGGTCGGACGCAGCCACAGCCGCAGCAGCTCCTTGCGGCGGTCGACGCCGCCGTTCTTCAGCTCGGCCAAGTCCTCGCAGGCCTGCCAATAGGTCCAGCCGGTGAGGTAGGCGTCGCCGAACTGGCGCCAGTTGCGGTACTTGCTCTGAGCCAGTGGCAGGGCGCGCGCCAGATAACTCCAGGCCACGTCGGCGTCGAGGTACCCGGCCGTGTAGGCCATCCTGGCCACCGCGACGACCCTGGCCAGATCCCAGGCGTGGATGTCACCCGGCAGCGGCCGGGCCAGATGGTCGGTGAATCCGATCTTGATCGCCTGCGACCAGATGTCGTAGTCGCGGACCAGCGCCTCGGGATTGTCCATCCCCCGGAACGCTCCGACCTGCCGCAGGAACGCCCGGTGCCGGTCGGCGCGCTCACCGAAGCGATCGCGCTCACTTGCGTTGATCGAGGCCGTCACCAGCGGGTGCACCAGCGCGTAGAGCGGGGCGTGCATGCCGTCGAGCAACTGCTCCATCGACGCCTGCGCCTCGGTGCCATCGGTGATGCCCCACGCGCCGGTGAGTGTGTCGATGGCCAGTTCACGCCGGTCACCGAGCGGATGCGCGCGTTCCGGGCCGAGCAGCAGCGCGTCGTGGAAGGCGTCCCAGCGCGCGGAGTAGAAGGCGCCGAGGGCCAGCGCCCGCAGTTCGTCGTCGGATACCGCGGCGCCGGACCAGTGGTCTTCCTCCCGCTCGTCCAGCTCCGCGTACGGAAAGGTCGTCAAGGTGGGTACGCCGCGCGAAGACATGCCCCGATTGTTCCCCATCCCGCGCGGGGTACGCGCGGGATTCGCGGATGGCCACCTTTGTCGGTCGCGACGCCGGACCGCGGGCGCGTCCGCCGGGCGAATCGATTTCGGACTCGGTTGGTTCTTGCGCTGACGCATGTCGTGATCTGGGGCTAGTGTGCTCGCATGTGTAGAAACATCACCGTCCTGCGTGGTCTGGAGCCTGCCGCAACCGAGCAGGAAATCTATGCCGCCGCACTGCAGTACGTGCGCAAGGTCGGTGGCGTGTCCGGCCTGAGCTCGACCACCAAACCGGCCGTCGACAAGGCCGTCGCGGCCATCGCAAACGCGACCACCACCTTGCTCGCCGAGTTACCCGACCGCAGGGTGGCCCCGACCACCGAACCGCCGCTGCGCCGGATCGCCGCACGGGAGGCCGCGGCGGGAGAGTAGACAGGCGGCCGGTTCAGGGCAGTGCGTCGGCGCCGTAGACGGCGACGCACACCAGCGCGATCTCCAGCGGCAGCCCGCGCTCTTCGATCGGATATCCCAATAGCTGTTCGATCCGCTGCACGCGGTAGCGGACCGTGTTCTTGTGTACGCCGAGCACCTTCGCGGTGGCCTCCGGGCTGCGTTGGCTGCGCAGATAGGCGTGCAGCGTCTCGCGCAGCCGTGCGGCGTTCCCGTCGCGCGCCGCCAGCGCGCCCAGTTCCCGCTCGACCAGTCCTCGCATGGCCGCTTCGTCCGCACCGGCCAGATAGGCGATCTCCACCGTTCGATACCCGGTGACGCGCAGCCCGCCCGCGGGTGCGCGCTCCGCGACCTGCCGCGCGGCGACCGCTTCGCGATGACTGCGACGGAAACCGGCGATCCCCGCGGCGGGCACACCGAACGCCACCCGTACCGGCGCCTCGACCTGCGCCGCGGTGAGCCGCTCCGCTTCGCCCGGCACCGCGAGTTCGGCGCCGTGTTCCCCGTCGTCCGATCCGGCCCACGCCCACATCGCGCTGGCGCCGGAGGGAACGGTGAGCAGCCGCGCGCTGCCAAGTGCCGCGGCCAGCCGCGCCGCGACCCGATCCAGCAGTCCGGTCGCCTCCGCCTCCGCGCCTGCGGGTTCTCCGGTCGGCTCGTCGGTCCACAGCACGAAGGCCAGGTGCCGCTGGGAGAGCCGGTAGCCGAGCCGCACCGATGCCTGATCGACGTCCACGTGCTCGCCGTCCAGCAGCGCTCGGACGGTCTCGGCGCGACGGTTGAAGGCGGCGCGCAGCACCTGCTCGCGCTCCTCCATGTAGGTGTCGGTGAGCAACTCGACCGACGTGCTGATCCACTTGGTGGCCCGCTCGAACAGCCGCAGCAGCACCATGCGTTCGAGTTCCGGCGTCGCCCGCCGCTGCTCGACGACCTCGGTCATGTAGTCCAGCACCGCCTCCATGCCCACGTGATAGACCCGCAGCAGCAACCGCAGCTCGAAACCACGCCTGGCCACGCTGCGCGCGAACGCGTGCGCCTCCTCCGGGAGTGAGAACTCGAAGGTATCGCTGGCCAGGCGGCTGAGCACGATCCTGGCGTGCGCCCTGGTGCTGGCCGCGAGGTCGCGGCGCATATCGCGATCGGCGAGTTCGGGGATGCGCGCGACGATCACGTCGTCGAGCCGGGTGACGATGCGTTCGAGCACTTCGGCGCGCGTCGTCTCGTAGACGTACTCCGCGAGCCAGTCGCGAACTTCGTCGGATGCGGGGCTCGGCCTGGCCGCGGCGCCCGGCGAAGGCCCAGCGGTCATCGCCCTCTCCTTCGGCTCGGCGGATACCGAACCACCGCTTGTCTCATGGACACAAAATCACCCGTTTTCCTTGACGATCTGGGCCAAGAAAGTCTGTTCGGATTGTGTCACGATCATAGTTCAGTGGCCTGCCTCACAGCAGTCAGCAGACCGCGGTTCAACACGACGTCAGTGGGAGAACAGCAGTGACCAACACCGAACCAGCGCCCGCGACCGAGAAGGCGCGGGCACGCGAAACGACCGCGAAGAAAGACGGTCCCGCCGTCATCGAAGTGCGCAATCCCGGCACGGGCGAGGTCGTCGGCACGGTGCCGGACGAGACCGCGGACGCGGTCGCGGCCAAGGTCCGCGAACTGCGGCTGTACCAGCCGGAGTGGGAGGCGATCGGCCCCGAAGGGCGCAAGGTCTGGCTGCTGAAGTTTCAGGACTGGTTGATCGACAACACCGACCGCCTTGCCGCCGTGCTGCAGTCGGAGACCGCCAAGCCCCGGGTGGACGCCCTGATCGATCCGGGTTTCGCGACCGATCTGATCGGCTACTACGCCCGCCGCGCGGCCAAGTTCCTCGCCGACGACCACCCGTCGCCGCACAGCCCGCTGGCCCGCGTCAAGCGCTTGACCACGGTCTACCGACCCTATCCGGTGGTCGGCGTCATCACGCCGTGGAACTTCCCGCTGGCCATGCCGGTGATGGACGTGATCCCGGCGCTCGCGGCCGGGGCGGCCGTCATCCTCAAGCCCTCCGAGGTGACCCCGCTCTCCGCGATCGAACTGGCCAAAGGCTGGGCGGAGATCGGCGCGCCGCCGATCTTCGCGGTGGTCACCGGCGCGGGCGCGACCGGAGCGGCCGTGGTGGGCAACGCCGACTACATCCAGTTCACCGGTTCCACCGCGACCGGCCGCAAGATCGCCGCCGCCTGCGTGGAACGGATGGTGCCCTACAGCCTGGAACTCGGCGGCAAGGATCCGGCGATCGTCCTGGCCGACGCCGACCTGGATCGCGCCGCGCACGGCATCGCCTTCGGTGGCATGTTCAACTCCGGCCAGGTCTGCATCTCCGTGGAGCGGGTGTACGTCGAAGCGCCGGTGTACGACGAGTTCGTCGCCAAACTCACCGCCAATGTGCAGGCGCTACGCCAAGGCCTGGACGGGCGCGAGTCGAAATACGACGTGGGAGCGCTTGCCAACGAGAATCAGGCGGCCATCGTGCAGCGCCACGTCGACGAGGCCGTCGCGGCGGGCGCCAAGGTGCTCACCGGGGGCAAGCGGGCCGGATTCGGCACCGCCTTCGAGCCGACCGTGCTGGTCGATGTCGACCACACCATGTCCTGCGTCACCGAGGAGACCTTCGGCCCGACGCTCCCGGTGATGAAGGTGGCCGACGAGTCCGAGGCGATCCGGCTGGCCAACGACTCGGTGTACGGCCTGTCGGCCTCCGTGTGGACCGGCGACAAAGAGCGCGGCGAACGGATCGCACGGCAGCTGAACGCGGGCGCGGTCAACATCAACGACGTCTTCGCCAACCTGTTCAGCTACGCCCTGCCCATGGGCGGCTGGGGGCTGTCCGGCGTCGGCGCCCGCTGGGGCGGCGCGAACGGCGTGCGCAAGTACTGCCGCCAGCAGGCGATCACCACGCCGATCCTGCCGACGCAGCAGAAGGAACTGTTCTGGTACCCGTACTCGATGCCGAAGCTGCTGTTCGCGCTCGGCGCCATGCGCGCGGCAGGCGCCCGCGGGCTGCGCCGCCTCGACCTTCCGGCCCTGCTGAAGCTCAAAGGGGGCGACAAGTGACCGAAGCGAAGCAGATCCGCGGCAAGGTCGTGGTGATCACCGGTGGTGCACGCGGCATCGGACTCGCCACCGCGACCGCGCTACAGGCTCTCGGCGCGCAGATCGCGATCGGCGATATCGACGAGACCATGGTGAAGGAGTCGGGCACGGCACGAGGTTTCGAGCTCTACGGCAAGCTCGACGTTACCGATCAGGAGTCGTTCGACGGCTTCCTCGACGAGGTGGAGCGCACCCTCGGCCCGATCGACGTGCTGATCAACAACGCGGGCATCATGCCGACCGGCAAGCTGGTGGACGAGCCGGACCCGCTGACCCGCCGGATCCTGGACATCAACGTCTACGGCGTGATCCTGGGCTGCAAGCTGGCGCTGCGCCGGATGCTGCCGCGCGGCGGCGGGCACATCATCAACATCGCCTCACTGGCCGGCGAGACCCATATCCCCGGCCTGGCCACGTACAACGCCAGCAAGCACGCGGTGCTCGGCTTCACCGACACGCTGCGGGAGGAGTACCGCGGCACCGGCGTGCGCTTCTCCTCGGTACTGCCCACGCTGACCAACACCGAGCTCGGATCCGGCGTCACCGCGCCCAAGCTGCTGCGGGCCGCGGAGCCGGAGGAGATCGCCGACGCCGTCGCGAAGCTGATCGTCGCGCCGAAGTCGAAGGTCAGGGTGACCGCGGTGGCCGGGTTCATCGCACAGTTCGTCGGCCTGCTGCCGGAATCGCTCGGTGACGGCATCGGCCGCGCGCTCGGATCCGGCCGCGCCTTCCTCGACGACGTCGACGCCGAGAAGCGCAAGGCCTACGAGGAGCGCGTGCGCGGCGCGTGAGCGCGGCGGGAAGCAGGGGCGCCGCGGCTGGGATTCGTCTCGGCCGCGGCGCCCCGTCGTGTTCGGGGGCACATCGGGAGCCCCACACACCGACGGCATTGTGATGAAAATCACGCGCGCACTCGCTGACATCCCGAAGCCGGTCAGCGGCAAATTCTCAGCCCATACTCGGCGGCCACAAACGCGTCCACAATCCGCCACAAAGACTCCCGGTTCACTCTCGTTCATGCTGGTCAACTGCCCAAATCGAAGAACCCGACGGTAAACGGCCACGGCATGCCGAAAATTCGCTATCCGCCTGGTGCGCAGCACCATCGCAGGCAATATGCTGTCCCTAACAAACCTGCCGACTGTTTCGGCGCCCGTATCCGAACTTTTCGGCCTGATAAGGCTGGAAATTCCGGACCGATTCTGATAGCAAGGGGCTATGGACCCGCATTTGCGCGACCTGCGGTATTTCGTCGCCGTCGCTGAGGAACTGCATTTCACCAACGCCGCCCAGCGGCTGCACATCGCTCAACCCACCCTGTCGCGTCAGATCCGGCAGCTGGAACGTCAGCTCGACGTGGTCCTGTTCGACCGCAACCAGCGCAGTGTCGCGCTGACCGTCGCGGGCAAGGAACTGCTCGAAGGCGCACGCAAGATCCTGGAGTTGTGGGAGGTCACCAACGTCTCGCTGCAGGAGGCGGGCGAGGTGTTGCGCGTCGGCATCCAATCCACACTCGGGCGCGGTCTGCTCAGCGATCTGGAGAGCGCGAGCGGACATCGTCTCGCACTGCACGCGGCTTCCTGGACCGATCCCTCCAGCGGCCTGGCGGGTCGGCAGGCCGATCTCGCCCTGGTCTGGCTGCCGTTGCCGGACCAGAGCCGCTACCGGTGGCAGGTGCTGCGCACCGAACCGCGCTGGGTGCTGCTTCCGGAAAACCACCCGCTGGCGATCTCGGAGACCATCGAATTCGCCGATCTGCTCGACGAACCGTTCGTCGCACTGCCCACCGAAGCCGGTGCGGTGCGCGATTTCTGGCTCGGCAACGACGGACGCGGCGGCCGTCCGCCGAAGATCGGCGCCGAAGCCGCGACCGCGGAGGACAAACTGGAAGCCGTGAGCCTCGGCCTCGGCGTGTGCCTGCTCGCCGAGAACAACGTGCCGATGTACCGCTGGCCCGGGCTGACCGCGCGTCCCGTGTCGGGGTTGGCGCCGTGCGAGCTCGCCGTGGCCTGGCGGGCCGACGACAACCGGCCGACCATCCTGGAGTTCGCCGGACGGGCCGTCGATGGCGGGTTCGCGGCGCAGCAGTCGCCGGTCAGCGTCTGAACCGGCCCGGCGGGGTCTCGGGGGCGGTGCGCTGCCACGGACGGCGCGTCTCCAATTGGGCGGCCAGCCGTAGCAGGGTGGATTCGCTACCGGGTGGTCCCGCGAGCTGAGCGGCCACCGGCGTACCCGACCAGGAGTGCATGCCCATGGGAACGGAGGCGGCGGGCCAGCCGACCAGATTCCACAGCGGAGTGAAGGGTGCGAACCGCGCGCCGGCGAGCAGAGTGGCCGGACGATTGCGGAAGTGCCAGGCCCGCGCCGTCGGCGGCGGGGCGGCGAGCGTGGGAGTGATCACCACGTCGTAACGCTCGAAGAACTCCAGTAGTCGCGCCTCCACCCCGTCGATCTGGGCGGGACGCGCGAGCCTCAACCGATGCACCGTCCGGCCCAGAGCCAGGCGGTGCCGGGCTCTCCGTGATAGTCGGCCGGGTTGGAGTAGCGCGGGGGCCTCACGGGCGCCGAGGGCCAGCCAGCGTAGCGAGGCCGCGAGCAGGGCGTTTCCGTAAGGTAGCGCGGTCGGTTCCACCGAATGGCCTGCCGCCGCGGCCACCGAGGCCGCCCTGCGCGCCGCGGCGGTCCAGCGGCGGTCGACGCGCAACAGGCGAGAAGGTGGATCCACCGCCAGCCCGATACGTAGTCGGCCGGGTGGATCCACCTCGGCTAGGTCCGGTCGCGCCGCCAGGACCGACAACGCCAGCGCGGCGTCGTCGACGCTTGTCGCGAGGACACCGTGCTCGACCAGGCTCGACCACGGGCCCGCAGCGGGGACCGTGTACTGCCCCGGCTTGATCCCGAAGATCCCACAGCACGCGGCCGCGACCCGCACCTCCCCGAGGCCGTCGCAGCCGTGCGCCACCGGAACCAGTCCGGCCGCGATCGCGGCTCCGGCCGCGCTACCCGCGTAGCGCGTGGGGTTCCACGGATTGCGGATGACACGCTCGGTGCCCGCGCTGGTCACCCACCGACTCGGCTCGGGAGCCGCGACGAGGCCCATGACCACCGCTCCCGCGGCGCGCAGCCTGGCCACCACGGGGTGATCCGCGGCGGCCACCGGCCCCCACGGCATCGGCTCGCCCGCGAGGGGAACACCGTGCTCGACCACGACCGGTACACCGGCCAGGGGCAGCACGTCGAGGTCGTCGCGTTCCATCAGGCCGACCGACTCGGCCGTCGCCTGTTCGGCACGCAGGACGCTGAAGGCATGTCGTTTCCGGTCCGCCGCCGCGATCCGCGTCCCAGCATCCGCGGCCACTTGCCCGGGGTGCAGCAGGCCGTCTCGCACGCACGCCGCGATCGTGGCGGCCGGGCCTCGTTCGAGTGCGGTCTCGGCTTCCGGAGCTCCGTCGGGCCGCGCGTCTGCGACGGCTCCCAGCAGTCGGGCGGGCATCGGCTCGCTGGTCTTCGCGTTCGGAACGGCGGTGTGCGGAGCGGCGTTTCCCGCTGAGATCGAGCCGTCCGCCATGATTGCGGCCTCGTCGGACATGTGCTGGTCATCCCCCGTCGCGTCGTTGTCGAAATCGGGTGATCCACTGTCGAGCCGCAAGTTATCATTTCGAATACGGCACGGGGGATGATGGTGTCGGGTGTGGCGAAAATTTTCGGCACATCGGACGACAACCGGTGCGGATTCCGCGGCGTCCGCCGAGCCACTAGGTCCGAGCATGAGTGCGAACTCTGAGAGAAGGTCCGACCCCGACACGGGTATTTCCACCCGGCCGAGGAGTGGCGACCTGTCGCGTGCCGAATCCGACGCGGTGGCCGCGTTCACAGCGGAGTGGGAATCCACCCGGCGCCCACCGGCGATCGCCGAATATCTACCGGACGCCAGTACCTTGCGTCGTGAGGCATTGCTGGAGCTGATCCGCGTCGACCTGCGCCATCGCTGGCTGCTTCGCCGCGGTAAAGGCGCGGGCACCGCGCCGGAACCGGCCGCGCGCATGCGCCTGACCGATTACTGCGCCGAATTCCCCGAACTCGCTTCCGACGATATTCCGGCCGGCTTGGTGTACGAGGAGTTCGTCATCCGCCGCCAGAGCGGCGAGCGGGTCGATCCGCGCGAATGCCTGCGCGAATATCCGCGGCAGGCGGAGCAACTGCGCGAGTTGCTGAACGCCGACGAAATCGACCAGAGCACCCGTCGCGCGACGCCGGAGGATTCCGTCTTGACCGCGGTCGCGCACAGCGACTCCGTTCTCGCCGACACCGTATTGAACCGAACCGCGGGGTCTGCTCGTGATTCCGAGGTGACCAGAACGACCGCCGCCGATCTGACGGGTACGGCCACCGCCGTGCCCACGACGATCGGGACCGGGCCGGGCCGCTCCGACCCGCTCGACCGGATCGAGATCGGTCAGCGGATCGACGACTTCGATCTGCTGACCGGTCTGGGCAGCGGTGCGTTCGCCCGGGTCTTCCTCGCGCGGCAGCGCTCGCTGCAACGGCTGGTCGCGGTGAAGATCTCCAGCGATCACGGCACCGAGCCGCAGACGCTGGCCCAGCTCGACCACGACTACATCGTGCGGGTCTTCGACCAGCGGCTGCTGGACGACGCCGAGGGCGCCGCGCGCCGGCTGCGGCTGCTCTACATGCAGTTCCTGCCCGGAGGCACGCTGCTCGGCGTGCTGCGCTGGGTGCGCGCGACCCCACCCGAGGAGCGCAGCGGCAGGCTTCTGCTGGACGCCGTGGACGCGGCGATGGAGGAGAAGGGCGAGATCCGGCCGACCGACTCCAGCGTGCGCGCCGAGATCGCGGCGCTGAGCTGGCCGGAGACGGTGGCGTGGCTGGGCCGCAGGCTGGCCGAGGCGCTGGACTACGCCTCCTCGCACGGCGTGTTGCACCGCGACGTCAAACCGGCCAATGTCCTGCTCACCGCCGAAGGCGTGCCGAAACTCGCCGACTTCAATATCAGCTTCAGCCGCAACGTGGAGGGCACCAGCCCGGTGGCCTACTTCGGCGGATCACTGGCCTACATGTCACCGGAACAACTGGAGGCCTGCCATCCCAGTTTCGGCCGCAGTGCCGCGGACCTGGATACCCGTGCGGACATCTATTCGCTCGGCGTGGTGCTGTGGGAGCTGCTCACCGGTGCGAAGCCGTTCGACGACCGCACGGCGGGGGCGGGTGACCAAGGCGACGACACCACGCTGGAGGCCATGCTGGAGCGGCGCAGCAGCGGCGTGGACGAGGCCGCGCTGCAGCGGGTTCCGGCCGACTGTCCCGCCGCGTTGCGGCGCATCCTTCTGACCTGCCTGGCCCCCGAGCGGGCCGACCGGTGGTCCAGCGGCGCGATCCTGGCCAGGCAGCTGGAGATGTGCCTGGACGAACGCGCGCGAGAATTGGTCGACCCCGCGCCGAACAGCTGGCGGCTGCGGCTGCGCCCCTACATCGTTCCGGTGGCGCTGGTGGCGATGGCGCTGCCGAATGTGCTCGCCTCGCTGTACAACATCCAGCACAACCAGCACCTGATCATCAGCCGGATGACCGAGGAGGCCCAGCAGACCTTCCTCATCATCACCGGCGTGGTGAACGCGATCTTCTTCCCGACCGGCATCGCGCTCGTGCTGTATATGGCGAGATACGTGCTGACGGTGACGCGCGGTCTACGCAAAGGACGAAGATACGATCCGGGAACCCTGCGGCGCGCCAGACGCGACGCGTTGCTGATGGGCGATCGGGCCGTGGCCGTGGCCTTCTCGCTGTGGGTGCTGGCGGGACTGATCTTCCCGATCGCGCTACAGGTGTCGACGGGAGATATATCGGCACAGGCCGTGGTGCACTTCTTCTCCTCGTTGGTGGTGTGCGGCGCGATCGCGCTCGCCTATCCCTTCTTCCTGCTGACGTTCTACCTGGTGCGGTGCGTCTATCCCCTGTTCCTCCGGCACGGGGACATCAGCCCTGAGGACGCGGTCTGGCTGCGCGGCCTGGACCGGCGCTGCAACGGTTACCTCGCGGTGGCCGCCTCGGTGCCGCTGCTCGCGGTCACCGGAGTGACCTTCCTGCCCCCGTCCGACATCCCCTCGGTCATCGTCGCGGTTCGGTTGCTCTGTGTGGGCGGCATAATCGCGTTCGTGGGCACCTATCTGCTGTTCCGTGCGCTGGAAGCGGACCTACGGGCGCTGGAGCGGGTGGTCGATCCGGAATCCGCCGAATCGGGGGCCGACGAGGGCCGATCCGCCCGATCGACCGCTCACGCGACCGTCGTGGAGACCGACAGGTGAGTTTGCCCCGCACCGATGCCGTCGCCCGTTTCTCCGCCGACTGGCAGCGCAGTCTCCATGGTGATCGCTTGCCGCCGCAGATCCGCGACTACGTACCCGACGGCACGCAAGTTCGCTTGGGGGTACTCGTCGATCTGATCCGGGTGGATCTGCGGCGACGCTGGGAGCGCGAAGGGATCGGCAAACGGATCGCCGACTATCGCGAGGAATTCCCCGATGTGGAGACCAGCCCCGAGTTGGTCGATCTGTTGTGCGAGGAATTTCTGGCGCGTCGCGGACGCGGACCGCTGGCGCTGGAGGACTTCCTCGCCGAATACCCGGACCTCGCCGGCGCGGTCCGCGAGCACCTCGCCGATCTCGCCGCCGACGACGCCCACCCGGACGCCGACTCGAGCGAAGCCGTCGCCGCGCTCGCCGATCTCGCGCCGGGCCTGCGGATCGATGACTTCGACCTGCTCACCGACCTGGGCGCGGGACTGCTCGGCCGGGTCTTCCTGGCCAGGCAGCGTTCCATGCAACGGCTGGTCGCCGTCCGGTTCTCGGCGGGCCGGGCGGGCGCGGCGCACACGATGGCCCAGCTCGACCACGCCCACATCGTGCGGGTCTTCGACCAGCGAGTACTCAGCGCCGACGCCGCGCAGGCCCTGACCATCGCGGGTCCTCCCGCGAACGGCCGCCACACCGCGGCGAACGCCGCCATCGCCGCGCCGCGCCGCGACCTCGACGCCGCGGCCGTCCCGTCCAGCCGGACGAGCCGCCCCGGCGACGACGACACCATCGTGGCGCCGACAACCCGAACGACGAGCCACCCCAGCGACGACGAAACGGTCCCCGGCCCGCGCACGCACGGCGCCGAGAGGCGCGCCCCGACCGTCACGGGTGATGCGACAGCCACCGCGCCAGAAGGTATCGATGACGAGACCGTGGTCAGCGCGCCCGATACGACCGCTGCGGTCCGCCCACGCAGTGCTCTGATTCCCGATTCCGGACGATCGGCCGAACCTCGTGACGCCGCCGCGGTTCCGGCTCATCCGGACGCGGTGACCGAGCGATCGAGCGATCCGGACGCGACCATCGCGGTCCCTCCGGACGACATCGCATCCGCGCCCCCGCGACCGCCCCTCGCACCGGATTCCAGGACGACCGCCCTCCCGCGTCTGGTCTACATGCAATACCTCCCCGGCGGCACGGCGGTCGACCTGCTCGAGCAACGCCGTCGCGGCCCCGTGACCGACGGCGGCGCCCTGCTGCTGCGCGCGGTGGACACCGCCATGGAGGCCAAGGGCGAGATCCGGCCGTCGGATTCGAGCGTGCGCGCCGAGATCGCGCGGCTGAACTGGCCGGAGACCGTGGCGTGGGTGGGCAGGCGGCTGGCCGACGCGCTGGATTACGCCGCACACCATGGCGTGCTGCACCACGACATCAAACCGGCGAACGTGCTGTTCACCGCGGAGGGCATTCCCAAGCTGGCCGATTTCGCCCTCGGTGAGGTACCTGGGCGCACCGCGTCGCACGGTCCCGGCGGGACCGACGCACTGGTCTACCGCTCTCCGGAGCAGCTGAGCCGCTACCTCGACCCCGACGCGCCAGCCCCCGGCGACGCCAGCGACGTCTACTCCCTCGGTGTGCTGCTCTGGGAAATGCTGACGGGCGCAACCCCCTTCGACGATCCGCCACCGGAGCAGGGCGGCCCCGGCACCGAGACGTACACGCGGATGCTCGCGGAGCGCCGCGGCGGCGTCTCGGCCGCGGCGCTCGCGCGCCTGCCGGAAGACACGCCGGCCACGCTGCGTCGCGTACTGCTGGACTGTCTGCACGAAGACCCGCAGCGGCGCTGGCGCGGCGGCGCCGAACTCGCGGGACAACTCGACCTCTGCCTGGACACCCGCGCGCGCGACCTGGTCGATCCCCCGCCCGGCAGTCTCGCCCATCGCGCCCGCGGGTGGCTGCTTCCGGTCGCGGCGCTGTGCGTCGGCGTGCCGAACGTGCTGGCCAGCTTCTACAACATCCAGCTGAACCAGACCCTGATCATCGACCGGATGTCGACTGCGGACCAGGAGAAGTTCACGGCGGTCGGATTGATCAACAACCTCATCGCGTTCCCGGTCGCCGCGCTGCTGCTGTTGTTCATGACCCGGCGGCCGCTCGCCATCTCCTACCGCCTCGGCCGTGGCGACGGCTACTCCGCGCGCACGCTCGCGAAAGCACGCCGCGACACCTTGCTGATGGGTGACTGGGCGGTGTGGATACCCTTCGGCTTCTGGCTGGTCGCGGGCATCGTCTGGCCGCTCGGGCTGGCTTTCTCCGGTGTCGACCTGCCGCGCGGCACCTTTTTGCACTTCTTCGCCGCGCAGATCGTGTGCGCGGCGATCGCGCTCGCCTATCCGTTCTTTCCGATCATGGTCTACTCGGTGCGCGCGATCTATCCACAGTTGCTGGTGCGCGGCGGTATCGGTCCCGACGACGAACGCCAGCTCCGCGCGCTGGCCAGGCGCGGCAGCTTCTACCTCGGTGTGGCGGCATCGGTTCCGCTGCTCGGCGTGGCGAGCGCGACCTTCGTCGAGGCCGACGACCTGGAGCTGGTGATCGTTCCGGTGCGTGTGCTGAGCGTGGGTGGCATCCTGGCATTCGTGCTGACCTATCGACTGTTCCGGCTCCTGGAAGCAGATCTGCTCGCTCTGGCCAGGGCGATCCCCCAGCGGACGCGATGACCACACCCCGCCCGCTGGGACGGCTGGTGAACCTGTCGCACGTCCACGATCCGGTCACCACACCGCTGTACCCGGAGGATCCGGAATTCCGCACCGACATCGTGGCCACGATCGCGAACGACGGCTACCTCCTGCGCTATATCCGGCAGGGCGAACACACCGGAACCCATTGGGGTGCGCCGATTCATTTCCGTGCGGACGGACTGGCCGCCGACGAACTCGACCTCGACGATCTGCTGCTGCCCGCGGTGAAGATCGATCTCCGGCAGCGCTGCGCGAACGATCGCGACTACGCGATCACGGTCGACGATCTGAAGCGGTGGGAGGCCGAGCACGGCCGGATCCCGGACAGCGCCGCGATCGTCGCCTGGACCGGGTGGGACGCCAAGTGGGGCACGCCGGAGTTCGTCGGCACGGGCGAATCAGCCGGTCGGCAACCCGGTTTCGCGGTGCAGACGGTGGAATGGCTGCTGCGCGGCGGCAGGCTCGGTCGCCGCGGCGCGCTGGGCATCGACACGTTCGGCCCCGACGTGGGCACCGACGAGACGTACGCGGTGTCGAAGCTGCTCTACGGCGAGCACCGGATCAGCTTGGAATGCTTGGCGAACCTGGCGGCACTGCCCGCAACCGGGGCGTGGGTGCTGGTGGGCGGACCGCTCTATCGCGGCGGTTCCGGTTCGCCGGCAACGATTTTCGGCATCCTGCCCGGATGAGGTCTCAGCCGCCGTAGACCTTGGGGTTGAGGGTGCCGATGTAGGGCAGGTCGCGGTAGCGCTCCGCGTAGTCGAGGCCGTAGCCGACGACGAATTCGTTCGGGATGTCGAAGCCGACGTGCGCGACCTCCACCGGCGTGCGTAGCGCGTCGGGCTTGCGTAGCAAAGTGACCACCTCGAGCGAAGCCGGGTTACGGGTGGACAGGTTGCGCTTGAGCCACGACAGCGTGAGCCCGGAGTCGATGATGTCCTCGACGATCAGGACGTTGCGGCCCGCGATGTCCTTGTCCAAGTCCTTCATGATGCGCACCACACCCGAGGACGAGGTCGACGACCCGTAGGACGAGACGGCCATGAACTCCATCTGGGTCGGGATCGGCAGGGCCTTGGCCAGGTCGGTCATGAAGAAGATCGCGCCCTTGAGCACGCCCACCAACAGCAGATCGCCCTCCGGAGCGTCGGGTGGATACCGCTTGGCGATGAGTTCGGCCAGCTCCTGGGTCTTGGCGGCGATCTGTTCCGCGGTGATCAGCACCGACGCGATGTCATCCCCGTACACGTCAGCTGGATTCCCTTCCGTGGTGGTGAGCCCGTTCGGCCGGTTCGGTCTGCGTCATCGGTCCGATGCCAGCCTCACCCAGCCGCAGTGTCAGCCTGCCATGTTCGCGCCCCGCGACCAACCTGCTACCCGGCCTGCCGCCGCCGACCGCGACGCCGCCCTGCCCGCGCCAAGCCGTAACCAGTTCGTCGACTGCCTGTAAATGCTTGGTGGTCAGGGCTTTCGCACCATGCTCGAGCAGCCATGCCCGAATCGCCCGTTTCCGCAGAGCCGCGGGTGCAGTGGCGAGGGTCTCGATCACCAGCGCCCGCCCATCACCGGCGGTGTGCCGCAGCTCGGCGGCGAGCGCGTCGAGAACCGCCCCGTCCTCCCGCAGTTGTTCGGCCGTACGCGCCAGCGCCGGGGCCACCCCGCCGCCGAGGATCTGCTCCAACAGCGGCAACGCCTCGGTGCGTAGCCGGACCCTGGTGAACTCCGGCGCCGCGTTGTGCGGGTCGTCGTGCGGCGTCACGCCCAGATCGGCGCACACGCGCCGGGTGGTCTCCCGGCGCAAGCCGAGCAACGGCCGCCCCCACGGCTCGGCGTACGCGGACATCCCTTGGATCGAGCGGCCACCGGAGCCGCGTGCGAGCCCGAGCAGCACCGTTTCGGCCTGGTCGTCGAGGGTGTGCCCGAGCAGCACCGGAAGACCGTGGCGCGCGGAGTCCAGCGCGGCATAGCGCGCCCGGCGCGCGGCGGCTTCCACACCGCCCTCGGTGCCGACTCGGACCGCGAGCACGCGCGCGGACCGGCAGCCGAGGGCGAGCGCGTGTGCCGCGGCCTCGGCGGCGACGGCGCCGGAACCGGGTTGCAGGCGATGATCCACCACCAAGGCGTCGACCGCGCTCGTCTCGACCACTGCCGCCGCGGTGAGGGCCAGCGAATCCGCGCCGCCGGACAGCGCCACCGCGACCGCCTGCTCCTCGGTCTCACGCGGCCCGAACCTGCTCAGCCAATCCCGGACCGCTCTACGGACGGCCAGCACAGCGGCGGTCTCGGGCAATCGCCGGGCGGCGGACGGCCGCCCGGATCCGGATGTCCCGCTCTCCGGCCCGAAGCGCCCGGGTGTCGTTCCTGGCGCACGCCCCATGGGCGCAGCCTACCGGCCGACCGCGCACGGCGAGTCGCCGCCGAGCCGGAAACCCTCGTTCAGTCCAGTACTCGTTCGATCCAGCGCTGCGGCTGCTCGATCTCGTCGGTGCGCGGCAGCGTGTCGGCTTCGGTCCACACCGTGTTGAACCGCGTCATCCCGACGGTGGCGACCACCTCATCGACGAATTTCTTGCCACGCACGTACTGGGCGACCTTCGCGTCCACGCCGAGCAGCGCGCGCAGGAGTCGCTGCACCGGGTTGGTCGGACGCCTGCGGCGCTGGTCGAACGCGGTGCGGATCTGCTCGACCGACGGAACGACCGCGGGACCGACCGCGTCCATGACGTGATCGGCGTGCCCCTCCAACAGGGTGCCGAGCATGAGCAGCCGGTCCAGCGCCGCACGCTGCGGCGGCGCCTGGGTGGCACGCAGCAGCCCGACCACACCGCGCGCGGCCGGATCGTCGGGGGCGGTTCCGCGACGACGGTCGCGCACCTCGTCGACCAGCCGGGACAGCATGTCGCTCACCGGCTCGTCACCGGCCTCGCCGAGTACCTCGACGTTCGCGCGCATGTATTCGCCGAGCCAGGGCGCGGAGGAGAACTGCACCCGGTGGGTCACCTCGTGCAAGCACACCCACAGCCGGAAATCGCTCGCCGACACCCCGAGCGCCCGCTCCACCGCGACGATGTTCGGCGCGACAAGCAATAGAGTGCCGTCCGGCCCCGTGAACGGGTCGTATTGACCGAGGATCGCGGTGGACAGGAAGGCGAGCATGGCGCCCGCCTGCACCCCGGCGGGTTTGCCCGCGAAGAGCTTGCGGTCGCCCTGTGCCTCATCCGCCCCGGTGAGCTGGGCCATCGAGTCGGCGGCGGCCGTGATCCACCCCGGCCGGTCGACGATTCTGGCCGCCGGGACCGGCCGGTCGTCCAGCAACCCGCTGACCTCGCGCACCGGCGCCTCGGCCCGCACGGAGGCATCGGCGAGCTCGGCGACCACCTGCTCGGCCGAATAGCGCGACGTGCGCGGACCCGCGGGCACCAGAACGGAGCCGGTCCGCGCGGCCAAACGCCAGTCGACCACGCCGGACAGGCCCGAGCGGAGTTTTCGCCGCTCGACCGCACCGGCGGAGCCGAAATCGGCTGTCTCGGAACCTTGCTGGGTCATGATCAACCACCCGTCACGAGCATCCACAGTTTCGCAGCGTGCCTGCGATCGCGTCCAACGCGGGCCTGCTCACCTCCGGTGGTCGATCGTTCGACATCAGTGCGAAGGTCAGCACCCGCCCATCGGCGTCCAGCACATATCCGACCAACGCGCTGGAGACCGACAGAGTTCCGGTCTTGGCTCGCACCCAGCCCGCCGCCTGACGATCCCGGGTGACGTAGCGGCTGGTCAGCGAGCCCGTGGCGCCGGCGACCGGCAGGTTGTCGAGCATCGGCGTCAAGGTCGCCGCGACCCGGCCGTTCTCGGGCTGGGCCTTGGCGCCTGCCGGTCGCACCGCCGTGGCGCCGGTGGGCTGGGCCGCGGTCGCCACGACCCGGTCGAGCAAGCGCGCGGGAATCCGGTCGTCTACCGAAAGCCCGCTGCTGTCGTGCATATCCAGGCCGGACAGATCGAAACCGGCCTGGCTCAGCGCCGTGCGCACCGCGGTGACCCCGCCGGTGAAGGAGGCCTCGCCGCCGGTGGCGGTCGCGATCTCCCGGCCGATCGCCTCGGCGAGCACGTTGTCGGAGTAGACCATCATGTCGCGCAGCCGGTCGCGCAGCGGCGCCGAACGCACCGAGGCGACCTCGGCCGCGCCCGCGGGTGCGGCGCCCGCCCGGACCCGCGCCGGGTCGAGCCCCAGTTCGGTGGCCAGCCGCCGTCCCGCGTCCAGAGCGGGCGTCGCGGTGCGCGGCGAGTACTCGACGAGCGGTTGCAACCGGCCGCCGTCGATCATCACCGGCTCGATCGGGGCGATGGAACCCTCGGGGATGTCGACCGGGTCCCAGCCCTGCGCCATGGTCGGGCCGGTGTAGGCGGAGAGGTCGACGACGATCGTGTCCACCGCGCGGCCCGCGGACTTGATCTGGGCGACCAGGTCGGACAGACGCGGTCCGTTCGGGTAGTACCCCTTGCCGTCCGGCTGCGCGGTGAGCGTCGGATCGCCGCCGCCGACCAGCACCAGTTCGTTCGGCGCGGCACCGGCGACCACCTTCGTGGTCACCCGTTGCTCGGCGGGCAGCGTGAGCAGAGCGGCGGCGGTGGTGAGGATCTTGGCGGTGGACGACGGGATCATCGGCCGGTTCGCGTCACCGCTCCACAGCACCGTCCCGCTGTCGGCGTCGGTCACCTGGCCCGCGAACGCGCCGAGGTCCGGATTGGCGATCACCGGGGCCAGCGCGGCGGCGATCCCGGCGGAACTCGGCGCGGAACCGGTGGGCCGGGCCGGGGCGACCTGCCCGGACGGCTCGGTCGGCGCGGGCGGGGCGGCGATGGTCAGGCCACCGTGCCGGAACTCCTCGGTCCACGGCCGCACCGCGAGCAGTGCCACCGCGGCGGCCACGGCCAGCACGACAAGCACGGTCGAGATCAACAGCCATCTGTTGCGGCGCCGCCGGGCGGCCAGCCCACCGATGTTCTCGTTGCCACCAAACACGTCGCCGCCGCTCTCCTGACCGATTCCCGCAGCAGCCGCCTGCCGCACCCATGTCCCCGACGACCACACTATCCTCGTTGCGCAACCGTTCCCCTGAACAACCTGGCGAGTCGGCGCACTCCGCAGCGGCCGAGTCGGCAGTCGCCGAATAGCAGCCGAGTGGCAGAACTCGGCACCGATGCACGAAGGAGATGGCGTGGAGTTCGACGTCACGATCGAGATCCCCAAGGGTTCCCGGAACAAGTACGAGGTCGATCACGAGACCGGCCGGGTCCGGCTCGACCGGTTCCTGTACACGTCCATGGTCTATCCCGCCGACTACGGCTACATCGAGAACACCCTCGGCGAGGACGGCGACCCGCTGGACGCGCTGGTCCTGCTGCCCGATTCGGTGTTCCCCGGCGTGATCGTGGAGGCCAGGCCGGTCGCCATGTACAAGATGACCGACGAGGCGGGCGGCGACGACAAGATCCTGTGCGTGCCCGCGGGCGACCCGCGCTGGGACCACATCCAGGATCTGAAGGATGTCCCGGAGTTCGAGCTGGCCGCGATCAAGCACTTCTTCGAGCGCTACAAGGATCTCGAGCCCGGCAAGTTCGTCAAGGGCTCGGAGTGGGTCGGGCGGGCCGAGGCCGAGGCCGAGGTGCAGGCGTCCATCCAGCGGTTGAAGGACCAGGGCGGGCACTGAAGCCCTTCGGGCACAACGAAAGCGGGGAGTCCGGCAGATACCGGACTCCCCGCTTCGCGGTCGGGGTCACGAAAGGCGAAAAGGGACACCCGGAATCCGGATGCCCCTTCTCTGTGACAGGTGGCTCAGTAGTAGATGTACAGGTCGTAGCCGTCCCAGGTCTCGATGCACTCCCAGTAGTAGCCGCCGGTGCTCGGCGACTCGCCGTCGGCCCGGCACGCGCTCAGCGTGGCGTAGGTGCCGACGTAGGTGCCGCCGTAGGCGACCTCCTGGTAAACCGGTGCGGCGGAGGCCGAAGCGGCCGTCGACACCCCGGCGACGGCAGCGGTGGCCAGCAGACCAGCGGCGAAAAAGGACTTGATACGCATCGCTCTTGCTCCTGAATGCGAGATGAAATTTTTGACACCTCAAACGATATGGGCGATCGGCATCTCGCACAGCCACCCCTAGGGTGAGGGCAACGCAACCCTGAGGCGAATCACCTTGCCCACCCTCGATACCCACCCTTGGGGTCGGTGACGGCGCACTCGCCCGGATGCGAGCGCGCCGCCGGTGTCAGTGGCCGCGGAATTCGGGCGCGCGCTTCTCGAAGACGGCCTTGACCGCCTCGGCGAGGTCCTCCGACGGCAGGAACGCGGCGTTCCACGCGGAGACGTAGCGCAGGCCCGCGGCGATCTCGTCCTTGCGCCGCTGCTCCAGCACGTCCTTGACGCCCTGCACCACCAGCGGCGGGTTCGCTGCGATCTCCCGCGCGGTGGCGTGCGCCGCGTCCAGCACCGCCTCTTGGTCGGGGAAGACGTCGTTGACCAGGCCGATCTTCTCCGCGCGCGCGGCGTCGATGTCTTTGGCGGTGTAGGCGAGTTCGCGCAGGTGTCCCTCACCGATGATGCCGGGCAGCCGTTGCAGCGAGCCGACGTCGGCGACGATCGCGACCTTCGCCTCGCGCAGACTGAACTTCGCCTCCGCGCTGGCGTAGCGGATGTCGGCCGCCGCGATGAGATCCAGCCCGCCTCCGATGCACCAGCCGGACACCGCCGCGATCACCGGCTTGCGGCAGTCCGCCACGGCCGTGATCGCGGCCTGCATCTTGCGCACGTCGACGAGGAAGTCGGTGCGAAGGGCGGCCAGCGCGCGATCGGCCAGCAACGGGCCGAACGTGCCGCTCATCGCGGGCAGGTCCAGACCGTAGGAGAAGTGTTTGCCGGAGCCGGTCAGCACGATCGCGCGCACCTCCGGATCGGCGTCCAGCGCCTGGAACACTTCCGGCAGCTCGCGCCAGAAGTCGGGACCCATCGCGTTGCCCTTGCCGGGGCCGATCAACGTCACCTGCGCGACGTGATCCTTCGTTTCGACGGTGAAAGCCTGCCAATCTGTCATTTGTACAGCGTATCGAGACAAATCGGAGCCCGTGTCCCGACCCGGTGATGCGCGACTCGGAAAGAAAACCCCGCCGCGTGTAAACCCTGCGCAAATTCGCAATGGTGTACTGGTCCGCGGTGGACAGAACAGCGGATCATGAGCAAGTCAGCAAACCTCATTCACCGGCTTCGGAGGACGTCATGCTGATGCATCGCGGGATCGGTCTCGACCGCTTCAACGAAATGCCACGCGGCCGCGCGGTGCACGCGCTGTACGAGTGCTGCTGCAACGTCACGTGGGCCGCGACACTGGCCGACGCTCGCCCCTATTCCGATCGGGACGCGCTGCTGAGCAAGGCCGATGTCGAACTGCTCGCGCTGTCCCAGCGGGACGTCGACCGCGCCTTCGAAGGGATTGCGCACGAACCGGTCTCGGCGCGAGACGTGACCGAACTCGCGCGGATAACCCGTGGGCGGATCGACGGGATGCTCGGCCCGGCCGAGGGCTATCCGGAATACTGAGCCGACCGCGTGACTTCCCCGGCGTCCCGACCGCAATCGCTCTACCCTGGTGGGATGCGCAGGTCGTCATTGCCACCGGTCGCCTGCCGGGTCGCGGACACCCTCATCTCCCGGGGCCATCACGGTCTCATCGTGGCCCAGCCGGAGCCCACCCACACCGCCGACGACGCCGCGCGGGCGCTCGGCGTCGACGTGGGCGCGATCACGAAGTCACTGGTGTTCCTGCTCGACGACGACCCGGTGTTGCTGCTGGTCTCGGGGGCGCACCAGGTCGACCTGGTGAAGACCGGCGCGCGTCTGGAAGGGACGCTGACCCGCGCCCCCGCCGACATGGTGCGCCAGGTGACCGGTCAGCCCATCGGCGGCGTCGCGCCGGTCGGCCACCCGACCAACCTGCCCACTTGGGTCGACAACGCGCTGGCGCACCATCGGGAGGTATGGGCGGCGGGCGGGCATCCGAACACCATTTTCCGCACGTCGTTCCCGGAATTGCTGCGGATCACCGCGGGCTTGCCGATCGACGTCGACTAACTGGCGCCGGCGTCGCGAGATCGTGCCGGAGGCCGCGAAACTTCGATACTCGATGTCCGCCCGGTCCAGCGACGACCGGGGTCGCGTTCGACATGTGCCACCGCCGCGGGCCGTGAGACCCGCGTAGTTTCGTGTTGTGACCGAAGCACCGCGGCCCGAGACGGAACTACAGGTTCCGGACGATCTGAGCGGCATCACCGCGGAGCAATATCGCGCGTCGATGCGCCACTATCCGGCCGGCGTCACCGTCGTCACGCTGCGTTCTCCGCAGGGGCCGGTCGGCTTCACCGCGACTTCCTTCGCCTCGCTGTCGCTGGACCCGCCGCTGGTGTCGTTCAACATCGCGCACACCTCCTCCAGCCTGTCCGGCATATTGGACGCCGAGTCCGTCGTAATCCATTTCCTCGGCGAGCACCAGCAGCACCTCGCCCACCGGTTCTCCCGCAGCGCGGAGGAGCGCTTCACCGACCGGTCTCTGTGGACCGCCCTCGACACCGGCGAACCGGTCCTGCACGGCACCCCGATCTGGCTGCGCGCCACCGTGCACCAACTGATCCCCATCGGCGACCACACCTTCGTAGTCGGGTTGGTCACCCGGGTACACGACAACACCGACGAGAAGCCGTCCGCCGCTCCGCTGCTGTACTACAACGGCCGCTACTACCGGCCGACCGCCCTCGGCGACTGATCCCGAAGTTCCGCTCCCTCTTTGCGTACTTGCACCGTCGGCTCCGGGTCGAGCACACGGGCCAGCCGATTCACCACAGGAAGACTCGGCACCATTTCACGCATCGATGGGCTGTGCTCGCCGGGCGTCTCAGGCCCCGTCCAGCACGGCGAAATCGACGTTGACCGGGAACGGGTCGGTCAGACGAAGCACTTCCTGGTGCGTCTCCGCCAATCGATAGCTTCGGCTGGCCCAGTCGAGGCGATATTCCTGGATGATCTTGACCTTGCGATCAGCGGCCAAATGCACGATCAGATAGATCGGGATTCCCTCGTTCGCGTACTCCGCGCACTTGTCCACGGTGTCGGTGTATTCGGACCCGGGCGAGACCACCTCGACCACCAACAGCACATCCGCCGTCGCCAATTTCCGGTCCCCGTCGATACAGCGATGTAAGGCGACGTCCGGGCGGCGAAAAGAGAACCCGGGGCTCGCCGGACGACTCCGCACGTAATGCATCTCGAAGTCGGTCACCACACCGGTGCACGGCTCCTCGGGGGCGGCCTGCTCCAACGCGTTCGCTAGTCGCCTGGCCACATTGTTGTGCTCGAAAGTTCCGCTGCGGCAGACGATCACGTGGCCGTCCACCACCTCGATCTGCCGCTGGATGTCCTCCGGGAGCGCGGTGTAGCCCTCCTCTGTGATGAGAAGGGCGCCCGGATCGGTGGCCCACACGGGCAGGGTGCTCATGAGTCCGCCTCGAGGTCGGGTTGCCGGATACGGCGATAGTATCCGCCGTGACCGCGCGGATCAGGTGCGGTGTGGTTTCAGCCCACCAAGCAGGGAGCCGCGCCGGTGGGGGCGGTGGAGGTGAAGGGGCGCGTTTCCGGGGTCGGGTTCCATACGCCGTTCTCGGCGGCGTAGTCCCAGGTGGGGCCCGTCGTCACGAGGGTGGCGATCGCATCGATCAGGCGGTCCACGTCGGCGGAGGTGGTGCCGAGGCCGATGCTCGCGCGCAGTGCGCCGTCCAAGCCGAGGCGGGTGAGCAGCGGGTGGGCGCAGAAGCGTCCGTCGCGGACACCGATACCGTGTTCGGCGGAAAGATAGGCGGCGACCTGGCCGGGAGCGAAATCGTCCAGCGTGAACGCGACGATGCCGACGGAGTCGGGGCTGTCGGCCCAAATGCGCAACAGCCGAACGCCAGGAATCTCGGCCAAGCCGTCGCGGAGACGGTCGGCGAGTCGATGTTCGTGCGCGGCAAGGGTTTCGGCGTCGATGGCGCTGAGCGCGTCGCAGGCGGCGGCCAGCGCGGCGGCGCCGAGCACGTTCGGCGACCCGGCTTCGTGCCGCTGCGGAGCGGGCGCCCACTCGGCCGCGTCGGTACTCACCTCACGCACCGCGCCCCCGCCCGCGAGGTAGGGCCGCGCCGTGTCGAGCCAATCCCGTCTGCCCACCAGCACACCCGAGCCGAACGGCGCGTACAGCTTGTGGCCGGAGAACGCCAGATAGTCGATTCCGCTGGCGCGCAGGCTGATTCGACGATGCGGAGCCAGCTGGGCCGCGTCCACCAGGATTCGGGCGCCGCACTGGTGCGCGACGGTGGCCAGTCGCTCCAGCGGAAGCACCTCGCCGGTCACATTCGACGCACCGGTCACCGCGAGCAGTGCGGCGGGCCTGCTACACAGTTCGGCCACCAGCCTGCCGATGGTCTCCTCCACCGTGTCGGCGGCCTGCACGACCCGTCTGCCCTGCCTGGTCCAGGGCAGGAAGTTGGCGTGGTGCTCGATGTCGAGCACCACGGTGTCGCCGGGCACGCAGGACGCGAGCAGGTTCAGCGAGTCGGTGGTGTTGCGGGTGAACACCACCACTTGATCGTCGGCGGCGTCGAGGAACCGGGAGACCGATCCGCGGGCGGCCTCGTAGCACTCGGTGGAGATCCGGGAGGCGTAGCCCGCGCCGCGATGCACGCTCGCGTAGTACGGCAGCAACTGCTGCACCCGGTCGGTGACCTGCGTCAACGCCGGTGCGCTCGCCGCGTAGTCGAAGTTGGCGTAGGTGGCCGTTCCGCCTTGCACCAGCGGAACGAGCAATTCGTCGCCGGAGACCCGGGCGAGAGCGGCACAGGTGTTGTCGACAGTGGTAGTCATCACGTGAATCCCGTCGGCTCAGGGACCCGCAATCGCATGATTCGTCGAGTCCGCGCTTGCCGCGCCCGGTCGGGCGGCGGCCGGGTCGTCACCCGGAGCACCCCACCGCGGAGGAGGGTTGCCGGCCAGCAAGCCGGGGCTTCGCGCTGGCACTCATGACCTGACCCGAGGGTGGCAGAAGCGCCCCGGCGCTGTCAACCACGTTCGACCCCGAGTCCCCAGGAGCACCGCGTGGAGATAACCACCAGGCGTGCGCCTTTACAAGCATCCCGACGACAGCACGCGCGCCGCTGCCTCGGGATCCCACCCGCCCCTCGGCAACTGACGCCTTCGACCGCGCTCCGAGGCGGCGGACCGGTCGCAGGCGCCACGAGCCTCGACGCCGCACGCGCCCATCCCGAGGTCCGCACCGCTTCGATGAGCGGAATCACACCCGCACACGAGCGATCTCCCGGCGAACCCGAGGGTCGACGGACCGACCAGCGATTGCCCTGTCGCGGCGGCGAATATCGATCCCACCTGCAACAACGCGCACGGTGCCCGCCGATCCGGCGTCCGCTCCGGTGAACAACGAACGACGACAACCCCGGGTACCGTGGACAACTGGCCATCGTGGCGTTTGCCCTTTGGTAACCCAGCTATGACACAACAACGGGAAAGTGTGAGGCGAGTCGATGGGAGGTGCGCAGAGCACCATGCTCGAGATAGACGTCGACGCGCCCGCGGGCCCGTTGTCGCGCGGTGACCGAGCGCCGGAGGCCAGGACACTGGTCGACATCCTGACCGCGACGGCGCTCGCCCACCCCGACGCCCCTGCCATCGATGACGGCCGAGTAGTGCTCTCCTACCTGGAGCTGGTCGTCGAGATCGAGAAGACCATGGCCCGTCTCGCCACCGCTGGTGTGCGACCGGGCGACCGGGTCGGCGTACGCATACCGTCGGGCACCCGTGAGCTCTACGTGACCATCCTCGCCGTCCTGTACTCCGGCGCGGCCTACGTGCCGGTCGACGCGGACGACCCGGACGAGCGCGCCCAACTGGTCTTCGGCGAGGCGCAGGTCACCGCGATCGTGACCGCGGCGGGCATCGAGACCACCGCCGCGGGCATACGCGCGGCGGAAGAGCAGCGCGAGGAAAGCTGGTCGACGCTGCCGACTCCCCGCGACGACGCCTGGATCATCTTCACCTCGGGTTCCACCGGCACCCCGAAAGGCGTTGCCGTCACCCACCGCAACGCGGCCGCCTTCGTCGACGCGGAAGCCGACCTGTTCCTTCAGGACGCCCCGATCGGCCCGAGTGACCGTGTGCTCGCCGGATTGTCGGTCGCCTTCGACGCGTCCTGCGAGGAGATGTGGCTGGCCTGGCGCAACGGCGCCTGCTTGGTGCCCGCCCCGCGTGAGCTGGTGCGCACCGGCGCCGATCTCGGTCCCTGGCTGGTGCGGCGGCGGATCACCGTGGTCTCGACCGTCCCGACCCTGGCGGCGACCTGGCCGGTCGAGGCGCTGGAGGCGGTGCGCCTGCTCATCTTCGGCGGCGAGGCCGTCCCGCCGGAACTCGCCGAGCGTCTCGCCGGAAACGGTGATGTGGCGCGCGAGGTGTGGAACACCTACGGCCCCACCGAAGCCACGGTCGTCGCCTGCGCCGCGCGGTTGGACGGTCAGTGGCCGATCCGAATCGGATTGCCGCTCAACGGCTGGGATCTGGTCGTCGTCGATGCGGCGGGTAACCCGGTGGCCGAGGGGGAATCCGGCGAACTGGTGATCGGCGGCGTCGGGCTGGCCCGCTACCTCGACCCGGCCAAGGACGCCGAGAAGTACGCGCCGCTGGCCTCCGTCGGCTGGGAGCGCGCGTATCGCAGCGGCGACCTGGTGCGCAACGACAGCGCAGGTCTGGTCTTCCTCGGCCGCGCCGACGATCAGATCAAGCTGGGCGGGCGGCGCATCGAACTCGGCGAGATCGATAACGCTCTGCAACGCCTGCCCGGAGTCACCGGCGCCGCGACGGCCATCCGCACCACAAAAGCGGGCAACAAGCTACTGGTCGGCTATCTGACCGGACCCGGACCGGATTTCGATGCCAAGGCCGCGCGCGCGGTCCTCGCCGGACAGTTGCCCGCACCGCTGGTGCCCCGGCTCGCGGTGGTCGACGAACTGCCCACCCGCACCTCCGGCAAGGTCGACCGCGACGCGCTGCCCTGGCCGCTGCCCAACGCCGCCGAGGACGACGACGACAACGACCTGACCGGCACGGCCCTGTGGATCGCCGGACTCTGGGACGCCATCCTCGGCGCGGAGGTCGGCGATCTCGACGCGGACTTCTTCGACCTGGGCGGCGGTTCACTCGCGGCGGCCCAGCTGGTCACCGCCTTGCGCGAACGGTATCCGCAGATCGCCGTCGCGGACGTCTACGACCATCCCCGCCTGGGCGCGCTCGCCGAGCTGCTGGAGCAGACCACGCCCACCGTGGCCGTCGCCGACCGGACGGTGCGGCCGACGCCACCGCTCGCGCAAGCCGCGCAGGTACTCGCCACCATCCCGCTCACCACCCTCACCGGCCTGCAGTGGCTCACCTGGCTGGCGATCGTCGGCAACATCGCGGCCTGGTCCGGGTCGCTGCCATGGCTGCCACAGCTGTCCTGGTGGTGGACGCTGGTCGCGTTCCTGCTGTTCATCTCGCCGCTCGGCCGGATGACGATCTGCGTGGCGGGCGCGCGGCTGCTGCTGCGCGGCGTCCGGCCGGGGCGCTATCCGCGCGGGGGCTCGGTGCATCTGCGGTTGTGGGCGGCCGTGCGCCTGTCCGAGGCCAGCGGCGCGGAGAATCTGTCCGGCGCCCCCTGGATGGTGCCGTTCGCCCGCGCGCTCGGCGCGAAGATCGGCAAGGGGGTCGACCTGCACAGCCTCCCGCCGGTGACGGGGATGCTCGAACTGGGCGACGGTTGCAGCGTGGAGCCGGAGGTCGACCTGTCCGGCTACTGGATCGACGGCGACGTGGTGCATCTCGGCCCGATCACCGTCGGCCCCGGCGCGGTGGTCGGCTCGCGCTCGATCTTGTTGCCCGGCACGAAGATCGGCAGGAACGCCGAGGTGGCGCCCGGCTCCGCGGTGGCGGGCAAGGTGAAGGCGGAACAGGAGTGGGCCGGTTCGCCCGCGGTGAAGGTGGGCAAGGCCCAGCACCGCTGGCCCGCGCACACGCCGGCTCGAGCCCGGCGCTGGGTCGGCGTCTTCGGTGTCACATCGATGGCGCTGGCCGCCATGCCGATTCTCGGCATCGGCGCCGGTGGCGCGTTCCTCGCCTGGTTCGTTCGCGACACCCGCACGCTCGCGGGCGGCGTCGCGCGCGCATTCGCCGTGCTTCCTTTCGCGACCCTGCTCAGCCTGGGCGTCTACGCCGCGGCGACCATCGTCGCGGTCCGGCTGCTGAGCATCGGCCTGACCGAGGGCTATCACCCGGTGCGCAGCCGGGTCGGCTGGCAGGCATGGGCCACCGAGCGCCTGCTGGATTCCGCACGCACTTTCCTGTTCCCGCTGTATGCCAGCCTGCTCACCCCGCTGTGGCTGCGCTTGCTCGGCGCGAAGGTGGGCAAGAGCGTCGAGGCCTCCACGGTGCTGCTGCTGCCGAAGTTCACCACCGTCGCCGACGGAGCGTTCCTGGCCGACGACACCATGATCGCCGGTTACGAACTCGGCGGCGGCTGGCTGCACATCGGTGCGGCCAAGGTCGGCAAGCGCGCCTTCCTCGGCAACTCCGGCATGACCGCCCCCGGGCGACGGGTCCCGAAGAACGGGCTGGTCGCGGTGCTGTCGGCGGCGCCGTCCAAGGCGAAACCCGGCTCGTCCTGGCTGGGCAGCCCACCGGTCCGGCTGCGCCGCGCCGCGGAGAACGCCGACACGGCGCGCACCTTCGATCCGCCTGCCCGCCTGCGCGTCGCCCGCGGCATCGTCGAGACGTGCCGCTTGATCCCGGTTCTGGTGACCTTCGCGATCGGTCTCGGCGTGCTGTGCACCCTCGCGTGGCTCGCGCAAACCTTCGGCCACCTGACCGCCGGGCTGCTCAGCGGACTGGTGCTGCTGGCGGCGGGCGGCGTCGCGGGGGCGACCTCGGTGGCCGCCAAGTGGTTGCTGGTGGGGCGGATCCGCGCCGAGGAGCATCCGCTGTGGAGTTCGTTCGTCTGGCGCAACGAGGTCTCCGACACGTTCGTGGAAACGGTTGCCGCACCATGGTTCGCGCGCGCGGCGACCGGGACGCCCGTCCTGAACCTCTGGCTTCGCGGTCTCGGCGCAGGCATCGGGCGCGGGGTATGGTGCGAGTCCTACTGGCTACCGGAGGCGGACCTGGTGACTCTCGGCGACGGCGCGACCGTGGAACGCGGATGTGTGGTGCAGACCCACCTGTTCCACGACCGGATCATGGCCATGGACACCGTCACCCTCGGCGCGGGCGCCACCCTCGGTCCGCACTGCGTGGCACTGCCCGCCTCGACGCTCGGCGACGGCGCGACCATCGGCCCGGCTTCCCTGGTCATGCGCGGCGACGCGGTGCCCGCCTCGACGCGCTGGTGGGGCAACCCGATCGCGCCCTGGTTCACGGGCGATCCCGGGGCACGCTGATGGCGGGCAAGTTCTACGAAGCCCCCATCGACGAGTACCTCCCGCAGAACGGCAACCGGGGGTATCGCGTTTCCCGGTACGAGCTGGAACTGGCCTATCGGGTGTCCGCCAACCGGCTCACCGGGCGCGCCGAGATCACCGCCGTGACCACCGAGGCGCGCACCAGGTTCGCACTCGATCTCGGCCAGGCGCTGAGCGTGTCGAAGGTGTCCGTCAACGGGATCAAGGCCGCGAAATTCGCCCATCAGCACGGCAAGTTGGTCGTGACGCCGCAACAGCGGATTCCGGCGGGCGGCGTGCTCGCGCTGGTGGTGCAGTACGGCGGCACCCCGAAACCGGTGCGCGGGCCGTGGGGCGAGGTCGGGTGGGAAGAACTCACCGAAGGCGCGATCGTGGCCAGTCAGCCCAATGGCGCGGCGTCCTGGTTCCCGTGTGACGACCACCCGAGTTCCAAGGCCAGCTACCGGATCTCGATCACCACCGATTCGCCCTACTACGCGGTGGCCAACGGAACCTTGCTGCGCAAGCAGACGAAGTCCAGTCAGACCACGTGGGTGTACGAGCAGGCCGAGCCGATGTCGAGCTACCTGGCCACCATCCAGATCGGTCACTATCGCAAGCACCGCATCGGTCCTTCGCACGCGGTGCCGATGCAGGCGATCCTGCCTGCGCGGCTGCGCGCCAACTTCGACCACGACTTCGCTCGTCAGCCGAGGATGCTCGAGGTCTTCAGCGAGAAATTCGGCCCCTACCCTTTCGCGGACTACACCGTCGTCGTCACCGACGACGAACTGGAGATCCCGATCGAGGCGCAGGGCATCTCCATATTCGGCGCCAACCACTGCGACGGCCGCCGCGGCGCGGAACGGCTGGTCGCGCACGAGCTGGCCCACCAGTGGTTCGGCAACAGCCTGACCATCCGGCAGTGGCGGGACATCTGGCTGCACGAAGGCTTCGCCTGCTACGCGGAATGGATCTGGTCGGAGGCCGCAGGCGGGCCGACCGCCGATCAGCTGGCCCGCGCCGCACGGCACAACCTGGCCCGCGAGCCCCAGGACATCGTCATCGGCGATCCGGGACCGCAGCGGATGTTCGATGACCGCGTCTACAAGCGGGGTGCGCTCACCCTGCACGCTTTGCGCCTGGAACTCGGCGACTCGACCTTCTTCGACCTGCTCCGGGAATGGACCATTCGCTACCGCCACTCGTCGGTGACCACCGAGGAATTCACCGACCTGGCCGGGCACTACAGCCTGGTGTCGCTACGCCCACTGTGGGACAGCTGGCTGCTCGCCGAGCGACTACCGCAGCTGCCTCCCTACGGCGGCGCATCGACGGCCTGATCAGAAGACCAGATAACGCGCGGCGAGTTCCTCGACCAGCGGATCGTCCTCCGGCACGTTGGCCAGCGCGTCCAGATCGGTCTCCACGGCGATCTGCCGGGGGTCGTCGTGCTCGGTGTCGCGCGGGTCCTCGATGAGCTGGCGCAGCAGTTTCTGCTGCACCCTGGTCTTCAGCGAATCTCTCATACCTGGGGGCTGCCCGTACATTCGCGTGTTACACCGGTGTGAACAGGGTTCCCCACGGCGTATTGCGTACCACCGTGTAGATCGCCAGCAATGCGAAGAACGTCCACATGGTCGTCCGGCTGATCGACGGCAACCGCATCTTCCGGCCGCGCCACCCCTGAACCGTCCAGTCCAGCACCCACACCGCGAACGCGAGAACCAGCGGAAGCGCGAGCAAGTTGCTGTGCAGAGCATCGATGACGTGCCCGTCGGTGAGGTTGTGCACGGCGCGCATCCCGCCGCAGCCGGGGCAGTAAAAGCCGGTCAGCGCGTACACCGGACAGGTGCCGTAGGAGCCCTCGACGTGCGGATCGCGCAGGTGCAGCAATACGCCGACGCCCACCCCGATACCCGCCACCAACAGCGGAAGCGCCGCCCCGCGCCACCCGGTCTTCGGCTCGGTTCCCGGGTCCGTCACGGGCCCGGAGGCAGGGTGCGCGATGTCCACGAGTCAACCGTAACCGGGCGATGAGGCGCGCCGCCACGGCAGCGCCCCGCTACTTCGGCTGCGCGAACCGCAGCACATTGCCGGACGGGTCGGCAAGGTCGAATCCCGGACCGCCCGGACCGTCTTCCGGACGACCAGGGTCGGCGTAGCGATAACTCTTCGCGGCGAGCTCGGCATGCCAGGCGAAGACATCGCCGACCGCGATCCACACGACGCTGCCCGGGGTGCCGTCCCCGTGGTGTTCGCTCAGGTGAAGGGTCGCCTCGGCCCGGGAGAACTGCGCGTAGAGCGGGAAGTCAGCACCGAATCGATGCTCCCAGTCCACTGCGAAGCCCAGGTAGTCCCGGTAGAACTCGTAGGTCCGCACGACGTCGAACATGCGCAGCACGGGAATCGGCGCGGCGAACTCGATAGCGGTCATGCCGCGATCTTGGCATCGCGGTCCGACATCCCAAACGAAGCGCGTCTGACTTTTTCTTTCGAAATGATCTTTTGCCGTACCGAATCCGGGGGTACTCCCCGATATAGACCAGGAATACCGTCGTACGGCGCTAACACTAGCAAGCACCGCTGCTTGCACTGTACGGTGACGGTGGACACAAAGGAGTGCCTGATGCTGGTGAAGTCGATGAGGACGCTGGCGGACGCGCATAACGGTGCGCTCACCGCCGATTACCGTGCCGGACTGCGGTCCCGCACCTTCCGTACCGCGTCGTTGAACGCGCCGACCGCTCGCCACGCGGTCATTCCGGTCACCACCAAAGACGGCGCTCGCTTGCGAGTACACGCGTACGGCCCGGCACAGGGCGATGTCATCGTCCTGATCCACGGCTGGAGTTGCAGCATCGAGTACTGGAACCCGCAGATCAACGCGTTCGCCGACCGGTACCGCGTGGTCTGCTACGACCAGCGCGGGCACGGCGCGAGCGAACTCGGCAAGTCCGTCCTCAGCAAGGAGTCGCTGGCCGACGATCTGTCGGCCGTGCTGAACGCCACGCTGCGTCCCGGACAGCGGGCCGTGCTGGTCGGCCACAGCATGGGCGGTATCACCGTGCAGGCGTGGGCCGCTCGCTATCCGGAGCAGGTCCGCAAGCAGGCTGCGGCCGCCGTCCTGTTGAACAGTACGTCGGGCAACATCCGCTACGACACCGATCTGCTTCCCCTGCTGAACAAGCCGTTGACCTTGGCGGACCGCCCGATCACGGTGTTCGGCGCCACGGTACGGATGCCCATGATCGTCGCCGAGACGCTGCTCACCGCCCCCGTCCCGCTGCCGGGCGGCTGGCCGACGAGCGCGCTGCTCAAGGCGCGGGTGATGAACCCGCACGCAACCGCGGACCAGGTCGAATTCGCGCTCGGCATCGTGCGCTCGTGCCGACCACTCACCCGTGGCAGGCACGCCGCCGCACTCGCCGACATGGATCTCGCCGAAGCGGCCGCCTCCCTCACCGTGCCCACCACGGTGATCGCGGGCGCCCACGACCGTTTGCTGCCCGAGCGCATGTCGCGCCGCATCGCCGACGCGCTCGCGGAAGCCGGTCATTTGGCCGCCTACCACGTCTGGCCCACCGGGCATCTGGGCAATATCGAAGCCGCCGACCGCTTCAACGCGGAATTGGCCGCCATCGCCGAGCGCGCCCACCTGCGCTCCGCAGCCGCTGGCTGACCCCGGAGACTCGCGCCCGCGAAAAACGCTGTCGCGCATCGTGAATTTCCGGCGCGCCGACACCGGATCGCCGCCGCCCACCGCACCCTTCGTACGCTCCCGTTAACACTCGGCGAACTCATGTCGACACAGCAGGCAGACAGTTCGAGTCCGACGAAGGGAGCAGCGGTGGATGTCCGGCATGGTGTAGCGGTCATAGCTCTGGCCATCGGCACACTCGGTGTGACCGCCCCGGTGGTATCCGCGCTTCCTCTCGGCGTCCCCCCGGCACGAACGCTCTGCGACGGCGGCGGCGCGGGCATCGGCATGATCGCCGCCTACTACGACCCCGACCGCAACTACTCCGGTCTGCCCACGCTGTGGATCCGCCCCGAGTTCGTCTTCGCGCCCGACCGGCCCGGCGGCTCCTGCGGCGTGGAAGTCACGGTTTCCTGGCGAAATTCCGACACCGGCGTGTACGGCACCCTGCCACCGATCCGGGTCGACGACAGCACGCCGGCCGAGGAGAACGCGGCAGGCTCATGGATACCGGTGCCCATTCCCTCCGGTCTGGGCCGCGTGGAAGTCCTGATCGCGACGGACGCTCCCCACGTTCCCGGAAAGGGAGTCTTCGTCGTGACGTAGTCGGCGGCTCAGCCGGTGCCGCGGCGTGACTTCATTTTCCGAACCCATTGGGCGATGGCCGCCACGGCCGAGAACATCGCCGTCGCACCGGCGAACAGCGCGGTACCGGTGAGTTTCGCGGTCTCGAACTCGACCTTTCGCAGCCCTGGCAGCGGATATTGCCCGTTGCCTGAAGCCCATCGGATCACGTAGCCGACCTGCGTGCCGAGGTCGGTGGGCGGGCCGGAGCCGATCATGGAGCGCAACTCCGGCCCCTTGCTGTTGAGATAGACCAGCGTGAAGGCGATGAAAAGCGCCACCGCCACCGCCGAACCGGTCGTCAGACGCGCGAGTGCCTCGGTGCGGGACCATAGATTGGCCAACGCCGCGAGCACCGTGAGGAAGATCGCGATGGTGGCGAAAATGGCCCATGTACCGCTGAGATTGGAGTGCGCGGGCGGATTCTTCGACCAGAGCCCCACGAGCGTGGTGGTGATGTGGGTCTGGCCGAAGGCGTTGCTCCAGATCGTGCCATCCGGTCCGCCGGTGGCGAGCCACGGCTTGAACAGCAGGGTGAACGTGACGATGCTTCCGACCGCGGCACACAGATAACCCGAGTTGTCCCGGAGCAAGACCACCAGCGGTTGCGCTGCCGCCCGGATTTGCGGCAACCGGGTCTGGAGTTTCGGCGGCCGCCCCCGAAGTTTCGGCAACCGCGACCGGAGTTTGGCGACGTCTACCCGGCGTCTCCGAGTACCGCCCGGCGAGCGGCTCGTCGCCGCCGCCTGTTGGTGCCGATCTCGGTTCGCTCGCCAAGGAGTTGGCTGCACCATGTCGCTAATCGCCCTTCATCGATTCGACAACTGATGGACCGCCAGATATCGGCTCGCTGAGCAGCGGCTCTTGCGTGGGCGGCTCCTCGTGTCGACCGTCGACGGCCGCCCCTGGGGCAGTCGCCGTTGGTTTCGCCACGGACAGCGGATCCGCGATGTCCTCCAAGGACTGCCCCTCGGCGTTCACTCCGAAGAACCAGGCGACCAGGCCACCGAAGATCATGAACCCGGCGCCGATGAGGTACCCCACCGTGAGCGGGAACCGGTCGGGGCTCGGGTTGTCCGCGCCGCCGACCAGATGCCCGAAGAGGAACGGCGCGACGACTCCGCCCGCGCCCTGCGCGATGGCGAAGAAGAACGAGATGGCCTGACCACGCAGTTCCAGCGGGAAGATCTCGCTGACCGTGAGATAAGCAGACGACGCGCCCGCCGAGGCGAAGAAGAAGATGACACACCAGAAGATGGTCTGGGTGGTGGCGTTGAGAATGCCCGCATTGAATGCCCACGCGGAAACGAAGAGCAACAAACCGGAGCCCACATAGGTGGCACAGATCATCTTCCGGCGGCCGATACTGTCGAAGAGCGGGCCGAGTACCAGTGGGCCGATCAGATTGCCGACCGCGAACGGGAAGAAATAATAGCCCGTGTGATCGGCCGGCACGTTGTAGAAATTGATCAGCACCAGGCCGACGGTGAAGAAGATCGCATTGTAGAGAAAAGCCTGCGTAGCCATCATCGTGAATCCGAGAAAGGAACGCGATGGGTATCGTCCGAAGAAGATCCGGGCCATCCGCAGGTAGGAGAGCCGATCCGCGTCCACGATGTCCAAGGCTTTGCTCTCGTCGACCGCGGGGAGCTCGATCCCCCGACTCCGCAACTGCCCTTCGATCTCGTCGACGGTCCGCTCCGCTTCCTCGGCCCGCCCGTGGGTGAGCAGCCAGCGCGGGCTCTCCGGAATGTGCCTGCGCAGGAAGATGATGATGAAGCCGAGGACGGGTCCGATGAAGAATCCGATACGCCATCCCAAGCCGGTCGGGACGAATCGCTCGTTGAACAGGATCAGGCTCGCCGCCGCTCCCAATGCCGCGCCACCCCAGTAGGTGCCGTTGATCGCGATGTCGACCCGGCCCCGATATCTGGAGGGCATGATCTCGTCGATCGCCGAATTGATCGCCGTGTATTCGCCACCGATTCCGGTGCCCGCGATGAAGCGGAACAAGTACAGCGACCATGCGTTCCAGGAGAAACCGGCCAACCCACTACCGATCAGATAGATCGCCAGGGTCAGGATGAACAGCTTCTTGCGACCGAGCCGGTCGGTGAGCCTGCCGAACACGAGTGCGCCGACGACCTGACCGGCCAGGTACCACGAGGCCATCGCGCCGACCTGCCCGGAGGTCAGATGCAGCGTTTCGACGTCTTGCAGCGGTCCACCCATGCTGCTGACGATCTGGATCTCGATTCCGTCCAGGACCCAGGAGACCCCGAGCCCGACGACGATGAGCCAGTGGAACTTGGTCCACGGAAGCCGGTCCATCCGAGCGGGAACCAGACTTCGTACGACCTTGGTTTGCGTTTCCAGCACTTGACGGATCACCTCGATTTCAGAAGAAGGCCGGACCGTCGAGGGGCCTGCGCCGAGCCCCCGACCGAGCGCCACATAGGGATCACCTCGCCCCCTCACGAACTCGACCAGTGGGCGGGACCGACGCCCGGAACGCGGAAGCCCCAGCACAGCGCGGTCGTGAGCCGGGATCGCGCCTCGACATCTGCACTGGTGTCGCTCCTCAACGGCCTGAGCGGAACACGGTTACGCCCGATTTACGTAAATATTGGATCGTTGTGAATTGTGCCACTAGTTGGCGGCTCATTAAAGCCCGGCATCCTTCCCGCCCCCAGGCGACGCTCGGCGCAGCTTGCCGAGCGGTGGGTCAGGCGGGGATCAATCTTCGGGCAGTGGCGATCAGTCCGCCGAGCGGTGGGATGATGGCCAGGCGTCGCCCCATTCCGCGTCCCTTGCCTCGCGGTACGCCTCGCCCTGTCGCTTCGAGACGAGGGTTTGCCGCACGCCGTCGTCGGCCGTGCAGACTTCCAGCGTGACCAGGCCCTTACGTTTGAGCGGATGTCGCAGGATTCGACCCGCGGCGGGGGCGTGCGCGGTCCGAGAGGCGATCACATAGGAGAACTTCTCGTCTTCATGGCCGAGTTCGCCGCCCTTCAACCGCCGGTGCAGGGACGTCCGGTTGATTCGCGTGCTGAAATGGCACCAGTCCGTCCCCGCGGCGAGCGGGCACATCTGTTGGTGCGGGCAGGGGGCCACGACCGTCAGACCGGCTTCGATCAAGACGTCGCGGGCGGCGAGGATTCTGCGATGGCCGTCCGGAGTTCCCGGCTCGATGACGGCCACCACTTCCGCCCCCTCGGTCGCCCGGGCCACCAGATCGGCTTGGTCTGCCTCGGAGAGTTCGCTCAGCACATAGGAAATCGTGACGAGGTCCGCCCCGCCGAATGCTTCCTGAGCGGCGAAGGAGGTCCGCCGCCACACGGCGGAGCGCATCGCCGCGGCGGTGGCGTCGGACGCGAGCTTGCGCCCTAAAAGCAGTGCTTCGTCCACCTGATCCAGTACGGTCGCCTCGGCCAGGGAGGGGAACAGTTCGCTCGCTGCCCATAGCGCCGCGCCGGTGCCCCCGCCGACGTCGAGCAGTGTCTCCGGCCGAAAGCCGGGCGCCCGCTCGGCGAACCGCTCGAGCGCACTGTGCACAGCGGCCCACGTCGCGGGCATGCGATAGGCGGCGTAGGCGGTGACATCTGCGGTCGAAGCGAGAATCGGCGCCGCCGCCGGGCGCGGGTCCCGGTAGCGCGAGATCAGCCGGTCGACCGAGGTGGCAAGCTGCCGCTGGGGAACGCCCGCGCATGCCCGGTCGAGGGCCTCGACAAGTTCGACGGGCAGTTCCACCCGGGATAACTCCTCTGGTCTGTAATGGCCGGCCCGTCATTCTGTCATTGCGGTGCCGACCCTACTTTCCTGGCGCTGTGCGGCAGCGTTCCAGTGCGTCACGCCTGGGGCGGAGGTAGCGCGTGGATGGCGAGGAGGGCGGTGTCGTCCTCCACCCCTGGTCCGAAAGAGTCGAGCAATTCCCGGATGGCTTCGATACCGCCGGACGCCGTCACGGGCGCCAGCGCGCGAACGAATTCGACGAGGGCTTGGTCGCCGTAACGACCGCCGTTCTCCGTGACGCGAGCTTCGGTGAGTCCGTCCGTATAGAGCAGCAGCGTGTCCCCGGCCTCCAGCCGGAAGCTTCTTGTGACGATCCGGGCGTGCGGGATCGCCCCGATCAGCTGGCCACCCTGGGTGTGCATCTCTTCCACATCGCCGTCGGAACGCAGGAGCAGCGCCGGCGGGTGCCCGCCGCCTGCCAATGTGATGTCGCAACCGCCGCGATCGGCAGTGGGACGGATGAGCCCGAAGATGATCGTGCAGAACCGGGGGCGGTGACCGTGGTATCGCTCGGTGAGCGTGGTGTTGAGCGTGTCGAGAACTGCGGCCGGGTCGTGGGTGTAGGCGGTGGCAGTGCGGAGTGTGTAACGGGCCAGTGAAGTGAGTGCCGCGGCAGGAGCTCCTTTGCCACAGACGTCGCCCAGGAACATTCCCCAGGTGTCGGCAGTGATGGGGAACAGATCGTAGAAGTCGCCGCCGACCTCGTCGGCAGAGGCGATGTGGTAGTACGCGGCGACTTCGACGCCGGGAACCTGAGGCAGTTCGGGTGGTAGCAGGGTGGTCTGCAAAGTGGCGTTCAGACGCTGGAGGCGTTCGCGCTCTTGCTCGGCTTCGCGCCGTGCCCGCAGCAGCTCCGTCTCATAAGCCCGGCGCTCGCGGGCGTCGAAGACGGTGGTGCGAATCAGTAGCGGTTGCCCCTCCCCGCCGGTTTTGACATGTGAGCTCACCAGGACGGGTAGTCGCCGACCGTCGGCGGTCTTCATTTCCAGGGCAATGCCACTGATATCGCCCTGCATCCGCAGCAGAGGCGCGAAGTGGGTTTCGTGATAGAGGCGACCGCCCACGGTGAGCAGGTCGGAGAAGTGTTTGCGTCCCACCAGTTCGTCGCGCCGCCAGCCAAGCCAGTCCAGCAGCGTGGCGTTCACTTTGGCGATGCGGCCGTCCAGCGAGGTGGAGAGGTATCCGCAGGGGGCGTTCTCGTACAGGTCCTCGGCGCTGTCCTCCAGTAGCGCGGCGAACACCGCGTCGTCATCCGCCCCCGCTCCGAGAGCGCTGGCGCCGTCTCGGTCGCCCGCCGCGCTCGTCATCCGGTTTCCGCGGCGAAGGCGGCGATGGCGGCGGCGGTCTCGTCGGGAGAACTGAGCTGCGGGCAGTGTCCGGTCGCGGCGAGCGTAACCAGCCGACTGCCCCTGATCCGTTCATGGACGAACGCCCCGACCTCGGGTGGGGCGATGGCGTCGGCCGAGCACTGCAGAACCAGCGTGGGTACACCCACCGCGTCCAGATCGTCCCGGTTGTCGGAGAGGAACGTGACGCGTGCGAAGACGCGCGCGATCTCGGGGTCGGTGCGGCAGAAACTATTGGTGAGTTCCTCGGCCAGCTCCGGCCGGTCCGGGTTGCCCATGATTACCGGCGCCATCGCGCCCGACCAGCCCAGATAGTTCGCATCGAGCGCCTCCAGCAGTTCCTCGATGTCGGCGGCGCTGAAACCGCCTCGGTACCCGGTGGCCGGATCATCGATGAAACACGGCGAGGGAGTCACCAGTACCAGTCCGGCGAATGCCGCGGGCTCGCGTGCGGCAGCCAGCACTCCTATCGTCGCACTGACCGAATGCCCTACGAAGACCACCGGCCCCAGTTCCAGCTCGCGAAGTAGCGCCAGCACATCCTCCACGTAGCCGTCCATGCTGGAGTAACGCGACGGCGTCCACGCCGAGAGATCCGAGCGGCCCGCACCCACGTGGTCGAACAGGACGACGGTGAAGTCACGCTCCAGAACCGGTGTGACCAGGCGCCACATGTGCTGGTCACACCCGAATCCGTGGGCGAGCACGACCACCGGTGCGCCGATCTTGCCGCGCACGATCACGTGGTTCCTGCTCAACACCGCCACACAGACACCTTCGCAGAAAATCTGCGCTGACGCCCAGCACCGATCATTTGCCGGGTTGCCGGAATACTTTCCCGCTCGGGTGAGGCTCCCGGGCAGCAGCGGAGTGGATGACATCCGGCACGGCGGACCGCCGCCTCGCGCACTGGCGCGATCGGCCGCTTTCTGACTGATCAATCGATGGTCTTGCCAAGTCCTTCAGGGGTGGATAGGACTATCGGCGTGGTTGATCAACAGAACGTAGCCCGCACTGTCATGGCGGTTTCCTCGGCCGTGGTCGCCGTCTGCGCGGTGGCGGTAACGGTGAAGCTGATGGGCGCCGATCTCGACCCGGTCCAACAACCGCGGGTGTTCGATCAGACAGCGTTGGAGCAGCAGGTGGCGAACAGGCTGCAAGGCGTGGGGGATCAACCTGCCGGTCGAGTGACCTGCCCCGGTTCTGTTGTGGTCCAGGTAGGCAACCAGTTCAAATGTCAGGCCTGGACGTACCTTCACTCGAAGGATGTGCTTGTCGAAGTGATCAGCGACCAGGGCGAGATCTCGGTGACCCGTTCGTAGCACCCGAGGCCCGGCCCGCACCTCCGGTCCGGTGTTCAGCGGCGGAACCTACGTTCCAGAATGCGCTGGGCTTGGTTGCGGTGGACGGCAGACCAGGCTTGGACCCGGATCGCCCACCAGGGGGCGATGTCGCGGGGTTTGGTCGTGACGGCGTGCGAGACGAGGTCGGAGGCTTCGTCGACGGTCAGACCGGGAGTACGGCTGAAGTCGGTGGGGGCGCTCATCCTGGTGTGGACCAGGGGCATGTAGATCGATGTAGTGGTGACATCGTCGCAGGCGATTTCGGCGGCCACGCTGCGCAGCCAGACGTCGAAGGCCGCTTTCGAGGCGATGTAGGCCGACCAGCGTGGACTCGGCGGCAGGAGCACGCCCCAAGTGGAGATATTCACGATATGCCCCTGCTTGCGTGCACGCATATGGGGCAACAGAGTAAGCAGCAGCCGCACCGGGCCGAGATAGTTGATGTCGATGGTGCGGGTGAAATCGTGGAAGCGATCGTAGGACTCGGCGATGGGGCGCCGAATCGACTTTCCCGCATTGCTGATCACGGCATCTATGCGTCCGTACTCGGTCAGCAGTGTGCGGCCGAGCAGGTCGACGGCATCCAGGTCGGTCAGGTCGGTCGTGTACGCGTGGGCCGTGCCACCGTCGGCCGCGATGTCGGCGGCCAGCTGTTCCAGTTCCGGGCGGGACCGGGCCACCAGCGGCACCACCGCGCCCGCCGCGGCCAGCTTCCGCGCACTGGCCTTGCCGATACCGTGCGAGGCCCCGGTCACCAGCACCACCTTGCCTGCGACAGCCGCCCGCAGCGCTTCCTCGGTGGGCCGGGCTGTCGGATACAGCAACCGGATCGCCAGCCGTTCGGCGAGTGACCGTCCACTGTTCGTGGCCGGAGTCTCGTTCACAGCTCGACTGTATAAGGGCTGATCCGAGAACTCACGTGTCATGGCGAACTGGACCCGAGTCGGCGTCGATAGGCGCGCTCGCCCTTTACCCGCCGGAACGAATGATCTCTTCGATATTGCGCTCAGCCAGCGCGCTGATCGTCAATGAAGGATTCACCGTTCCGGTGCTACCCGGCACTGCTGCTCCGTCCATTACGTACAGGTTCCGATAGCCACGCACCCGGCCGTATCCGTCCGTTGCGCGCCCGATCACCGCTCCGCCCAACGGATGGGAGGTGAACGAGGCGTCCGCGTCGAAGGCGGGTCGAGAGATGGGCTGACAGTTGCAGGCCGCGTTGTTGTTGACTTCCCTCGCTCGCGCGAGATAGCCGGCAGCGCCGTCGGCCGGCCACCGCAGATCCACGCGCCCGTCGGCCGGGTCGCAGACGAACCGGCCGCGGGTGTCGTCGAGCACGATGCCCAACGATGCGAGAAGGGTGGTGTCGAAGGGCGTCGTGCCGGGGATGTACCAGTTCTCCAGCGACACGGGTGTGCCCGCCTCGTCCAGAATTCGGCTCGCCGACGGTGTGCCCTGCGTGCCCACCTCGAGCGTGCTGAGCGGCCGCGCCAAGGCGACATCGCCGTTGCTGCCCCAGCCTTCCCCGACGTGCTCGTTCAGGTTCGGCAGCGCGCCGGTTTCCCGCGCACGCACCAGCAGTTCGGAGGTGCCGATGGAGCCCGCGGCCAGGAACAGCATGTCGCAGGTCAGCGTCCGGGTGCGGAGCACTTCACCGGTCGGGTCCAGTTTGGTCACCGCGACGCTATAGCGACCCGACGCTCCCGGTTCCTCGGCGATGGCATCCACGCGATGGCCGGGGTAGATCCGGGCACGGCCGGTGCCCTCGGCGTAGCGCAGGTAATTCTGGTTCAGATCGAATTTCGCGCCGTTGGAGTTGCCCAGGTTCGAGCAGCCGACCGTCGCCGACGGCCTCGATCGCCCGGCCAGTTCGGCGCGGATGACATCCCAATTCCAGGTGCCGTCGATGCGTTGCGGCGTATAACCGGCCACGCGGACCTGTTCGTCCCAGGCCCGCGAGTGCACGAACGCGAAAGAGTTGTAGACATCGTCGGGTATCACGCTGGGCCGCAATACTTCTCGGACCTTGGGGTAATAGACGTCGTGCATCTCGCGATAGTCGACCACGCCGCGGAACACATGGTCGAAGAATCGCTGCTCCGGCTCGATCATCACCCCGGTGAACACCACCGAGCCACCGCCCACACACGCACCGCGCCACACGTCGATGCCCGGGTAATTCGTGACATCGAGGACCCCACCGAACGGATCGATCTGCAGTGGGATCCGGTTCACCCCGGTAAAGGTCGTGCGATGCCAGAAGCCGCGGCCATCGGGAATCGTGTCGGTGGCGAAGATGTCACGCCACGGATCGTTCGGCCAGCGCGACCCGCGCTCGAGCACCGCGACCTCGATCCCCGACTGCGCCAGACGCAGCGCGGTGACCGACGCCCCGAACCCCGATCCGATGACTATCGCGGGCACATGATCGGCGGGATCCGGCAACGGCGCGAAGATCTCCGGCACCAACATGCGGTACATCGATGTTCTCGGGCTCGGGCTGAAATCGTCGGCCCACGCCGCAGACGCGGCCGTGCTCGCACCGGCGACACCGAGCATCGTCGCGGCCAAGCCGGCACTCTTGACGAAACCACGCCGGTCCATCGTGCCCCTCGTTCGATCCGAACGTCGCTCCACAACACTTCAGCATCCGCATGGACGACCATGCGCAGTACGTTCCTGGCCCAGCTCATCGGCACCGCCTAGTCGGCGACATCCGTTAACGCTAATAGTTCAGCAATGTAATAGCTACTCTTTATCATGAGGAGTGGGTCGGGAGTGAGGAGGTGGCGATGTTGACTCGCGCCTGGATTCGGTGGCTACTCACTCATGGCCTGTTACGGACCTATCTCCGATGGGCGGCACGCCGGGGTGACCCGCTCGGGCAAATCGCTGTCGGCCAGGATCGCTTGCTCGGCTCATCGCCATATATCGAGGAGATCCGGCGGCGCGGCCGTATTCCCAGCATGTCGGGCGTACACGTGACGGCAGACTACGAACTGTGCCGCCTCATCTTGCGCGATCGACGCTTCGGTGTGGTCACCCCATTCCATCCAGCCCTGCCGAAGCCGATCCGCCGGGCGCTGGACAAAACGGATCTGGGGCTTCCCAACCTCGGGGAGCCGCCTTCGATGCTCGTGACCGATCCGCCGGATCACACCCGGTACCGACGCCTGGTCCGGCACGCATTCGGTCCGAAGGCGATCGCGGCGCTGGAGGGACGAGTCACCGAAGCGACCAACGACTTACTCGATCGCCTGGAATCGAAGCCTCACCCTGATCTGATCGAGGACTTTTCCGCACAGCTGCCCGTCACGGTCATCGCCGAGATCCTCGGATTGCCCGCCGACATGCATCCGACCCTGCTGAAATGGGGAGACACGGGTGCGCCACTGCTCGAACGTGGCCTGAGCTGGAACACCTACCGCCACGCCATCGAAGACTTGGTCGAGGTCAATCAGTACTTCGACCACTACCTCGACGAACTCGCCGCCGAACCGAACAACGACGTACTCAGCATGCTGGCGACAGACGGCGAAACCACCCGTCGCGAGCAGGTGGCCAACGCGGCCCTGCTGCTGGACGCCGGCTTCTTGACGACAGTGAACATGCTCGGCAACGGAATCGTCCTACTGACAGGCCATCCAGACCAGCTGGAATCGCTCATCGCGCAGCCGGACTTGTGGCCTAACGCAGTCGAGGAAATCCTGCGCTACGACGGTCCCGTGCGGATGACCGGCCGGGTTGCGAACTGCGACGTCGACATCGCCGGTGAGCGCATCAAATCGGGTTCCCTGGTCCTGCTGTCGTTGGCCGGCGCCAACAACGACCCCGCGGTCTTCCCATATCCCCAGCAATTCGACGTGACCAGGGACAACGCCACGGAACATCTCGCGTTCAGCAGCGGGATACACGGCTGCCTGGGAGCCAGGCTGGCCCGGCTGGAAGGCGCCGTCGCGCTGCGAACCCTTTTCGAGAGGTACCCGAATTTGAGCCTGGACGGCCCGCCGGTCCCCCATCCCTTGCGGAATCTGCACGCCTACCGCTCCATGCCCGCCAAGCTCCTTGTCGACTAGATACCGGGTTCTGCGACGGCGTCGGTCCTGTCCGGCGGGGTCGTCGAAGGAGTGAGGCGCTTCGGCTTCTGGTTGGTGGAATCCGCGTTGGACGGTCTGGGGGTCAGCCGGCCTGAAGTTTCACCACCGGATCGAGGCCCAGATCGGTGATGTATACGTTGCCCGCCGAATCGACCGCCACGCCCTGGGGATTCTTCAAGCCGGTGAACGGCAGTGGGGTGGGCGTCGACGCGCCGGCCGCCAACCTCACCACCCATTTGTTACCCCAGTCCACGACGTACACATCTCCCGCCGTGTCGACCGCCAAGCCCTGGGGATCTTTGAGACCGGTGAATGGCAACATGGTCGGTGCCGACGCGCCCGCGGCCAACATCCTCACCTGCTCGGTACCCAATTCGGTGACGTATAGGTTGCCCGCCGGGTCGACCGCCACACCATCGGGACCTTGGAGCCCCGTCAACGGCAGCGTCGTCGGCGCCGCCGCGCCCGCCGCCAATTTCAGCACCCGATCATTCCCCCGGTCGGCGACGTATACGTCGCCAGCGTTGTCGACCGCCACACCATGGGGATCCTTCAGCCCGGTGAACGGCAGCGGGGCAGGTGTCGACGCGCCCACCGCCAATTTCAGCACCCGATCGTTACTCGTGTCGCTGACGTATACATTGCCCGCCGGGTCGACCGCCACATCCTGGGGATTCTTCAGGCCGGTGATGGGCAGCGGGGTCGGCGTCGACGCCCCCACCGCCAATTTCAGCACCCGATCGCTACCCATGTCGGTGACGTATACGTTGCCCGCCGGGTCGACCGCCACACCGGTAGGCAGGCTGACGCCGGTGAACGGCAGCACAGTCTGTGCTGAATAGCCCGGGGCGATAGGTGTGGGCGAGTTGCCACCGCCGCCTGATCCCCGTTGGACACCGACGACGACAGCTACGGCGGCCACCACCACGGCGACCGCGACCGCGAGCAGTCCGGCGGTCTGGCGCGACAACCTGATTCGCCGCCCATGGCGCGTAGCCACGCCCACGGTGGGACTGACAAGCGAATCGCCCAGCGCGGCGCGGGCGGCCGCGGCCAGTTCACGCACAGTCTGGTAACGATCGCGGGGGTTCTTGGCCATCCCCTTCGCGATGACCGCATCGAACGCAGTCGGTACGTCGGGTGTGGTGGCGCTGGGACGCGGCGGCGGGCTGTGCAGGTGATGGGCGATCACACCCTGCATCCCGAATTCGCTCGCGAACGGCGGCCTGCCGGTCAGGCATTCGAACAACACGCACGTCAACGCGTACACGTCCACTCGGGCGTCGGCCTTGACCTGGGCATCGATCTCCTCCGGCGCCATGTAGGCGAGGGTGCCGATGGTCTCGCCGGTCGCGGTCAGCGTACGGTCATCGGCGGCGTGGGCGATCCCGAAGTCGATCAGGGAGGCGAACTCATCGGTCCCGAGCAGGATATTGGTGGGTTTGACATCGCGGTGGACCAGCCCGGCGTCGTGAGCCGCCTGCAGCGCACCGGCCACCTGGACGATGATCGCCACTGCCCGCCGCGGCGACAAGGCGCCTTCCCGCGCGATCAACGTGCGCAGGTCGGTGCCCTCGATCAAGCGCATATTCAGATAGAGCCGACCGTCGATATCGCCGAAGTCGTGGATGGGTATCACATGCGGCTCGGTCAACTGCGCCACCGCCCGGCACTCCCGGCGGAACCGCTCGCGCAGCTGCTCGTCATCGGCGAAGCGCTCGGGCAACACCTTCAGCGCCACCACCCGATTGGTCAGCGAATCATGCGCCCGCCACACCTGACCCATGCCGCCCTGACCCAGCAGCGATAACAGCCGATAGCGCCCGAACACCTCGGCTGGCCCCGACCCCCGGGCGGTGTCCCCGCCATTCACTGACGTGTCATCCATGATGCCGTCCCGTGACCACTTGTCTGGCTAACGGCGTACTCGCTTGCAGTTGCACCCGCGAGCAGGTAGCTCCACACTAATCGATTCAGCCAGGCCGAGGCTCGATAGTCAGGCGGTATCGTCGGTGTACCCGAGGTTATTCGGCGGCTGCTCGGTACCCGCAGCAGCTGGCTGCTTCCTCACCCCGCACTGCGCAGAAGCTCGACGTACGGCGACGACCGAACCAGGACCACAACGGTTCTCGGGCAACGAGGCCGTGTTGGCTGCGGCACGGCCATTCGGGTCGAGGCAGTCAGGGTTGATCCCGCAAGCGAAGAAAACGTCTTGTACCTGGAATGATGGAGCCGCCTGGGGGAATCGAACCCCCGACCTTTTCATTACGAGTGAAGCGCTCTACCGACTGAGCTAAGGCGGCGTGCCTTTCGGCCAGGGAAGTCTATCGTCTCGCGGGCCCGATCGCGAAAACGGGTGGTCACGGTCACTGGGCGCGGGCCGCGATGAGCGCGGCGGCCATGGCCGCGAGGGCGAAACGGGGTTTGACGTTCTGGTCGAGCGCGGTACGGCAGGCCAGAACGGCCTCGATGGACTTCAGCAGGCCCTCCGGGCGCACGCGGTCGGCCAGATCGTGAATCTCGTCGGACAGGTCGGGGTGGGTGAGCGCGACGCCGGAGCCGAGCCGGGTGGCCCCGAACCGCACGGCCAGCGCGTCCCGATAGACGCCCGCGACATCGATCAGGGCACGATCGAGGGCGTCGCGGCCGGTGCGGGTCGCGCGGGACTTCTGCCGCCGCTCGAGATCCTTGAGTACGCCCGCGGAACCGCGGGTGGCGCTCGCCGCGCCCTTGCCGGTGCCGCCCGCGCCCAGCGCGGTCGCGAGTTCCTCGCGCTCGCGTTCGTCGCGGGCCGCGCTCATCTGCTTGGCCTCGTCGTCGGCCGCGCGCACCAGTTCGTCGGCGGCGGCATAGGCCGCACCGGGCTTCCCGGCCGCGGTGACCAAGGCCAGGGCACGCTGACGGCGGGCGCGTGCCTCCTCGTCGGTGGCGAGCCTGCGGGCACGGCCGACATGTCCGCCGCTGATGGACGCGGCCCAGGTAGCGGTCTTCTCGTCGAGGTTGTCGCGCTCGCGGAGCACTCGCGCGATGGCGGGCACCGATGGCGTCACCAGATGCACGTGGCGGCAGCGGGAACGCAACGTGATCGAGATGTCCTCCGGGTCCACCGAGGGTGCACAGAGCAGGAACACCGTCCGGTCCGGCGGCTCCTCGACGACCTTGAGCAGCACGTTGCCCGCCGCCTCGGTCAAGCGGTCGGCATCCTCGATGACCACCACCTGCCAGCGCCCCGTGCTGGGCCTGCGCGAGGCCACCTGCACGATCTCGCGCATCTCCTTGGTACTGATGCTCAGCCCCTCCGGCACCACCCGGCGAACGTCGCCGTGCGTGCCCGCCATAGTCGTGGTGCAGGCGTGACACCTACCGCACCCGGGCGTCGCCGGATCCGTGCACTGCAGCGCCGCCGCGAAACACAGCGCGGCAACGGATCTGCCCGATCCGGGCGGGCCGGTGAACAACCAGGAGTGCGTCATCGCGCCCTCGACCACGCCCCCGCGCGCAGCGACCGCGGCAGCCGTCAACTCGGACTCGACCGCCTCCTGGCCGACCAACCGATCGAAGACTCCCGCCACGTCGTACACCCTAGCCGCCCCTCCCGACAGATCCCGGACGGTCTCGGACACCACGCTCGCCACCGTCGACGGCCCACATACACCAGGCCCGGACACACCGTCCGGCTCGCCCCCGCACGGCCCGGCCAGCCCACACCACCCGACTCCGCCACGCACCGCTCGGCCGGTCACACGCTGTCCGACTGAGCCGTGCACACGCAGCTCGGCGGGAGCGGGCTGAGTCGGACCGCTATCTACTTGTCGGCCCATGCGGCCGCAAGCCCTGTTCCGGAACTAGGAGGCGCGCTGCTGCGTGCTGTTCGCCCCGTCCAGCTCCTCCCGGATGATGTCGGCGTGCCCGGAGTGATGCGCGATCTCCCGCAAGATGTGCAGCACCGTGTAGCGCACCGACTGCCAGATCCGCTCCGGAGCCCACGGCGCCGTGGGCGTGGGAATCGAGGTGTCGAGACTGTCCACCGAACGGATCAGCTCGGCCGTCTCCGCCGCCACCTCGTCCCAGCTGGCCAGCAGGCCGGTCACGGTCTCCGCTTCCGCCATGACGTACTCGCCGCCGAACTTCGAGACATCCAGCTCCGCGTTCTCGTCCCGTCGCACGATCACCGAGGTCCAGTGCCGTTCGCAGCTGACCAAGTGGTGCAACAGCCCGCCGAGGGTCAGCTCGCTGACCGTGGTCCGCCGCCGCGCCTGCTCGTCATCGATGCCGCGCAGCGTGATCCGGAAAAGCTCGCGCTGGTCGGCGAGCATCGCGATCAGATCCTCGCGCTCCTGTTCGGTACTCATGGCGCTCAGGCTACGGCTGTGGCCACGAGCCGGGAACTCACGACTTCCCGACGCCGGTCTTCTTCGCCGCCGCCTTCTGCGCCGTGGTCTTCTTGGCCACCGTCTTGGTGGTGGTCGCCTTCTTGGCGGCGGTCTTCTTCGCCGCGGTCTTCTTGGCGGGCGCCTTCTTCGCCGCGGCCTTCTTCGCGGTCTTCTTCACCGGTCCCCGCGCACGCCGGTCGGCGAGCAGTTCCATCGCCCGCTCCGGGGTGATCGATTCGATCTCGTCACCCTTGCGCAGTGTCGCGTTGGTCTCGCCGTCGGTGACGTACGGGCCGAAGCGGCCGTCCTTGATCACCATCGGCTTGCCGGTGGCGGAATCGTTTCCGAGTTCCCGCAGCGGAGCGGCGCTCGATGCCTGCCGTCCACGGCGCTTCGGCTCGGCGTAGATCTTCAGCGCCTCGTCCAGCGTGACGGTGAAGATCTGATCCTCGGTGTTCAGCGAACGCGAGTCGGTGCCCTTCTTCAGGTACGGCCCGTAACGTCCGTTCTGCGCGGTGATTTCCTCGCCGCTGGCCGGGTCGGTGCCGACCACACGCGGCAACGACAGCAACTTCAGCGCGTCGTCGAGTGTGATGGTGGCCAGATCCATGGACTTGAACAGCGAACCGGTGCGCGGCTTGGGCGCCGCGGCCTTCTTCGCGGTCTTCTTGGCGGGCTCTTGTCCCTCCTCGGCCTGCGGTTCGGGCAGGACCTCGGTGACGTACGGACCGAAACGTCCTTCCTTGGCGACGATCTCGTGCCCCGACTCGGGATCGACGCCGAGCGAACGGCCCTCCTGCGGAGTGGCGAACAGCTTTTCGGCGACCTCAGGGGTCAGCTCGTCCGGCGGGAGATCGTCGGGGAGATTGGCCCGCTGAGACACCGCATTGCCTTCTGGGTCATCGGGATCGGTGACCATCCGCTCCAGATAGGGCCCATACTTGCCGACCCGGACGACGACGTCTCGATCGGCGGCATCGCTGAACAGCTTGATGGAGTTGATCTCGCGGGCGTCGATGTCATCGAGCCGCTCCCCCACCATCTTCTTCAGACCGCCGGACCGCGCGACCGAGCCCTCCACGCCGTGATCGCCGCCGAAGTAGAAGCTGGACAACCAGTTTCCGCGCTGCTCGCGGCCGCCGGCGATGGCGTCGAGGTCGTCCTCCATGGCGGCGGTGAAGTCGAAATCGACCAGTCGGCCGAAATGCTCTTCGAGCAGGCCGATCACCGCGAACGCCACCCACGACGGCACCAGTGCGCTGCCGCGCTTGTAGACGTAGCCGCGATCGAGGATCGTCTTGATGATCGACGAATACGTCGACGGGCGGCCGATGCCGAGCTCTTCGAGCGTCTTGATCAGCGACGCCTCGGTGTAGCGCGCGGGCGGATTCGTGCTGTGCCCATCGGGATTCAGCTCGACCGCGGTGACCGCCTGGCCTTCCTCGAGTGCGGGCAGCCTGGACTCGGCGTCGTCGGACTGGCCGCCCGCCTCCTCGTCGACGCTCTCCACATAGGCCTTCAGGAAGCCGGGGAACGTGATGGTGCGGCCGGAAGCGGAGAACACGCACTCTTCGCCGGTGCCAGCGACGCCGGTTATGCGCAACGTCAGCGTGGTGCCCCTGGCGTCGGCCATCTGGGAGGCGACCGTGCGCTGCCAGATGAGTTCGTAGAGGCGGAACTCGTCGTTGTCCAACCGCGCGTGCAGTTGGCCGGGCGTGGCGAAGGTGTCGCCCGCTGGGCGGATGGCCTCGTGCGCCTCCTGCGCGTTCTTCACCTTGCGGTTGTATTGCCGCGCGGTCGGGTGCACGTACTCCGAGCCGTAGAGCTGGGTCGCCTGCGCGCGCGCCGCCGCGATGGCCGACTCCGACAGCGTCGTCGAGTCGGTGCGCATATAGGTGATATAGCCGTTCTCGTACAGTCGCTGCGCCACCCGCATGGTCCGCTCGGAGGTGAAACGGAGTTTGCGCCCCGCCTCCTGCTGCAACGTCGAGGTCATGAACGGCGGATAGGGCTTGCGGGTGTACGGCTTGGCCTCCGCCGAGGAGACCACCAGGTCGGCGCCGTCCAGCGCCTCGGCCAGCCGCCGCGCGTAGCCCTCGTCCAGCACGACGACGCCGTTGGTGGACTTGAGCCGTCCGTCCGATCCGAAATCGCGTCCGGTGGCGACCCGCGCGCCGTCGACGGTGACCAGTCGCGCGCCGAAGGTTCTCGGGTTGGTGGCGTCGCTCGCCTGGCCGTTGCCCGCGTCGAGCTTGGCGGCGATGTCCCAGTACTCGGCCGAACGGAACGACATCCGCTCGCGTTCACGCTGCACGATCACCCGGGTGGCCACCGACTGCACGCGACCGGCCGACAGCCGCGGCATGACCTTCTTCCACAGCACGGGACTGACCTCGTAGCCGTAGAGCCGGTCCAGGATGCGGCGGGTCTCCTGGGCGTCGACCAGATCGTTGTCGAGGTCACGGGTGTCCGCGGCGGCGGCTTGGATGGCGGGTTCGGTGATCTCGTGGAAGACCATCCGCCGGACCGGCACCTTGGGTTTGAGCGTCTCCAGCAGGTGCCAGGCGATCGCCTCGCCCTCGCGGTCGGGGTCGGTGGCCAGGTAGAGCTCGTCGGCGTCCTTCAGCAGACTCTTGAGCTCGGTGACCTTGGCCTTCTTGTCCGGGCTCACGACGTAGATGGGTTCGAAGTCGTTGTCGACGTCCACGCCGAGACGCGCCCAGGACTGGCCCTTGTACTTGGCCGGGACATCGGCCGCACCACGCGGCAGATCCCGGATATGGCCGACCGACGCCTCGACCGTGTAGTTACGACCGAGGTACGGCGCGATCTTGCGGGCCTTGGTCGGGGACTCGACGATCACGAGACGACGCAGGGGACGGCCCTGGTCGGCTGCACCGAGGTCTCGTGTTGCCACCGGCGAATACACCTTTCCTGATCGACCCGCGCTGCGTCTTTTCCCGCTGCGCGCGGCTGGGGTGAGCGGCTGCGACGGCTGAACATCGCACCAGACACGTTTATACCGTGACGCCGCGTGTGGTCGAGTGCTTGCGACTCGAACCACCGAGCGTACGCCCGTGAGTTCGAATCAGTATGCCTTGCCGTTTCGCCACACCTGCGCCGCGGCATGCTCGGCGGACCCTTCCGCCGGCGCACACGGGCCGTGACTACCCCAGATATAGCTCGTCCCTCACCCCGTTGCCGGTGGTGAGGGACGAGCTGTGGATCCTTGCGCCGCTCAGCTGAGCGCACGCACTCCGGTGGCCTGCGGGCCCTTGGTGCCCTGGCCGACCTCGAACTCGACCTTCTGGTTCTCCTCGAGGGTGCGGAAACCCGAACCCTGGATCTCGGAGTAGTGGACGAAGACGTCAGCGGAGCCGTCCTCCGGCGCGATGAAGCCGAACCCCTTCTCCGCGTTGAACCACTTCACAGTTCCCTGTGCCATTCTGTTCCTTCTCTTTTCTTACCGGAACGGCGGACAACTGGGTTCGTCCACCGGGTCCGTTGTGACCGCTGTACTGTTGGTTCCCCCTGCAGGAAAGCACCAAGCACACCGTTCGCAACATCGATCCTGCTGACGGTTTGGACTTTGGATCCGTCCCTCGAACACAGAAGCTTGCGACCAGGAACCAGTGAACCATGTCTTCGGGCAATTCAACAGTCGAGTTACCGACAATTTGCAAAAAAGTTGATCTTGCGAATGCGCAGGTGAGGGACACAATGGCGGAATCCAGACTTGGGGTTCGTTTGCCTGGTGATAACCGAGTCGACGTTCAGCAAAGAAGCTGTGACCCAGGTCGCTATTTGGTATCGAAAAGGCAGGTGGAGGTTCCCGGACACACACGTTTCACACTCCCCGAGCGTGTTGCGGGGTTCCGATCGTGAATCCGCCCGACTTCGCGCTGCGCGGACGGCCGGGGACCGAGCTCGGCTACGGGACATCGTTGCTGAATCGTGTCCTAGCCGGAGGCCTCGATGGCGACCCCCGGCTCACGCATGTGGCCGAGTTGCCCGCACGAGCCGCCGAACACTCCGAATGGCCCGTGTGGGCATCGCCGGAAGTGATTGCGGCATTGCGTGAGACGGGTGTGGCGGCGCCATGGCGGCATCAGGTGGACACCGCGGAGCAGGCGTTCCGCGGACGGCACGTCGTCGTGAGCACCGGGACCGCCTCGGGCAAATCGCTCGGCTATCAGCTTCCGGTGCTCACGACGCTGCAAGCCGATCCGAAGGCCACCGCGTTGTATCTGTCGCCGACGAAGGCGCTCGGCGCCGATCAGCTGCGCGCGGTCGGCGAGCTCACCCACGAAGGTCCGTTGCGCGATATACATCCGGCCACTTACGACGGCGATACGCCTGCCGAGATCCGGCAGTGGGTACGCGCCAACGCGCGCTGGATCTTCACCAATCCGGACATGCTCCACCTCGGCATACTTCGATCGCACCAGCGCTGGGCGCGGGTGCTGCGCAGGCTGCGTTACGTGGTGGTCGACGAATGCCACGCCTATCGCGGTGTTTTCGGCTCGCACGTCGCGCTGGTGTTGCGCAGGCTGCGGCGGATCGCCGCACGATACGGCGCCGATCCCGTGTTCGTGCTCTGCTCGGCGACCTCCGCCGAACCGGCGGAGGCCGCGTCGCGCCTGATCGGCGCGCCGTGCACCGCGGTCACTCGCGACGGATCGCCGCAGGGACCGCGGACGATCGCGCTCTGGGAGCCACCGTTGCTCACCGCCGTGACCGGCGAGAACGGTGCGCCGGTACGCAGGTCCGCCACCGCGGAGGCGGCGCGGATCATGGCGGATCTGGTGGCCGAAGGCGCGCGGACCTTGACCTTCGTGCGCTCCCGCCGAGCCGCGGAGCTGACCGCGATGGATGCCAAAAGGCTCTTGGGCGAGGTCGATCCGGACCTCGCCGCACGCGTGGCGTCCTACCGGGCGGGTTATCTCGCGGAGGATCGGCGTGAGCTGGAAGCCGCCTTGTCGGACGGATCGCTGCTCGGCGCCGCGACGACCAGCGCACTGGAACTCGGCGTCGACATCGCGGGACTGGATGCCGTGGTCATCTCGGGTTTTCCCGGAACGGTCGCGTCGTTCTGGCAGCAGGCCGGGCGGGCGGGACGGCGCACCCAAGGGTCACTGGTGCTGCTCGTGGCGCGGGACGATCCGTTGGACACCTACCTGGTCCATCACCCCGAAGCGCTGCTCGGCAAGCCCGTCGAGGCCACCATCACCGACCCGCGCAACCCCTATGTGCTGGGTCCGCAACTACTGTGCGCCGCGCTGGAGTTGCCGCTCACCGCCGCCGAGGTGGACGAACTGGGCGCCCGCGAAGTACTGGCCGAGCTGACCGTGAAAGGACTGATCAGGCGGCGTGGAACGGGAGATCGCGCGCGCTGGTACGTGACCGCGGAGACGCAGCCGCACGACGCGGTGGACGTCCGGGGCGGAATCGGCGCACCGGTGGCCATCGTGGACGGCGAGACCGGCAGGCTGCTCGGCACCGCCGATGCGGGGCGGGCCAGGGCGACGCTGCACCCGGGCGCCGTGCACCTGCACCAGAGCGAGACCTATGTCGTCGACGAGCTGGATCTCGTCGACGGCGTGGCCTTCGTGCACACCGCCGAGCCCGGGTGGACCACCAGCGCGCGCCAGGTGACCTCGGTCGTGATCGACGCGGTGACCGAGCACCGTGCCCACGGTCACGTGACGGCCGGCCTGGCCCGGGTGCGGGTCACCAGCCAGGTGATCGGCTATCTGCGCACGCTGCTCACCGGCGAAGTGCTCGACCTGGTCGAACTCGACCTGCCGCCGCAGACGCTGCCGACCAAGGCGGTCATGTACACGGTGACACCGGAATTGCTGGCGCTGGCGGGGATCGCGCCTCAGGACGTCCCCGGGGCGCTGCACGCGGCCGAGCACGCGGCGATCGGGCTGTTGCCCCTGGTGGCGACCTGCGACCGGTGGGACATCGGCGGTGTCTCCACCGCCGAGCACCCGGATACCGGACTGCCCACCGTCTTCGTCTACGACGGCCAAGCCGGCGGGGCGGGATTCGCCGAGCGCGGGTTCGCCCAACTGCGCCAGTGGCTTACGGCGACCTTGTCGGCCATCGAGTCGTGCGGCTGCGCGGCGGGCTGCCCCTCCTGCGTCCAATCACCCAAGTGCGGCAACGGGAACCACCCACTGGACAAGGCGGCAGCGGCGCGCCTGCTCACCGCCGTACTCGCCGAACTGTCCGCTGGTGCGGACGCACCGCTCGATTCGTGACGGCGCAGAGTCGGACACGTGACCAATTGTCGACCTTGCCAGCGCGCACGCTGGGAAGGTTGGGAGACCTCCCAGTGGAATGCCGCCGCTTCACCCCGGCCGAATAAAGAGGATTAGATTCATGTTAACTAGACTATTGCCACTGCATAGTTTGTGGACATGCGCATTCCTCCCTTTTAGATATCCCGGGTCCACGCGGGCATTTCCCTGAGTCCGCTTTTAAACCCGCCAGTTAAGTTTCCGATTTCCGCCACTGGAAGCGACGCGGGGCCGACCGTGTATCGAACTCCATCACTCTTCAACCGGTCCGGCCCGTGCGCTCGCCCGAACGATCCGATCGCCGTACAGACCTATTGGTACATTCCTTTCCACAGCCACCGTGGCGTCCCACTCCACCGCCTCGCAAACACGGATTCGCGCACCCATCCGCCGTGCCACCTCGTCCGCCTCAGCACATGCGACGTCGACGCCATCGACCAAAGCTCCCGCCGCGGTCAGCGCCGCCGAATCGGCGGCCGCCTGCGCCCGATGCCGCGCCACCACCACGGCCCCCACCTGCGCGATCAAGAGCGTCACCGCGATGAGGGCCACGAGCGCCAAGCAAGCGAAAACGGTGGCCAACCCCTGTTCGTCGCTTACCCGAACCCGCAGCATGCGAGGGACACGCCGCGGGCTGCGCTCGCTGATCCGAACCCGCTCACCGTTCCCTGTCATGTCTCGCTCCGGGCAGCGTCGCGAACCGGAATCCGCCCGTGACGGGCACCGCCGCCCGCGAGAAGCCAGACCACCATCGGCACCGCCTTCATTCGGTGGCTCCGGGCTCGATGGTCGCGACCGCCTCCGCGCGGAGGGTGAGCAGCGGCAGAAGCGGGGTCCGCGCGGAAACCACGGCGATCACACGAGTGCCCTCGGTGCGGAGTGCGATGTCGGCCGACGGCGGGGCGATGCGCTCCGCCGCCGGGCGGGCGTTCGCGTGGTCGCCCCGCGCGGCGAGGCGGGCGGCCTCGCCGGCGGCATCGACACAGCGGACCTGGGTCGATGCCGCCAGCAGGGCCCCGAGACAGAGCACGACGGTAGCGACGACCGAGGTCAGGGCGAGCGCGGCCTCGATCGTCACCCCTCCCCGATCGTCGCCGAGCCACGGTGTGGCGACAACTACACCGATGTGTTCAGTGCCCGGTCGATGATCTTCGTCAGCGCGTTCACGATGCTGTCGCCCGTCACCACCCCGTACAGCACGGCGCCGAAGGCCGCCGCCGCGATCGTGCCGATCGCGTACTCCGCCGTGCTCATGCCGTCCTCCGCGACCATCGCCCGCAGCGCCCGCGCACGCAGGCTTATATATACAGCCCGCACCCTGCGGCCCACGGACCTCACAACCCCCTGGATACGCACCCGATTCCTCCTTTCCGGCCCGTGCGGCCGATCCGCACGAGCACGCTTCCTCCGATGCAGTGCGCGACGCTGCCGCCCGAGCACGGTCGCTTTCGCTGCGGTCCACGACGAACCGCCGGCGGGTGCCGATCAGCGGCAGCGACGGGTTCCATGAGCGACCGAACGCTGGATACGGCTCAGCACGCAAAGCAGCCACCGAAGCGCCGAGTGTGCGGCACACCGCCGAGCTGCCGGGCCATAGGCGGACCGACCAGCCCCGCGACGGCCTTCCCGACCGGTGGCGGCAGCGACGGTGCGGGGGCTCCGAGCGATCCACCTGACGCGCTCTCGTGAACGACGTGGGCCCGGCCGTCCGCCGTTCTCCCGATGCGATTCCAGGCGGGTCCGCGAGCGCGGGCCGCCCGGTCACGGTCCGCCGAACCTGCGCGAAAACTCCGCGTGAACGCTTCCGTGCGGACACCATGGGCGGCGTGGCCACTGCCCCGTGCGGGGTTACAGCAGCCCACCGCCTAGGACTCGGCCCGCCAAGCCGATGACCACCGGCACTATGCCGAGGCAGACGAAGGCCGGGAGGAAGCACAGCCCCAAGGGGCCGCCGATCAGGACGCCCGCGCGTTCCGCCTTCGCGGCCGCGATGTCTTCCACCGCGGCCCTGCGCTGCTCGGCCAGTTCCATGACCGCTGCCGCCAGCGACGATCCGGACCGCGCGGAACGGCGCGCCATCCGGGCCAGCGACTCGATCTCGTCGGCTCTTGGGCGCCCCTTCGCATCCCGCGCCACTTGGTGCCAGGCCGTGGCCGCGTCGGCGCCGAGCGCGAGCAGGTCCGCCGCCCGTCGCAGTGCTTCGCCGAGTGGTTCCGGCGCCTCCTGCGCCACGGCGCGCGCCGCCCCTGCCATGGGAAGCCCAGCACGCAGGCAGGCGGCCAGCAGGTCGAGCACCGAGGCGACAGCCAGCGGATCGGTCTCCCGGTTCACCCGGCGCGACGTCTCGGCCGGTGCGTTGCGCGTCCGGCCGAGGGCATGCAACCGCCTGCTCACGGCCACTCGTCCCGGCAGCGATGCGAGTGCGGCCGCCATCAGCAGCAACGGCAGTGCCGCACCAGAAGTGAACGCCATCAGCAGCCTTCCTCAGCGATCCTGTTGTGCGATGACCTCGTGCACGGCCCACAGTCGGGCCATGCGACGGCACACCACGCGTCACCTGCGTGCCGTCGCCGGAGAGCGAACCGATGAGGCTGACCCGTCGTCGCTCAGCAGCGCGACCGTAGATTCGGCCGGTCTGCGGGTGGCCAGGGTTGAACGCGCCGTCGAGGTGGTGCGCATCCGCCATGCGCTGCAGTCCGATTGGATCGCCGACGGGGCGGCGGCTTCGCAGGGCCGCACCGCCTGCGATTACGGCACACACAACCCTTCGAACCGGCGTGCGCGCAAACCGCATCTCCCCGCCGATCGCAACCGGCTTCGAGTTCGACAACTGCTTTGGCCGGCCGCGACCAGCCATCGAAGAAGACTTCATATCAGCACCTTTCGGGTGATGGCATCGGTCCACAGCAGGCCCGCGCAGGCCAGGCCCGCGCCTACCGGCAACAGCACCGCCCCCGCGGACGAGGCGAACAGGACGTGCAGCGGCGCGGCGCCCATCATTTGGCCGAGAGCGATGCCGAGGAGCGGCAAACACGCCAGGACACCGGCGGTGGCCCGTGCGCCGGCCAGCGCGGCAGTGGTGCGGCCGTGGAATCGGATGCGTCCCGCGAGATCCGTTCGGGCCGCGGACAGCAACTCCGCCAGTGCCAAGCCGTGCTGCTCGGCCACTTGCCACGCCCCGGCAACCCGGGCGAGCTCCGCGGCGATCGGGGAATCCGGCCGGCGCAGGCCCTCGGCCACCGAGCCACCGAGTCGGCTGCGGGCGGCGCCAACGGTGAACGCGCGGGACGACTCGCCCCACACCTCATGTGCGGCGGCCTCGGCGGCGGCGCTCGGATGCGCCCCCACCCGCAATTCCGCGATCACAGCCTCCAAGGCATCGAGTAGGTACCCTTGCTCGGCTTTCCCGCGCCGGTCCCGTACCGCCCGGCGAGCCCGTAGCCCGGCTGTTCCGGCGACCAGGCCGGCCGCGAGGAAAGCACCCGTACCGAAGACGGTGAGCACGATCACCACGCCTACGCAGGCACAGACGCGGAACAGCCTGCCGCGGTCCGGTATTCGATACTCGACGCGCGCGGTGAACAGCTGCCCGAACCGGCGCTGCGACCGGGGCGCCGGAACCAGGACCAACGCCAGCGCGAGACACAACACCGCGCCGCTCAACGGTCGAGCCGTTCGGCGAGCAGGTTGGACAGGTCCGCGGCGGCGGGGGCCGCACCCGTGGTATGCCAGGCGGGCGTGATCCGCACGCCCCCATCGCCGTTGCGGTGCACGAGGCCGACCTCGCGCAGCCCCCGCGAGCCGTCGGATCGGCGGTGCACGTGCAGGACAACCTGCACCGCGGCGGCCAGTTGACTGTGCAAGGCCGCTCGATCCATGCCGCCCAGAGCGGCGAGGGCTTCCAGCCGGGCGGGGACTTCTTGCGGCGAGTTGGCGTGCACGGTGCCCGCCCCGCCGTCGTGTCCGGTGTTCAACGCGGTCAGCAGGTCGACCACCTCGGCGCCCCTGACCTCACCGACCACGATCCGGTCCGGCCGCATGCGCAGCGCTTGACGGACCAGGTCACGGACGGTGACCTCGCCGACGCCTTCCACATTCGCGGTCCTGGCCACCAGCCGGACCACGTGGGGATGCGGTGGCGCGAGCTCCGCCGCGTCCTCGACGCAGACGATCCGCTCGGACGGGCCCACCGTGGCGAGCAGGGCCGACAGCAGCGTCGTCTTCCCGGCTCCGGTACCGCCGACGATCAGGAACGCCAGCCTCGCCTGGATGATTCGTTCCAGCAGGAGCTTCGCGTCGGCGGGCACCGAGCCCGCCACGGCGAGCGCGGACAGCCCTTGGGTGGCCGGACGGAGTACCCGCAACGACAGACAAGTGCCGCCGTGCGCGACCGGCGCGAGGACCGCGTGCAAGCGGACCCCGAACGAATCCCCTGATGCCGCAGCGATTCCGGACAGCCGACCGTCCACCCATGGTTGTGCGTCGTCGAGTCGGCGACCCGCCGACAGTGCCAGGCGCTGCGCCAGCCGCCGGACCGCGGCCTCGTCGGAGAAGGTGATCGAGGTCTTCTCCAGACCGTGCCCGCGATCGATCCACACCGCGTCCGGACCGGTCACCAGGACATCGGCCACTCGCGGATCGTGCAACAGCGGTTCGAGTACACCCGCGCCGGTGAGTTCGGTCTGCAGCAGTCGCAGAGCCCGCAGCAGGTCGGTGTCGCCGAGCACCCCGCCCGCTTCGGCCCGGATCGCGGCGGCGACCTGCGCCGGATCCGGGTCGCCGGTCTCGCCAGCCAGGCGCTCCCGCACCCGGTCCAGCAGCTCGCTGGTCAGTATCGCGCTCATCGCCCCCTCCTCACCGCCGTTGTCCCGGTGGTGCACTCAGTACGCCGAGGACGGCGTCGGCCGCATCGCGCAGCGGCCCGCGGCGGCCTACCGACATCCCGCCGCGCTCCAGCCGGTGCGCGAGACCGGACTGGGCGCGAACGGCGGCGAGCAGCGGGAGATCGAGCACTTCGGCGACCTCGGCTCCGCGCAGGCCGCCGGGCGCCGGACCGCGAACGACCAGGCCCTGGTTCGGGTTTCGCCGCGCGATATGGGCGGACACCGCTTCGGCGGCGGCGACCGCACGCAGCCGCGCCGGAACGACCAGAACCACGAGATCCGCGGAGTCGAGCATCTGGTCGGCATGCGGCCCGCGCTCACCGGAAATATCGCAAACTATGAAATCGCCTGCGACACGGCCCGCTTCGATGACAGCGCGGACCGCGGGCGCGCCGAGCTCACGTGGCAATCGTCCCGCACCGCAGCGCCCACAGGACAGCACCGCGAGCCCGGGCGCCGCGACGGGTAGGGCGCCGTGCAGCGCGGTCGCTGAGACGCGCCCGTCCTCCACCACCAGGTCGGGCCAGCGCAGGCCCGCCGCGTTCTCGACACCGAGCAGCAGGTCGAGACCCCCCGCGAAGGGTGCGCCATCGACCAGCAAGGTCTCGCGCCGGAACCCCTCCGCGGCGGCGCGCAGCGCGACCGCGACGGCGAGGGTGGACGCGCCGGCCCCGCCGCCCGCGCCGACGACGGCGAGCACCACGCCGTCATCCGCACGCCGCTCGCCGTATTCAGCAAACATCTCGATGAGCCCCACCGCCGCGCCGGGCAAGGCGATAGCCCGCTCCGCGCCGACCGCGGCGGCGGCCTGCCAGTCGAGCAAACCTGGCTCACCATCGGTTACCACCACGACGCCGGCGCGGCGCAGGTAGCCCGCGGCGGCCGCTTCGCGCGCCTTGTCGGTGTCCAGGATGACCAGTGGAGCGCCGGTCCAGGCATGTCGGCCGACGAGTCGCGTCCGCTCATCGAGTGGCCGTTCGGCGGCCGCCGCGATACGCCGGACTTCGTCGCGCAGACGGTCGTCATCGATGAGCACAAGGGCGGGCGTCGGCCCGATCGGCTCCGATGCATCGAGGTTCATGCAGGTCAGCGTCGCGGAACGAAAGCAGGGACAGAAGGGGCGATATGCCGAATGTGGACAACTCCGGGGTTGTGGACAGCTATCCGAACCCGATGCCGTACCGCACTGTCCCTGAAATAGAGGACGGCCCCAGCCGGGGGGGGAGGAGGCTGGGGCCGTCGGGGTTCAGCCCCGGGGGGTCGGGCTGAACGCGCCTGGACCATGTCCAGGTGCCAGCAATACTACACCTAAGCCCCGGCCACCACGCAAGTCTGCCGACGGACATCTTTGTGGCCGTCGTGGCTTCGGCGTCTGCGGGGCAAACTTCATCGCCGCACCGGCCGCAGCCGCGCCACGGCGGGGAACACGCGTGCCGACCAGCGGCAGCCGTGGTGCAGTCGCCGCCCAGCTGCGGCCGATCGAAGGCAGGACGGCCACACAACAGGCGCGGTGGCCGGAGAGCGCTGCCACAACCCGCGGTCGGACCGACCACGGGGACACAGCAGCCGCACCACACCTGACGCCTGGCCGAGCGGAGACCATACCGCCGCCTATCCTGGTCGGGTGGACAAGTCAGCCACTGCGGGTGGACGCGTCGCGGCCTTCTTCGATCTGGACAAGACCGTGATCGCGAAGTCGAGCACGTTCGTATTCAGCAAGCCCTTCTACGCGCAGGGGCTTTTGAACCGCCGCGCCGTACTGGAAAGCAGTTACGCCCACTTCCTGTTCCTGCTGTCGGGAGCCGATCACGATCAGATGGAACGGATGCGCGCCCACCTGACCAGCATGTGCGCGGGCTGGGACGTCGAGCAGGTGAAATCCATTGTGGCAGAGACGTTGCACGAGTTGGTCGATCCGCTGATCTACGCGGAGGCGGCCGACTTGATCGCCGACCACAAGATCCGGGGGCACGATGTGGTGATCGTCTCGGCCTCCGGCGAGGAAATCGTCGGCCCGATCGCCGAAGCGCTCGGCGCCTCACATACCGCCGCCACCCAGATGGTCGTGGCGGACGGAAAGTACACCGGCGAGGTCGAGTTCTACTGCTACGGCGAGGGCAAGGTCGCCGCCATCGAGAAACTCGCCGCAGACGAGGGGTACGACCTGTCCCGCTGCTACGCCTACTCCGACTCGATCACCGACCTGCCGCTGCTCGGCGCGGTGGGCCACCCCACTGCGGTCAATCCGGATCGCAATCTGCGCCGTGAGGCCACCACGCGGGGCTGGCCGATCCTGACCTTCTCCAACCCGGTGTCGCTGTGGGCGCGCTTCCAAGCGCCGTCCTCGACGACGCTCGCGGCCACCGCGGCGGTCGGCTTGAGCGCGGTCGTGGCCGGCGCGATCAGCTACCGGATGCTGCGCCGCCGACGCTGAGATCGGACGCTCGAGCAGCCCGTCCCATCCGGGTCGCCAGCGGCTTGCCGTTAACTCAGCCAACTTGACCGATGGCGCTGCGGACCAGGCATTTAACCACGAAACGCCGAGAAAAACGCCGATTGTTCAATGTTCTCGCATCCCTTGATGTGAGTGCAGTCACAGGTGTAGAAAGGTAACTACGGAAGGACGGAAGGCCAAGGCAGCACCGGAAGAGAAGGCACTGTCTCCCGACCCTTCTTCCCAGCACGGGCACCAGGCACCCACGCGGAGCGCGCCGCGACAAGGGCAGAAGCGTTGTGGGCCTGCGAAATTCGGATAGTCGACGGCGAAGGCCTCGCACAGGTTGCGGGGATGAACCGGCCGATGTCCGGATTGTCGCCGAGGCCGCAGAACACAACCCACCTAGCACGCTTGGTAACCGGGTAGTCCGTGCTAGCGGGCGGTGAGGTCGAGAGACAACGCCGCCCGCTTTGACGTGTACGGGGTTATCCCGCCGCCGAGTCTGCGATCGACGTGGCCTCGCGCGCGCCGTCCTCGAACGCCCCGCAACAGAGGATCACCCAGCCGCCGACCGCCTCCGCCTGCCCGGTTCCGAATCCCGCGGCCGCGTCCAGATACGCCTGACGCCTGCGCAACCAGAACACCTCCGGTACGCCGAGGCTGTGCGGATCCAGCCCACTCGACACCGCGACCAGCCGGGAGGCCGCCCGCGCGACTACGCCATCGGCCGTGCCGAACGGCCGCAGCGCCAGTAGCTCACCGTGTACTACGGCGGCGAGCACCGGCGCGGGCGCTCGCGAACCGAGCACCGTCTGCGCCAGCAGATCGAGCCGCTGCGCGACGCCCGAGTCGCCGCGCGGCCTGCCGAGCGCCTCTTGCTCCGGGATCAGATCGGCCGCGGCGAGCAGATGCAGCCGCGCCAGCGCCTGCAGCGGGGCACGCTGCCAGGTGCCCACCAGATTCCGCAGCGCGTCCCCGTCCAACGCCTGCCCGACGCGCAGCGAGCCGGCCAGGATCGGGTCGGCTACCCGGCCGTCGGCGGGAATATCCGTGCTGCCGCCGTCGATGGCCGCCGAGGACCGGGCCGCACGCACCGCGGCCTCGGCCGCCGTGGTGGGCCACCCACGGCGGTTCGCCTTGTGCCGGTGCACCTCGGCGAGCGCGTCGCGGGCACGGTCGGCCGCGTCCCGGACACCGGGAAGATCGACGAGGGGCTGTAGCGGATCGGTCACGGCATACGAGGCTACTTGCGCTCGCGCGGACCGATCCGCGCGCCCGGCTCGCTATCCGGCCAGCAGATCGCGTCCCGGTATCGCGTCGAGCAGTTTGCGCGTGTACTCCTGCCGGGGATCGTCGAACACCTCGTCGGTCGTCGCCGCCTCGACCACCTTGCCGCGCTGCATGACGAGCACGTCGTCGGCGATCTGCCGCACCACGGCCAGATCGTGGGTGATGAATAGATACGCCAGCCCGAGCTCGGCTTGCAGCTCGTTGAGCAGGCGGAGGATCTGGGCCTGCACCAGCACGTCGAGCGCGGACACCGCCTCGTCGCACACCACCACTTCGGGCCGTAGGGCGAGCGCCCGCGCGACCGCCACGCGCTGACGCTGTCCACCGGACAGTTCGTTGGGGTAGCGCCGCAGCACACCGGCAGGCAGCGCGACCTTGTCGAGCAGTTCCCGCACGGTCGCCTCCCTTTCCTCGGCGGTACCGATCCGGTGGGTGCGCAACGGCTCCTCGATGGTGCGGTAGATCGTGTACATCGGATCGAGCGAGCCGTAGGGATCCTGGAAGATCGGCTGCACCCGGCGGCGGAAGGCGAAGGATTCCTTACGGTCCAGGGTGGTCACGTCCTTGCCGTCGAATGTGACGGCGCCGGAGGTGGGCGCGAGCAGTCCGAGGACCATCTGCGCCACCGTGGTCTTGCCCGAGCCGGATTCGCCGACGATCGCCGTGGTCGACCCGCGCCGCAGCCGGAACGACACATCGTCCACCGCGACGAACTCGGTCGACTTCCACGGCGTGCGATCGCGGATGTGAAACGTCTTCGTCAGATGCTCGGCTACCAGCACGTCGTCCGGCACCACCGTTTCGGCTGCCGCCACCTGCACGGCTTGCGCGTGGATCTCGGCCCGACGCCGCACCGCCGACCGCCGCTGCGCGGCCAGCGACGGCGCCGAACTCACCAGCCGTTTGGTGTACAGGTGCTGCGGATCACGCAGAATCCGCAAAGCGGGCCCGGACTCCACGACACGGCCGCGATACATCACCACCAGGTGTTCGGCACGCTCCGCCGCCAAACCCAAGTCATGGGTGATCAGCAGCACCGCGGTGCCGAGTTCGGCGGTGAGCCGCTCGAGATGATCGAGGATCTGCCGCTGTACGGTCACGTCGAGCGCCGAGGTCGGCTCGTCGGCGATGAGCAGTTGCGGCCGGCAGGACAGGCCGATCGCGATCAACGCACGCTGGCGCATGCCGCCGGAGAACTCGTGCGGATACTGGTTCACCCGGCGTTCGGCGTCGGGCATGCCCGCTTCCTCGAGCAGTTCCACCGCTCGCTTCTCGGCGGCCTTGCCCTTCGCGATGCCGTTGGCTTCGAGCGTCTCGCGGATCTGGAAACCGATCTTCCACACCGGATTCAGATTCGACATCGGGTCCTGCGGGACCAGGCCGATGCCGCTGCCGCGGACCGCGACGATCTCTCGTTTCGAGGCCGCCGTGAGTTCCTTGCCGTCGAACCTGATCGAACCGGAGGTGACCCGGCCCGTGCCGGGCAGCAAGTCGATGATCGCGTGCGCGGTGGTCGACTTTCCCGAGCCCGATTCCCCGACGATGGCCACGGTCTGCCCCGGATACACCGACAGGCTCACGTCCCGGACCGCGGGCACCGGCTTGCCGTCGGCGGTGAAGCTCACGTTCAGATCGGTGATCTCCAGCAACGGCCGGTCGGCCTCGCTCATCGCTTCCTCGCCTTCGGATCGAGGGCGTCGCGCACGGCGTCGCCCAGCATGATGAAGCTCAGCACGGTCAGCGCCAGCGCCGTCGCCGGATAGAACAGGATGGCGGAAGTGCGGATCTCCTTCTGCCCCGTGGCGATGTCCGCGCCCCAGGACACCACGGTGCGCGGGAGACCGACGCCGAGATAGGACAGCGTCGCCTCGGTGACGATGAAGACGCCCAGCCACAGCGTGGTCACCACGATCAGCGGCCCCGCCGCGTTGGGCAACACGTGGCGCACAAGCGTCTGCGGTCGAGAGACGCCCAATGCTTTCGCGGCCGTGACATAGTCACTGTTCTTCGCTTGGATCACCGCGCTACGGGCGATCCGCGCCGCCTGCGGCCAGGTGAACGAGGCGAGGATGACGATCACGGTCCAGATCGTCCTTGCGTCCAGCAGCTGCATGATCACGATGGCGGCCAGCATCAACGGAATCGCGTAGAAGACCTCCGCGACCCGCGAGACGATCGAGTCCAGCGGCCCGCCGTAGAAGCCCGCCAGCGCGCCGAGCGTTCCCCCGATCAGCACGAACAGCAGCGTCGCGCCGACTCCGGCGAGCACGGAAGCCCGCGCTCCGTAGACGGTGCGGGCGTAGATGTCGCACCCCTGCTTGTCGAAACCGAACGGGTGCCCCGCGCCGCGCGGGTCCATGCTGAAGTCGCCGTTGCAGTACCGCGGGTCCTGATCGGTGAACAGCCCCGGCCAGATCACCACGATCAGCACGAACACGATCAGCACCGCCGCGACGATGAAGATCGGGTTGCGCCGCAGCTGCCGCCACGCGTCGCGCCAGATGCTGGTCGGCGCGCCCGCATCCAGCACGGCGTCGGTGGCGAGCACCTCGACCTCGTCGGGCGGCGCGACGAAATGCTCCTGGCCGCGGCGCGGACTCGCGGCCTCGGTGCGGTCAGGCATAGCGGATCCTCGGGTCGAGTGCGGCGTAGAGCAGGTCCACGAGCAGATTGGTGAGCAGGAAGATGACGATCAGCACCGTGACGAAGGAGACGACGGTCGGCGGCTCCCCCCTGGTGATGGCCTGGTAGAGCGTGCCGCCCACGCCGGGAATGTTGAAGATGCCCTCGGTGACGATCGCGCCGCCCATCAGGGCGCCCAGATCAGCGCCGACGAACGTGACCACCGGAATCATCGAGTTGCGCAGGATGTGCACGGTCACCACGCGTGGCCTGCGCAGGCCTTTGGCGGTCGCGGTGCGCACGTAGTCGGCGGACATGTTCTCCGCCACCGAATTCCGGGTCAAGCGCAGGACGTAGGCGAACGACAGCGAGCCGAGCACGATCGCGGGCACCAGCAGTTCGCCGACGGTCGCCTTCCCGGAGACCGTCACGGGCGCGATGCCCCACTTCACGCCGAGCAGGAATTGGGCGAGAAAGCCCACCACGAAGACCGGGACCGCGATCACGACCAGGCTGATCACGAGCATCGCGGAGTCGAACAGCTTGCCTTTGCGCAGTCCGGCGATCAGGCCGAACAGCACGCCGAAGACCGACTCGATCAGCACCGCCATGAAGGCCAACTTGATCGTGATCGGGAACGCGCGCGCGAGTTCGTCCCGCACAGGCCTGCCGGAGAAGGCCGTGCCGAAGTCCAGCGTGACGATGCCTTTCAGATACAACAGGTACTGCACGAGGAACGGCTCGTCGAGGTGGTAGCGCGCCCGCAGTTGCGCCTCCACCGCGGGCGTCATGGGTTTGTCACCCGCCAGCGCGTGGATCGGGTCGCCAGGGACGAGGAACACCAGTGCGTAGACGAGCAGGGTCGCACCGAGGAACACGGGGATCATCTGGAGCAGACGCCGCCCGACATACCAGGCCATTTCGCCTCCTGAACAGGACCGCCGAGCGTCACCCGGACGCCCGGCGGCCGGCGGCTACTTCTCGATGTTCTCGAAGTCGAACAGTCCGTTCCAGGCGAGTTCGGCCTTGCGCACCCGGTCGGAGCGGCCCGCGGCGGCCACATAGTCGAACACCGGGACGTCGGCCAGGTCCTTGATCAGCAGGGACTGGGCCTGCGCGATGATCTTGTAGGACTCGTCCTGGCTCGGCGCGGCCAAGGCGGCATCGAGCAGGCGATCGAATTCCGGGTTCTTGTAGTCGACGTTGTTGGTGTCGGAGTAGCTGTAGTACTGCGAAGTGAGGAACTGCAGCATGGTCGGGTAGTCACCCTGCCAGCCGTAGCGGAAGGCCTTGTTGATGGTGCGCGCGTTCACTTCGTCGCGGATGTTCTTGAACGTCGGGTACGGCACGCCGATGGCGTCGACACCGAGGGTGTTCTTCACGCTGTTGGCCACCGCCTCCACCCAGGCCTGGTGGCCGCCGTCGGAGTTGTAGGCGATCTCGTAGCGGCCCGACCACGGCGAGATCGCGTCGGCCTGTGCCCAGACCTTCTTGGCCTCGTCGGGGTTGTACTTCAACACCTCCGAGCCGGGCAGGTTCGGGTCGAAGCCGGGCAGCGTGCTCGCGGTGAAGTCGCGCGCCGGGATCCGGGTGCCGTGGAAGATGTTCTGCGCGATCTGTTCCCGGTTGATCGCCATCGAGATCGCCCGGCGCCGCAACAGCCCTTCCTGGCCGGCGAAGTGCGCGACGTTGGACTGGATGCCGATGTGCTGGTTCTGGGCGGTCGGCTTGGTGATCGCGCGGTCACCGAGATCCCGTTCGTAGGAGGTGAGCGCGCTGTCGGGCACGGTGTCGAGCGCGTCCAGATTGCCCGCTTGCAGGTCGGCGTAGGCGGTGTCGAAGGACTGATACATCACGAATCGCAGCCCTTTGTTCTTGGCCGGGCGGCCGCCGGGATAGTCCGGGTTGGGCGCCAGATCGATCTTGACGTTGTGCTCCCACGCCCCGGACCGGGCGAACTTGTAGGGGCCGTTGCCGATCGGGTTCTCTCCGAACGCTTTCACGTCCTTGAACGCGGCCTCCGGCAGCGGATAGAACGGCGCGTACCCGAGCTCGGTCTCGAAATCGATCGAGGGCGCCTTCAGCTCGATGGTGAAGGTGCGGTCGTCGATCACCTTCAAGCCCGACATCGTCTGTGCCGTAGGCTTTTCCGCGGACACCTCGTCGAAACCGACGATGGGACTGAACACATAGCTCTGCAACTGGGCGTTGGTGCCGAGCGCGCCGTAGTTCCACGCGTCGACGAACGACTTCGCCGTCACCGGGGTGCCGTCGGTGAACTTCCAGCCGGGTTTGATGGTCACCCGGTAGCTCTTCCGATCCGTGGTCTGGATCGACTCCGCCATCTCGTCGTGCGCCTTGCCGCTCCCGTCGTAGTACTTCAGGCCCGCGAACAGCCGGTCGACCACGCGGCCGCCCATATTCTCGTTGGTGTTGGTAGGCACCAGCGGATTCTGCGGCTCGCCACCGTTGACCGTGACGAGGTCGGCATCGGCGCCGTCGCCCGAGGAACATGCGGACAGCCCGAGGCTCGTGGCCAGTACGACCGCCGCGGTCAGCGCCATCGCTCTGTGGAATTTCAACGCGTCCTCCCGGTGCGAGAAGGGGGTAGCCGATCGGCACCCGCAGGAGGCCCGTCAGCGCATGCCGACGCGATCCCCCTGTGTGGTTGGCAGAGTAACCACCGGCGCGGGCACTGTCACCTGATTGATCCGAGTTCGTTGTACTTGTTACCGATCCGGCAACATCGCCGAAACACCCCGAGTTTCGTGCGGAAACGGCCGCGCGGCCGGAGCATCGCGTTCGCCGCGGGAGGCAGGCGCGGCGGCGTGACGCGGGCGAAACCCGATCGACACACCGCACGCGGCATGGGTCACAGTTGATTACTGTCGAACTCGGCTGCGTCGAATCGTGCGCTCAGGCTACGTGGAAAGAAGAGACGAGATGACCGAAACCAGCGCCGAACACAGGGACTCGTATCCGCCGAACGCGGAGTTCACCGCCCAGGCGAACGCCGACGCCGGACTCTACGAGCGGGCGGCGGCCGATCGCGACGCGTTCTGGGCCGAACAGGCCGGGCGGCTGCACTGGCACGAACCGTTCACCCAGGTGCTGGACTGGAGCGAGGCTCCGGTGGCGAAATGGTTCGTCGGCGGAAAGCTCAACGTCGCCTACAACTGCGTGGACCGCCACGTCCTGGACGGACACGGCGACCAGGTCGCCATCCACTGGGAAGGCGAACCCGGCGACTCACGCGCCATCACCTACGAACAACTGCGGGACGAGGTCTGCCGGGCCGCCAACGCGTTCACCGACCTGGGCCTGGAGACCGGTGACCGGGTGGCGATCTACATGCCGATGGTGCCGGAAGCCATCGTCGCCATGCTCGCCTGCGCTCGCCTCGGGCTGACCCACTCCGTCGTCTTCGC
>NZ_JBHWFB010000001.1:673476-967929 GCF_042733915.1 Nocardia sp. NPDC059691 | reverse complement strand
CGGTGGGGGGAGTGCCGTGTTGTTGCATGACTCGGGCCGCCCGGGGTGTCTATGTAGGCCGTGCGCCGGGCCCCCTGACCCCCGCCCTGGGGGGCCGCGAACGGAACAGGCTCGGTCTCGCTTCGCTCGAAAGACGTGGTTGCGGTGCGCTGGGCGCGTGGGGAGTGGAGCCGCACTACCTCGGTTCGCGATTGCAATCACCCCGGATTCGGGGTTGCGGTCTCCCGGGGTTTCGCAGTGGTTTTATGGACTGGCGGGGGCATTACTCGACCTCGCCATGGGCGCGGCGGCCGGGCGGTCCGAGGCGTACCGCGAATGAGTGGTCTGTCTCACCCGGCTCGGTGGGGTCGGCACGATCGTCCGCGACCGGCGCCTGTGTCGTCACGGTGGATCCGCTGGTTCGGCGACTGATTTCGTGTGGTTATCGGCGGCTCGCGGAGTGAGGCCGCAACTGGTTGCGGTGGCGGGGGCCGGGCTGGGAACCGCTTTTGGATCAGCCCGTCTGGTACGGCCCGTGCCCCGCGACGGCGAACCAGTTATAGGCTCGCGATCGTGGGAGTACCAACAGCAGTGCCGCTTTCGGAGGAGCCGGAAGTGGGCGCAAGGTGGCCGAAGCGCGCTGAACAGGCCCGCTTGCACTACGTCTCCGGCAAGGGAGGCACGGGCAAGTCGACGGTTGCCGGGGCGCTGGCCTTGGCGCTCGCCGCGGGCGGGCGCCGGGTGCTGTTGGTGGAGGTGGAGAGCAGACAATCGATCGCGCAGCTGTTCGATCTGCCGCCGCTGCCGCCGACCGAGACACGCATCGCCACCGCGGACGGCGGCGGCGAGGTGGTCGCGCTGGCGCTGGACATCGAGCACGCCTTCCTCGAATACCTGGACATGTTCTACAACCTCGGCTTCGCGGGCCGCGCGATGCGCAGGATGGGCGCCATCGAGTTCGTCACCACGATCGCGCCCGGTCTGCGGGACGTCATCCTGACCGGCAAGATCAAGGAGTGCGCGGTTCGCGTGGACAAGTCCGGCAAGCGGGTCTACGACGAGATCGTGGTCGACGCACCGCCCACCGGCCGGATCGCCGGCTTCCTCGACGTCACCAAGGCGATGGCCGAGGTGGCCAAGGGCGGCCCGATCGCCTCGCAGGCCGAGGGCGTCTCGCAGTTGCTGCATTCCGACCAGACCATGATCCATCTGGTCACGCTGCTGGAGGCGCTGCCGGTGCAGGAAACCGCCGACGCCGTCGCCGAGCTCACCGCCGCGGACCTGCGCATCGGCACCGTCATCGTGAACCGGGCGACCGAGGGCCAGCTCCCGCCCGAGCTGCGCGCCCGCGCCGCTCAGGGCGACCTGGACACCGACGCCGTCCGCGCGGGCCTCGACTCCGCGGGGATAAACCTCCCCGACAGCGACTTCCAGGGGCTGCTCACCGAAACGATCGAGCACTCCGCGACTCTGCAAGCACAGGACGACAGCGCCGAAGAACTGGCGAAGGTCGACATCTCCCGGCTCTACCTGCCCGCCCTGCCCGACGGAATGGACCTGGGCGGCCTGTACGAACTAGCCGAACACCTCACCGCACAGGGAGTCCGATGAGCATGCCGACCCATCCCCCGGCTGCCCCGCTGAATATTTCGCGGATCATCGCCGACCCGTCCGCGCGCGTGGTGGTCTGCTGCGGTTCCGGCGGCGTCGGCAAGACGACCACCGCCGCCGCCATCGCCCTGCGCGCCGCCGAAGAGGGGCGCAAGGTCGTGGTGCTCACCATCGACCCCGCGCGCAGGCTGGCGCAGTCACTGGGCGTCGCCGACCTCGGCAACAACCCGCAGCGGGTGGCCTTGGGGCCGGAGGCCAAGGGCGAGCTGCACGCGATGATGCTCAACATGCGTCGCACGTTCGACGACATGGTGCTAGAGCACACCAGCGGAGAGAAAGCGGAGCAGATCTTCGCCAACCCCTTCTATCAGACGGTCGCCTCCTCCTTCGGCGGCACACAGGAATACATGGCGATGGAGAAGCTGGGTCAACTGGCCCATCGCGGCGAGTGGGACCTGATCGTGGTCGACACCCCGCCGTCGCGCAACGCCCTCGACTTCCTGGACGCCCCCAAGCGACTGGGCAACTTCCTCAACGGCCGGATGATCCGGGTGATCATGGCTCCCGGCCGTGGCGTGACCCGGCTCGTGACCGGCGCGATGAGCCTGGCGGTGCGCGGCGTGTCGACCGTCGTCGGAGGACAGATGCTCAAGGACGCGTCGAATTTCCTGCAATCCTTGGAGTCGTTGTTCGGCGGCTTCCAGGAGCGGGCCGAGCGCACCTTCGCGATGCTGTCGAAGCCGGGCACGCATTTCCTCGTGGTGGCGGCGCCGGAACCGGACGCGCTGCGAGAGGCCTCGTTCTTCGTCGACCGCCTCTCCACCGAGCGCATGCCGCTGGCGGGTCTGGTGCTCAACCGCACCCATCCCGTGCTGAGCTCGCTGTCGGCCGATCACGCGCTCACCGCCGCCGACCAGGTGGCGGACTCCGATCCGCTCACCGCGGCGGTGTTGCGGGTGCACGCCCGCCGGGTCGCCACCGACAAACGGGAACAGCATTTGCTGCACCGCTTCACCGGCGCGCATCCGCGGGTGCCGATCGTGTCGGTCACCGCGCTTCCGTTCGAGGTGTCCGATCTCGACGCGCTGCGCGTCGTCGGCGATCAGCTCACCGGCACGGCCCGCGCGACCGGCTGATACTTAGGCGTATCCGCTATTGCTCCGAACGGAAATAACAGTCCTGAAACGAAACTGAGCCCGCTTCCGCGGGCTCTGTTTCGATTTCGCCGGGGCTACATCGCCACTTGATGCTGGCGCTGGGCCTGGAAGAAATCGGCCCACGAGGTCACTTCCGGATGCTGCTTCAACAGGGCGCGACGCTGCCGTTCCGTCATGCCGCCCCACACACCGAACTCGACGCGATTGTCCAGCGCGTCGGCACCACACTGCATGAGCACTGGACAGTGCCTGCAGATCGTCGCCGCTTTGCGCTGCGCCGCGCCGCGGACGAACAACTGATCGGGGTCCACTTCCTTGCATCGGGCCTGGGCTACCCAGGCGATCCTTGCTTCGGCCTGCTCCACGTCCAATCGAGCGATGGGGGTTGTCATGTGCATTTGGTGTGCCCCTTTGCAGTCCGAACACCGGGTCAACGGCGCTCCAGAATCGCGTTGTCACCGCGCAGCACCCAAACCCCGCTGCGAAGTGCACCACATTCCACTTTGAGTGTTAGCTCTATCACACTGGGTTCTCAATCTAGGTAAAGGTATGGCGCTTGCGCAAGACCACCTCGAGATTTTTTGGTACGTCCGTCCCTGCAAAGCCCTGCGCGCACTGGACGGGCAGGCAGATTGCGTGCGCGCCCTCCCGCGACACGCCGCACACGATCACGCGACACGCCCATTCCGGTTCGTGAACAACCAGTTCCGCGCTCCGGACAAATGCCGCCAAGAACGCCGGAATGGCAACCCGTAGTCTTGATTCGTGCCGATCACACATACGCTCGCGCGGCTGGCCGGTAGCTGCGTGCTGGCCTCCGTGCTCGTCGCCGGGTTGTTGTTCCCGCTCGCCGGCGGCTTCGGGTTCGTCTCCAACCGTGCCGCCGACGCTGTCGACAACGTCTCCTCGGAGCTGGTCGAGGGAACGGTGCCCGCGGTCTCGACCATGGTCGACGCGGCGGGCAATCCGATCGCCTGGCTGTATGAGCAGCGCCGCTTCGAGGTGCCCAGCGACCGGATCTCCAACGACATGAAACTGGCGATCGTGTCCATCGAGGACCGCCGCTTCGCCGAGCACGAGGGCGTCGACTGGCAGGGCACGCTACGCGCCTTCCTCACCAACTCCGCCAGCGGCGAGGTCCAGCAGGGCGCCTCGACGCTGGACCAGCAGTACGTGAAGAACTTCCAGCTGCTGGTGGTCGCAAAGACCGACGCCGAGCGCCGCGCCGCCATCGAGACCACTCCGGCCCGCAAGATCCGCGAGATCCGGATGGCGCTGACGCTGGACCGTCAGCTGACCAAGGACGAGATCCTCACCAGGTACCTCAACCTCGTCCCGTTCGGGAACTCGTCCTACGGCATCCAGGACGCGGCGAAGACCTACTTCGGCGTGGACGCGGCCGAACTGAACGTCTCCCAGGCCGCGATGCTCGCCGGCATGGTGCAGAGTTCGTCCAAACTGAACCCCTACACCAACCCGGACGGCGTACTGGCCAGGCGCAACACGGTGCTGGACACCATGATCCAGAACATTCCCAGCCGCGCCGAGGAGTTCCGCGAGGCGAAGACCAAGCCGCTGGGCGTGCTGCCCGAACCCAAGGGCCTGCCGCGCGGCTGCATCGCGGCCAACGACCGCGGCTTCTTCTGCGACTACGCGCTGGAGTACCTGGCCAACGCCGGGATCAGCCGCGAACAGATCGAGAAGGGCGGCTACCTGATCAAGACCACCCTCGATCCGGCCGTGCAGGACTCGGTGAAACGAGCGGTGACCGACGCGGCGAACCCGAACCTGGACAACATCGCGGAAGTCATGTCGGTGGTCGGCCCCGGGCACGACACGCACCCCGTGATCGCGATGGCCAGCAGCCGCACCTACGGCCTGAACCGGGACGCGAACGAGACCGTGCAGCCGCAGCCGTACTCGATGGTCGGCGACGGCGCGGGCTCGATCTTCAAGATCTTCACCACCGCCGCGGCCATGGAGAAGGGTCTCGGCATCGACGCCCAGCTCGACGTGCCAGGGCGGTTCGAGGCCAAGGGCATGGGTAACGGCGGCGCGCGCGGGTGCCCGGCCGCCACCTACTGCGTCGAGAACGCGGGCAAGTACAAGTCGCCCATGTCGGTGACCGAAGCGCTGGCGACGTCGCCGAACACCGCGTTCGTCAAGCTGATCCAGGCCGTGGGCGTCACCCCGACCGTCGACATGGCGGTCCGGCTCGGCATGCGCTCGTTCACCGAAGCGGGCACCTCCGGCCACGGCAACCAGAGCCTGGCCGACATGATCAAGGAACAGAACCTCGGCTCGTTCACCCTGGGACCGGTCGCGATCAATCCGCTGGAGTTGTCCAACGTCGCCGCGACGCTGGGGTCCGGCGGCCGCTGGTGCCCGCCGAATCCGATCAAGGAGGTCGTCGACCGTCAGGGCAAGCAGGTACCGCTGACCCAGCAGGCCTGTGAGCAGGTCGTCGAGCCCGGCCTGGCCAACACCCTGGCCAACGCCATGAGCAAGGACGACATCTCCGGCACGGCGGCGGGCGCGGCCCAGTCGGTGGGCTGGAACTTCCCGATGTCGGGCAAGACAGGTACCACCGAAAGCCACCGTTCCTCGGCCTTCCTCGGCTTCACGAACGCTCTGGCCGCCGCGGTCTACGCCTACGGTGACAGCCCGACCCCGGGTGAGATCTGCTCGTTCCCGCTGCGCAACTGCGGCGACGGCAACCTGTTCGGCGGTAACGAACCCGCGCGCACCTGGTTCAACGCGATCAAACCGGTGATACCGCTGTTCCCGCCGCCCGCGTTGCCCCCGTTGGACAACAAGTACGTGCGTGGCGCGAACAACGCGCAGGTACCCGATGTCGTCGGCATGACCCAGGGCGAGGCCACCTCGGCGCTGGTCGCCGCGGGCTTCCAGGTGTCGCCGGTGACCGGGGCGGGCGATCGGCCCAAGGGCACCGTCATGGGCACCGCGCCCAACGGGTCGGCGATCCCCGGCTCGGTGATCACGCTGTACATCAGCGACGGCACCGTCCGGGCCGCGCCGCCGCCGGGGCCGCCCGCACCGCCGCCGGGAATCCCGGGGCTGCCCGTGCCGCGGCTGCCACCGATCCCCATCCCGATCCCGATCCCGCGCTGAGCAAGCGAAAGGGGCCGCGAACCTCACGGTTCGCGGCCCCTTTCGCGTCGCCGTCCTACAGCCGCGCTTTCACCGCGGCCGAGATGCGCGAGCCGTCGGCCTTGCCCGCGGCGAGCCCGGTGGCGATCTTCATGACCTGCCCCATCTGCCGCATGCCGGGACGTTCCCCGATCTCCTCGGCGACCTGCGCGATGGCGGTGTCGGCGAGATCGGCGACCTCGGCCTCGGTCAACTGGGTCGGCAGGTACTCCTCGATGATCTGCGCCTCGGCGCGCTCGTTCGCCGCCAGTTCGCCGCGCCCGGCCTGCGTGTAGACCTCGGCGGATTCGTTGCGCTTCTTCGACTCCTTCTGCAGCACGGAGACGACCTCGGCGTCGGTGAGTTCACGGGCCGCCGAGCCGGCGACCTCGGCGTTCTGAATCGCCGACAGCAGCATCCGCAACGTGGAAAGGCGCAGCGTGTCCTTGGCTTTCATCGCGGCGGTGAGATCCGTCCGCAGCTGCGATTTGAGTTCCGACATGCCGCTCACGGTAGCCGCTGGGACGCGGCGGTCCCACTACATTTGCCGCGCGGCCCGATTTCCCGCCGGAAAAACGGGCGCCTGTGCGGAAACACACTCGGCGCTCCTGAGCGAGGTCACCTATGCTGGGCAAATGCCCGTGATCTCGACCTCTGCTGTACGCACGACCGCGCTGGGAGCCGCCGGGGCCGCGGTGGCCGGAATCGGCTACGCCTCGCTGGTCGAACGCAACGCCTTCGTCCTACGGGAGGCGACCATGCCCGTGCTGGCGCCGGGGTCGTCGTCGCTGCGGGTGCTCCACCTCAGTGACCTGCACATGATGCCGGGACAGAAGCTCAAGCAGCAGTGGCTACGGGAGCTGGATCGGCTGGAGCCCGACCTGGTGGTCAACACCGGCGACAACCTCTCGCATCAGAAGTCGGTGCCCGCGGTAGTTCAGGCCCTCGGCGGATTGCTCTCCCGCCCGGGCCTTTTCGTTTTCGGCAGCAACGACTACTTCGCGCCGGTGGCGAAGAACCCGCTGAAGTACTTCAAGAAGGACCACCGCCGCACCTACGGCGCTCCGCTGCCGTGGAAAGACCTGCGTGCGGCTTTCACCGAGCGCGGTTGGCTCGATCTGACGCACGTGCGCCGCGATCTCGAAGTGGCAGGCATCCGCATCGCCACCGCCGGTGTGGACGATCCGCACTTGCAGCGCGACCGGTACGACACTGTCGCGGGGGCCCCGAACCCCTTGGCCGACCTGCGGCTCGGCCTCACCCACTCCCCTGAGCCCCGAGTGCTGGACCGTTTCGCCGAGGACGGGTACGACCTGGTGCTCGCCGGGCACACCCATGGCGGCCAGTTGTGCCTGCCCGGCTACGGCGCCCTGGTCACCAACTGCGGGATCGACCGGTCCCGGGTGAAGGGTCCGTCGAAGTGGGGGGAGCACACCCAGTTGCACGTCTCCGCGGGTGTCGGCACCTCGCCGTGGGCGCCGTACCGGTTCTGCTGCCGCCCGGAGGCGACCCTGTTGACGCTGGTAGCCGCGCCGCCGAAGCGGCCGGGCGCCGACACGGGCCAGGGAGTGTCGGCATCGGAGGCCGTCGCCCGCTAATGTCCCCTGCCGAGACGTGTGGCAGGTAGGGGACAACTGTGAGTGGATTCGACGACCGGCGCGACCCGACGACTCCGGGACGGCCCGCCGGGCCGCCGACTCCTCGGCAACAGTCCTACCCCCCATTACGTTCCGTTCCCGCCTCGGCGGACGGTAACGACGCTCGACCACCGCACAGCGGAGCGCATCCCGGCGGAGCCGACGACTCGGGACGCCCCGCCGGCACGCCTTGGCAGCGGGGCGCTCGGTCGTCCGGCCTGATCCCGGGGCAGCCGCATTCGGGCCCAGCCGAGCACGGCGCGACGCCTCAGTGGTGGCAGCCCGACCCGGCCACGCAGTGGCAGCAGTACCAAGAGCCCGCACCCACACTCCAGTGGCAGCCGGGCGGGCAGAGCGATCCCGCACCGGCTCGGCCGCAGGGCACGCAGGACGACCCGACCTTGCTCGCTCCGTCGTCGGGTGGTCCCGCACAACCCGGACCGTCGGGCCACAACGATCCCACCATGCAGGCCCCGTCCCTCGGGCAGACGCCCTCCGGGCAGTGGCCGCCACAGGGCGGTCCCGGCCCCGGTACAGGCGGGCGCAACGATCCGACCATGCTCGGCCAACCGCTCGGCGCGCTCGACCCCTTCGGCCGCGGGGGGCCGGGTCCCGCGCCGGGCTCCGGCGATTCGGCACCGACCTTGCTCGGCTATCCGAGCGCCGATCGATTCGGCCAACCGGCACAGGCCCCACAGTGGCAACCGGGCGGCGGGCCCGGGCAATACGGCACGGCACCGGATGGCCGATATCACCCGGGCTATGGTCCACAGGCCGGAGGGCCGCCACCGAACCGTCCGAGCGGGAGCGGCCGAGGGAAGGTCCTTCTGTCGGTTGGCCTGGCGGTGCTGCTGGTAGCCGGTCTCGTTGCCGGGGCAGTGGCCCTCACCCGCATGAAGACGAACGATCCCGCCGAGGGCGCCGCGCCATCGATGGTGAACGCGCTCAACACCACCACAGCGAGCGCGCCCGCCAGGAGCACGACCAGATCGGCCCCGACGACGACCGCGCGAGGTTCCGGCGACAAGACTCCGGTCGTCCCCGGCTATCAGGTGGTCCGAGCGCCCGACAGCGGCGCCGCCTACGACGTGCCCGCCGACTGGACGGTGGCGCCGCAGGGCACCATCGGCGGCTTCGGCGAGCCGCCGAATGCCGTCGCGGGGAAGGGCTTGGCCAGCGAGGGCAAGGGCTACTGCCCGGGCTCGACCCGGACCGTAGCTTTCCTGACCGGCTCGAACACCTCAGACCCGGGGAAGGCGGCCACCGAACTCGGCACGAGGACCGCCACGCTCGCCTACACCGCGACCCAGGGCGGCACACCCGGCCTGCCCATGCCGCTGGCGTCGCTGGACGGATCACAGCACGGCATGTTCGTGGAGACCAAGGGCACCGTCTCCGACGCCAAGCCCGGCTGCGCGAAGGCATACTCCGTCTACACCGCCGCGTTCCCCAACGACCAGGGCAACTTCGTCATGGTGATCGCCGCCGACACGGGCGTCCCGCACGCGCTCGACGCCGAGACCGCCAAGAAGATCTTTACCAGCATCCGCCCCCTCGCAGGGTGACTGACCTGCCGGTTTAACGTCTCGGGCACCCCTGTTGTAAGCTACTCCAGGTTCGCTTCACGGGGTGTGGCGCAGCTTGGTAGCGCGCTTCGTTCGGGACGAAGAGGTCGCAGGTTCAAATCCTGTCACCCCGACTCGTGGTTGAGACGACGGGAAGGCCCCTGACCGGTTCACGGTCGGGGGCCTTCTCCGTTGTGCGGCCCTTCGTAGGTTGGTCCGCTCGCATGCGGGAATATCATCGCTGAAACCGAATTCCCGCAATCGACGAAAGGTCGGCAGATGAGCAAGCCCGTCGACAGCGTGCCCGCGGACAGACCGCTGTCCGGGAAGACCGCCCTGGTCACGGCGGCCTACACCGGAATCGGCAGGTCGATCGCGAAAACTCTTGCCGCGCAAGGCGCTCAGGTCGTGGTGCAGCATCCGCACTTCCCCGAGCCCGCCGCGGACGTCGTCAAGGAGATCACCGAAGCGGGCGGCGCGGCGCTGGCACTCGCGGCGGATATCGCCGATCGCGACGAATACGAGGAGCTGGTGCAGGCGCTGCTCGAGGATTGCGGCGGGTGGCACGTGCTGGTCAACACCGCGGCGGTGCCGGAGTCCGAGCCGTTCCCGAAGCTCAGCTCGGAGGCGTTCGACAGCAATTTCGCGGCCACGGTGAAGGGCGTCTTCCACGGCCTGCAACTGGCCTTGCAGCACTTGGCCGACGAAGGCCGGGTCATCACCGTCTGCGATCCCGCCGACCCGGGCGGCGCGGTGCACGAAGCGGTGCGCGGCGCGGTCGAGCAGCTCGGCCAGGCGGTGGCCCCGGACTTCGGCTCCCGCCGGATCACCGTCAATACGGTCAGCTACGGCGCCGGGACGACCGACAACGCGCAACTCGAGACCGCCCTCGCCGCGATGCGGCCGACCGAGCCGGGCGCGGTGGTCGCCTATCTGGCCGGTAACGCGGCGAGCACGGTGAACGCACAGGTCATCCGGCTCGACGGCACGGGCGGCCGGTAGCAGGCGCGGCTGCGGCCGACGCGCCCGCGGTCAGCGAGCGCGCCGGCCGGTCGCTCAGGCGGTGACCGTACCGCCGTAGGAACTGAATCCCCGGCCCAGAGCCTGGCAGGTGAAGCTGCCGTGGAAGCCGACCTGGCACGACGCTCCGGCGTGCTCGATGATCGGACCCCACTGGCCCGAGCCGGTTTTCACGTCGTTGATGCTGGGGTTGCCACCCGGCAGCGTGTACGGCGTGGCCGGGTCGAAGGTGGGATGCGCGGGCAGCCAGGCCTGGTCGATCACGATCTCGTTCACCGTCACCGGTACCGGGATGTAGGTGCCGCCGACGTAGTAGCTCATGTGCTGGGGATAGCCGAAATCGCATCCGACGGAGCCGTCCGCGAAGATCGCGCAGTTCGTGCTGCCCGCCGAGAAGTAGACCGTGCCCGGATCGGCTTGGGCGTTGCCTGCCGCCACAAGGGTCGCCATCGCCGCGGCGGCGAGGGCTCCGGCGATCTTCGTGCTGCGCTTCATACCGTCTCCTTGATGCTTCGCTGATGGACAACCGACTCGATGAGACTGTCGGGGCCGCGCGGGATTTCGTTTCGCTCCGAGTACCCCGGACGGCGGCCGAACATTGCTCCGACCGGCGCGGTGAGCAGACGCTAACGCGGCGATAACTTACGGTCACTCCATCGAAACGCGAGGTCAATAGCGTATACAGCCATGTCGACACGGATAGCGACACTGGCCGACGCGGCGGGCAAACCCCTGCGCGACGTGGTGTACGAGAAGCTGCGCAGCGAACTCATGAACGGGGACATCAAGTTCGGCGAACGTCTCACCGAGCCGAAACTCTCCACCCGCTTCGGCATCTCGCGCACGCCGATCCGCGAAGCGCTGACCGTCCTGTGCTCGGACGGACTACTCCAACGCGAAGAATACGGGTTCAGTCCGGTCCGGCCGAGCATTCCGCTGATCCGCGACCTGTACGAGCTGCGAATCACGCTGGAGCTGGGCGGTCTCCAGCGCGCGATGACCAATCCCGCGGTCACGCACGATCGGGCGCTGCTGGAGGCCGAGCGCGCCGCCTGGCTGGAACTGCGCGCCGACCCTCCGGCCCAGGAGCCCGGCTTCGTGGTGCGTGACGAGGAATTCCACGTCACGCTGCTGACCGCGGCGGGAAACACCGAGATGGTGCGCGCGCTCAAAGCGGTGAATTCCCGCATTCGGCACGTACGCATGTACGACTTCATGGTCAACAACCGGATCGAGACCACCATCGCCGAGCACCTCGGAATCCTGGACGCCGTTCTGGCGGAGGACCTTCCGCTCGCGTATCGGCTGCTGCACACGCACATCGGTGAATCGCTGGACGTCGTGCTCGAGCGGGTCACCCGCGCGATCGCGGCGATGTCGCTGGCTACGGAATAGCAGGGAGCGGTAGTGAGTCTGGAATTCGATACGGTACTCGTCGCCAATCGCGGCGAGATCGCTTGCCGCATCATGCGCACAGCCCGGGAACTCGGGCTGAAGACGGTGGCCGTGTACTCCGATGCCGATGTCGGCGCCGCGCACGTCGAAATGGCCGATGTCGCCGTGCACCTGGGTCCGGGACCGGCCGCGCAGTCCTACCTGCGTGCCGATTCGGTGGTCGAGGCGGCGCTGGCGACCGGATCGGGGGCCATTCATCCCGGCTACGGATTTCTCTCGGAAAATGCCGATTTCGCCGCCGAGGTGGAGAAAGCGGGCATCGCGTTCGTCGGACCGACCCCACAGCAACTGCGCGTCTTCGGTGACAAGCACACCGCACGCACCGCCGCACGCGCGGTGGGCGTGCCGCTCATCCCGGGCAGCGACCTGCTCGAATCGGCCGAACACGCGGTGGCGGAAGCGGAGCGGATCGGTTTCCCCGTGATGCTGAAGGCGGTCGGCGGCGGTGGCGGCATCGGTATGCAGGCCTGCTTCGGCCCGGACAAGGTGCGCGCGGCCTACGAGCGGGTGCAGCGCATCGCCGCGGCGAACTTCGGTTCGGCGGGCGTCTTCCTGGAGCGTTTCGTCGCGCGCGCCAGGCACGTCGAGGTGCAGTTGTTCGGCGACGGCAACGGCCGCGTCGTCAGCCTCGGCACCAGGGACTGCTCGCTACAACGCCGCAACCAGAAGGTGATCGAGGAGGCGCCCGCGCCGGGACTCACCGCGGAGTTGTCCGAGCACCTGCTCGCCGCGTCGCGGGAACTGGCCCGCTCGGTCGGGTACCGCTCGGCCGGGACGGTGGAGTTCGTCTACGACACCGACAGCGGCGCGGCGTCGTTCCTGGAGATGAACACTCGCCTTCAAGTCGAACACCCGGTCACCGAGGCGGTCACCGGCGTCGACCTGGTCGAGTGGATGCTGCGCCTGGCCGGCGGCGACACCGCGATGGTGGACGAGCAGCCCGAGAGCGGACCGGCGGTCACCGGCCATGCGGTGGAGGCGCGGGTCTACGCGGAAGATCCCGGCCACGATTACCGTCCGAGCGCGGGCCTGGTCACGGCCGCGCACTTCCCGGACGACGTCCGGGTCGACACGTGGGTCGGCACCGGTTCGGAGGTCAGTTCGTATTACGACCCGCTGCTGGCCAAGGTGATCAGCGCGGGCGAGAGCCGAGCCGACGCCTTCGCCGCGCTGCGCACCGCGCTCGGCGCGACTCGCGTCTACGGTGTGCAGACGAATCTGCCGCAACTGCGCCAGGCCGCGGCCGACGGCCGGGTCCTGCGCACCGAGCACACCACGACCACGCTGGCCGAGATCCGCCCGGTCGGCCGCCGCATCGACGTGCTGCGCGGCGGAACGATGACCACGGTGCAGGACCATCCGGGCCGGATCGGCTTGTGGGAGGTCGGCATTCCGCCGTCCGGTCCGATGGACGACCTCTCCTTCACCCTCGCCAACACAGCGGTCGGCAACCCGGTCGGCGTCCCCGCGCTCGAATGCACCTTGCAGGGACCGCAATTGCGCTTCTCCGACACCACGGTCGTGTGCGTGACCGGTGCGCAGGCTCCGGTGACGGTGGATGGCCGCCCGGTGGCCATGTGGGAGCCGGTCACCGTGGCCGCGGGCGCGGTGCTGGACATCGGCGCACCGGCCGACACCGGCCTGCGCACCTATCTGGCGGTACGCGGCGGCATCGACGCGCCGCTCTATCACGGCAGCGCGTCCACCTTCACCCTCGGCGGATTCGGAGGTGTGACCGGTAAGGCGGTGGCCACCGGCGACGTGCTCGGAATCGCCCCGGCGGCCGCCGACACGCTCGGCGCGCCGGCCGCGGTGCCGCCGGGTGACCGGCCGGAGTTCACCCACGAGTGGCAGCTCGCGGTAGGTGTCGGCCCGCAGACCTCGCCCGCGTACTTCACCGACGCCGACATGACCCAGTTCTGCACGCACCCATGGCGGGTCGGCAGCCACGCCAACCGCACCGGCATCCGGCTGGAGGGCCCGAAACCGGCCTGGTCGCGCAGCGACGGCGGTGAGGCCGGGCTGCACCCGTCCAATCTGCACGACAACCCCTACAGCGTGGGCGCGTTGAACGTCTCCGGCGACACGCCCATCCTGCTCGGTCCCGACGGCCCGAGCCTCGGCGGCTTCGCCTGCCCGCTCACCGTGGTGTCCGCGCATCGCTGGCGGATGGGCCAGTTGCGTCCCGGCGACTCGGTGCGGTTCGTGCCGGTCGACGACGACAAGGCGGCCGCGTTGCGCGCGTCCAACGGCAGCCGCGTGCCGGATCTGGTCACCGATACCCGCGCCGCCCTGCGTGATCGCGGCGTACTCGGCAGTGTCGAGGCGTCGCAGGACCGCCCGCGCGTGCGCTATCTGCGCGGCGGGGACGACAACGTGTTGGTCGAATACGGGGAGATGGTCCTCGATCTGGGGCTGCGCATGCGGGTGCACGCACTGGCCGAAGCTCTCGCGGCCGTGCGGCTGCCCGGCATTCTCGACGTGACTCCGGGCGTCCGGTCGCTGCACGTCCACTTCGACCCGGAGGTGCTGCCGCAGCATCGGTTGCTCGGCACGTTGGCCGAACTCGAACTCGATCTGCCCGCCACGACCGACCTGGTGGTGCCCAGCCGCACCATCCGGCTGCCGCTGTCGTTCGACGATCCCTCCATCGCCGAGGCGATCGACCGCTACCGCAGCGGCGTGCGCGACGCCGCGCCCTGGCTGCCGTCGAACATCGAGTTCATCCGCCGCATCAACGGGCTCGACAGCGTGGAGGATGTGCGCGCCACCGTCTTCGACGCCGAGTATCTGGTGCTGGGCCTCGGAGACGTGTATCTCGGTGCGCCGCTGGCGGTTCCGCTCGATCCGCGGCACCGCCTGGTCACCACCAAGTACAACCCGGCGCGCACCTGGACTCCCTCCGACGCGGTCGGCATCGGCGGCAAGTACCTGTGCGTCTACGGCATGGCCTCACCGGGCGGTTACCAGCTGATCGGCCGCACCGTGCCGATCTGGTCCAGCTACCGGCAGTCCGCGCCGTTCGAACCGGGCACGCCCTGGTTGTTCCGGTTCTTCGATCGCATCGTCTGGGAACCCGTCGGCGCGGAGCAGTTGCTCGAACACCGTGCCGCGGCCGAGGCGGGCAGATTCGACGCCGAGGTCAGTGAGGGCAGTTTCGCGCTCGCCGACCATCTGCGGCTGCTGCGCACGGAGGCCGATTCGATCGCCGAGTTCGAGACCAGGCAGGCCGCCGCGTTCGAGGCGGAGAAGGAAGCCTGGCGGGCGGCGGGTGAGTTCGAACGCGGCACCGTCGCGCCCGTCGCCGCGCCGATCGAAGACCCGTTGGCCGGGCTGCCCGCCGACGCGACGGTGGTGTCCGCGCCGATGATCGGCAATGTGTGGCGCGTGGAAGTCGAGCCGGGGCAGCGAGTCACGGCCGATGCGCCGGTTGCCGTCCTGGAGGCGATGAAGCTCGAACTACCTGTGCACAGCCCGAGCGCGGGCACCGTGCTGAAGGTATTGACCGCGCCCGGCGCCAAGGTGGAGCCGGGCACGCCCCTACTAGTGATCGGAGTCGACTGAATGCCCGTTCCAGGCAACACGGCAGCCGACCCCGTCGAACGCGTCGCGGCCGCCTATCGGCGGATCGTCGAGGTCGATCGGCCGGAGGTGTGGATCATCCTGCGACCGGAGCGCGAGGTCGCCGCCGAAGCGGCCGCCCTCGCGCGACGGCTCGCCGCCGGAGAGACCTTGCCGCTGGCGGGAGTCCTGGTGGCGGTGAAGGACAACATCGATGTGGCGGGGCTGCCGACCACCGCGGCCTGCCCCGAGTTCGCCTACCAGCCGGAGGTGACCGCGGCGGCGATCGAGCGGTTGCTCGCGGCCGGGGCGCTGGTGCTGGGCAAGACGAATCTGGACCAGTTCGCCACCGGGCTGGTCGGGACGCGCAGCCCGTACGGCGCGGTGCGCAACGCTTTCGATCCGGAGTTGGTGTCGGGCGGGTCGAGTTCCGGTTCCGCGGTGGCGGTCGCGCTCGGCATCGCGGATATCGGAATCGGCACCGACACCGCCGGATCCGGCCGCGTGCCCGCCGCACTGCACGGGATCGTCGGCATCAAAGCCACGCTGGGCGTGATCCCGGCGCACGGGACCGTGCCTGCCTGCGCGGACTACGACGCCGTGACGGTCTTCGCCGCCGACCTCGCCTCGGCGGTGGCCGCGGCGGCGGTGATGGCGGGCCCGGAGCCGCGTGACTCGCGCAGCCGAAGCTGGCCCGCCGACGTCCGGTTGGCCGCCCCGCTCGCGCCGCGCATCGCCGTGCCGCGCCCCGAGGACCTGGCCGCGCTCAGCGAGCCATATCGGGAAGCGTTCGCGCGCACCGTCGCCGCTGTCGGCGAAACCGGTGCGAAGACCGAGGAGATCGACATCTCCGCCCTGCTCGACGCCGCGCTGTTGCTCTACGACGGCGCGCTCGTCGCCGAACGCTATGCCGCGGTGGGCGCGTTCCTGGACACCGCCCCCGCGGGCGCCGATCCCACGGTCGCCGCCATCATCGGCGCGGCGCGGCACAAGACCGGTCCCGCGTTCGCCGCCGACCTCGACACCCTCGCCCGCGCCAAGGCGGCGGCCACAGAACTCCTGCACGGCTTCGACGCACTGCTGTTGCCGACGACCACCGAGCACCCGAGCATCGCCGCGGTGCGGGCCGATCCGATCGGCATCAACCGGCGAATGGGCACGTACACCAACTTCTGCAACCTGCTGGACATGGCCGCAGTCGCCGTCCCCGGCGCCCCTACCGCCGAGGGCGCGCCGTTCGGCGTCATGCTGGTCACTCCCGCCTTCGCCGATCAGGTGGCCGTCGATCTCGCCGCCCGTCTTGTCGGTCTCGACAGCGCTCCGCTGTTCGTCGATCGCGGTGTCGACCTGGCCGTCTTCGGCGCGCACCTGCGCGGGCAGCCGCTGCACTGGCAGCTCGAGCAACTGGGCGCCCGCTTCCTCGGCGACATCCGGACCACCGACGCCTACCGCCTGACCGCACTGGACACCACGCCGCCCAAGCCGGGCTTGGTGCGACACGGACCGGGCCGCGGCGCTCCGATCGAAGGGGAACTGTTCCGCGTCTCCCCGGCGGGGCTGGGTGGCTTCCTCGCCGATTTGCCGGCTCCCATGGCGCTGACCAGCATCGAACTCGCCGATGGCCGCGACGTCGTCGGGTTCGCCTGTACCTATGACGCCGCGAGCGCCGCAACCGACATCACCCACCACGCGAGCTGGCGCGGATACCTCCGGCACCGCGCCTAGCTCCTGCGATCCACCAGTGGCCCATGGCCGCGAGAACTCCTCGCCGCCATGGGCCTTTCGCATTCGGGGCCGCTTAGACATTTGTACTAGACATCCGTGCAAGTGTCGTGTTAGACATATGTCTAAGACATTTGGACAAACCCCATGGGAGTCGAGGAAAGTCATGAGCGCCAAGTCCGTAAGCAGCCAGCTCCGCGTGCTCGTCGCCGGCGGCGGCATCGGCGGCAATGCCGTCGCGCTGCAACTGCTCCGGTCCGGCATCCGGGCCACCGTGGTGGAGCGCGCCGCGGCGCCGCGACCGGGCGGGCAGGCCGTCGACCTGCGCGGACCCAGCCGCGAGGTGGCCGAGCGGATGGGCATGATGCCCGGCATCCGCGATTATCAGCTCGACGAGCGCGGCATGAAGTACGTCGACGACGCGGGCCGCGAAATCCTCCGCATGCCCGCAGAACTCTTCGACGGCAAGGGCGCCGTCGCCGAAATCGAGATCACCCGCGGGGACCTCAACCAGGTGCTGCTCGACCTGCTCGACGCCGAAGGCGGCGTCGACTACCGCTACGGCGAGTGGATCACCGACATCCGGCAGGACGACGCGGGCGTCGACGTGACCTTCGCTTCCGGCGCGGCCGGGCGATTCGACATCGTGATCGGCGCGGATGGGCTGCACTCCGCTACCCGCGGGATGGTGTTCGGCCCCGAGGAGCAGTTCGCGACGTACCTGGGCGGATACATGTCGTTCTTCACGCTGCCGCGACCGGAAGACCTGGAACCGCACTGGTTCACGATGCATTCGATGGTCGGAGCCACCGGCTTGGGCATGCGCCCCGACGCCGACCCGGCCACCTGCAAAGCGCTCGTCGTGATCCGCGCGGCGGCGGATCCCGCGCTGCGCCGGGACGTCACGGCACAGCAGCAGTTCATCCGCGAGCGCCTGGCCGGCGGCGGCTGGGAGTCCGCTCGCATCGCGGCGGCGATGACCGATGCGCCGGACTTCTACTTCGACGAGCTGGCCCGCATCGACATGCCGAGCTGGGTCCAGGGCCGGGTGGTCCTGCTCGGCGACGCCGGGTACTGCGGTTCCCCGCTCACCGGGCAGGGCACCGCGATGGCACTGGTGGGCGCGTACGTGCTCGCCGGTGAACTCGCCGCGCACGCCGACAACCCCGGACAGGGCCTGGCTCGCTACGAGGAGGTCCTGCGCCCCTTCGTGAAGACGGCCCAGCAGTTGCAGCCGGGCGGCTTGAACGCGATGACGCCCAAGTCGCGCTTCGGCATCCGCGCGGGCCACACCCTCAGCAAACTGATGCTGTCGAAGGCGATGCGACCGGTCATGATGCGGATGCTGAGCAAGACCGAGACCTACGACCTGCCCGACTACTCGGCAGCGACCGTCTGAACCCGTGGCCCGCGCTTCGACCGGAGTCCCGTAGGGCTCCGGTCGACGACCGGCGTCAGTCGATCACGGTCCGGTCGTCGAGCAGGAACGGCAGCACGAAGGTGCGCAACATCGCTCGTTCCTCGTCTTCTCCCGCGCCGGGCAGCGTCAGCAACGACACCATCGCGCGCACCACCCATCGGCCGACGCGCTCGGCCGCGTGCAGGGGCAACCAAGGACGGAATCCGGCGACGAAATCCGTGGCGAGCGCGTCGACCACACCCGGCGAATTGGCCAGCTGGGTCACGATTCCCGCGTTGGACGGTTCGAACCAGACCGCCAGATGCGGCGTCTTGCGCACCTCGGCCAACAGTGCGGTCAACGTGTCGAGCAGTCGCTCCCCCGGCTCCGCGCTCGCGGGCTCCGCCCGGTCCCGCCACACCCGCTCGACCAGCTGCCGAGCCTCCCGGCCCGCGAACGCCACGTAGAGCGCCTGCCGATTCTCGAAATAGCGATACAGCGTCGCCCTGGAACAGCCCGCGGCGTCGGCGACTTCGGCCATGCCGACCCCGCTGACGCCCTTGTCGATGAACAGCGCGCGCACCGCGTCGAGAATGCGCTCACCGGCCAGTTCGGCGCGACCGTCGCCCAGCCAATCGCCACTCATGCCGTGTCCCTTCCGGCGCGAACGAGGTCTTCCGTGGTCACGCCCCGCACCGGAACGGCACAGTAGTCGGCCTGCGGACGTACGGACCGCTCGCGTACTCGACCGCGTCGACGTCGACGACGTACTCCGGGAAGCGATCGAGCAACTCTTCGAGCGCGACACGGGCTTGCATCCGCGCGGCCGCCGCGCCGAGACAGTGATGCGGCCCGTGCCCGAAGGTGAGGATGCGCTGCGGATTCCGGTCGATATCCAGCTCGGCGGCGTCGGCGCCGAACGCCCGCTCGTCCCGGTTGGCCGACCCGAACACCAGTAACACCTTCCGCCCCGCGGGCACCGTCTTCCCGGCCAGTTCCACATCGCGCGTCGCGGTCCGCGCCAAACCTTGCACCGGTGCGGTGAGCCGGGCGAACTCCTCCACCGCGACGCGAATGCGGTCGGGTTCCGCGGCGAGCGCTGCGCGCTGGTCCGGGTGCTGTTGCAGCAGTTGCACGGCGCCGCCGAGCAGGCCCGTGGTGGTGTCGTTGCCGCCCGCGACCATGGTCCAGGTGTAGGCGAGGATCTGGATCAACCCGCGCACGTCCGTGTCGTCGGCCGCCATTCCCGCCTGGACCAGCAGGGACACGGTGTCGTCGCCGGGGTCGGTGCGCCTGCGTTCGATCAGCTCGGCGAAGTAGCCCATCATCTCCGCCGACGCCGCCTGCGCCTTGGTGTTCGTCCGGTCGATGCTGCCCGCGACGACGGCATCGGTCCAGCCGTCGAACCTCGCCCGGTCCTGTTCCGGCACCCCGAGGTAGTACGCCACCACCATGCTCGGCAGCGGCTTGAACAATTGCTCGACGATGTCCCCGCCGCCCAGGGCCGCGATGGCGTCGAGCCGGTCGCGCACGAAGCGGCGGACCACCGGCTCCACCTCCTCGACCTGGCGTGGGGTGAATCCGCGAGCGACCAGTTTGCGGAAGTCGGTGTGCTGCGGCGGGTCCTGCATCACCAGCGGAGGGTTGTCGGTCAGGCCGAGTTCGTCGAGTTCGCCGTATTCCACCGTCAGCCCGTCGCGGGAGGAGAACGTGTCGCTGTCGCGCGCCGCCGCGTAGACGTGCTCGTGCCGGGTGAGCACCCAGTAGTCGTTCTCCGGTCGCGCGGCCGGTACGACGTGCTGCACCGGATCGTGCTCGCGCAGTGCCGCGTACATCTCCCACGGCGACGCCCAAGTGGGACCGGAACGAAGTTCGAAAACGGGATCCGTCCGATACGCAACATCCGCCATGTATCGACCGTAAGACAAATTAACCAAACTGTCTAGAACTGGTTTCAGGTCGGCCGGCCGGTCACCATTCACGACCAGCCCAGCCGCGCCCGCCTCGCGTGGGGCCCGGCGCCGCACACTCGTGGGTTACCTTCGGCAGCGGCAACACCGTCTCGTTGCCGGTCAGCTCCAGGAAGAGCCAGCGCGAGCGACCGCTCCGCGTCCCGCGTCCGCCGGACCGGCCACCCCTCGTAGACCGGCCCGGCGGACACCACCCCCGAGTTCCGACCTGTCACCCCTCGAGACAGGTCGTTCCTCGGTTCGCACCTGCGGTGCTGGGTATGTCCCTCCCGCGAGACAAAGAATGCAGGGGCGGGCTTGGCGCGCACTTAAGAACACCTTGCAAGATCGAAATCGCAGATGAGCGGGTCGACCGAGCGGTGACCCCGCTAGCGCCTATCGCCCGGCCCCGGATCGCGGGATGATGGTCATAAGTGCGCCAAGAAGATTGGGAGCGACGATGGAAACCGTGGTGGTCTGGATTCTGGCGACCCTGCTCTACTGGTGGGGCCTGCTGTAGCTGACCGGAGCCTGGCCGCCCGATCCGGCCAGGTCTACTACAACTCGTCGTAATCTTTGCCCTTCGGACGCCACCGAGTTCGTCCTCGACGAGCCGAGGGCGCCGCCCCCGCCACGGCCCCCGGCCTCGCTATCGGCGTCCGCTTCCGCCGACACACCCGGCGAGTGTCACCGGAGCCGGTCCACGGCCACCTTCGTCACTTCCGCCAGCAGGTCGTTGTTCACCTCGGCGTCCTCGGCCGGTTTGCGGCTCATGATCGCGATCACGATCGGCGCCCGCCCGCCTTCGGGCCAGACGATCGCGACGTCGTTGGCGGAACCGTAGGAGCCGGTGCCCGTCTTGTCGCCGGTGACCCACTCGGCGGGCAACCCCGCCCTGATGCGCTTGCCACCCGTCGTGTTCGCCTTCAGCCAGACGGCCAACTGGTCGCGTTCCCGGACGCCGAGCGCGTCGCCCAACGCCAAGACGCGGTAGTCCGCGGCCAGTGCGGCCGGAGTGGTGGTGTCGCGCTCGTCCCCGGGGATCGCGGTGTTGAGTTCGGTCTCCCAGCGGTCGAGCCTGCTGGTCGGATCACCGAGCGTGCGAAGAAACGCCGTGAGCCCCGCCGGGCCGCCGATCTCACGCAGCAACAGGTTGCCGGCGGTGTTGTCGCTGCGAGTGATCGCGGCCTCGGCCACGCGCGCCAGCGTCATCCCGTCGGCCAGTTCGGCGCTGGTCACCGGCGAGTTGTCGACCAGATCAGCCTCGTGGAAGCGGATCACTCGATCGAAGTATCCCGTGTCGAGCGGATGCGCTCGCAGCACCGCGGCCGCCGCGAGCGTCTTGAAGGTGGACAGGAACGGGAAACGCTCGTCGGCGCGGTGGGTCACCGTCCTGCCGGTGCCGGTGTCCACCGCGAACAGCCCGATCTGCGCCCCGTACCGAGCCTCCAGATCCGCCACGCGCGCGTTCGCGGCGGGACCGGCCTCGACGCTCGTCGTGATCGGCTGCGTCGCATCGGTTTCGGCACCGCAACCGGCCAGCAGCGCCAATGCGGCGGCCAGCGCCACCCGGTAGTCGCGTGTCAGCCGAGACATGTCTTCACTCTGACATCCGAGCACCTACCGGGCAAACAGGATCGGCCGGACACGCCGAAGGCAGGTGCGCGGCGCCGCGCACCTGCCTTCGATGCGGATTTTCTCAGCCCCGCGAGCTGTCGAGCCCGCGCGCACGCCCTCTTCGACACGCTTGCCGAGATCGGCGTCCACGTTCTTCCAGTACTGGAAGACCCGGCTCAGCACCGGCTATCGGACACCGCCGAGTACGTGGCCGTCGATGTTGTCCACCAACCGCTTCCGCTGCGCGTCATCGAGTACCTCGCGCACGAGATTGCCCGCCTGGGTGAAATCGCCGTCCTCGGCATGCTGGAGGTAACCGGCTCGCACGATGGCCGGATCGAAGTCCCAGATGCCGTCGTCCTGAGACTTTTCCGGGTCGGCGTGCGGTCCACCGAACGAATTCGGTGCGTACACCGGCACATTCGGTTCGTTGTAGTAGTACCGCATGGCGCCCTCCTCGGAATAGGAGTTCACCTCCGCCGCCCTTGCCTGGTTCGGCGGCAGCTGCGCGTAGTTCGTGCCGATGCGGTAGCGGTGCGCGTCCGCGTAGGCGAAGACGCGGCCGAGCAGCATCTTGTCCGGCGAGAAGCCGATGCCGGGCCCTGTGCGCCCGCGGTGAGCGATTCGTCGTCGCTTTCGACCGGGATGCCGGTGTTCGTGGTTCGGTCACAGGAGACTCCTCGGCTGGTGAACATCGTTTCCCGGGATGGGACCGACCCGGATGTATGGACCGCTACTCGGAACGGCAGGACGGGCAACAACGGGTCTCGCAGCGCGGCGCGCCACATCGATGCATCGAGTGGCGAGCGTCACAAATCCGGCCCGGAATAGCTTCCGCGAGCGCGTGGTTGAACCCCCTGTCGGCGTCCGGACAGCCCCGGGCCGCACCCTTTGTCGCTACGAGCGACCACCCGCCGAGAGGCGCTTGTGGGACGTCGACACCCACCGTCGGCGTCCGGACAGCCCCGGGCCGCACCCTTTGTCGCTACGAGCGACCACCTGCCGAGAGGCGCTTGTGGGACGTCGACGGTTACAGACACCAGCACGGTGTCCCAGCCCACAGCGCCGCCAGGTCATTCCGACCTGGCGGCGCTGTCGCTTCCAGCGGTCTCCACCCCACGAGTGGGACATGGTTGTGCGGGCTTCTCGCGTTCTGCCGCGGCCATGTGCCACTCGCGGAGTCGCGCTGCGAGGGCGGGCGTGGTGGGGGAGGATGCGGTTATGGCGTCGCGAGATGGGGTTTTGCGTCGACGGCTCGGGCTTGCCGATTCGGTGGTCATCGGGTTGGGGGCGATGGTGGGTGCGGGGATATTCGCGGCGCTCGCGCCTGCGGCCGCGTCGGCGGGGAGTTGGTTGCTGGTGGCGCTCGCGGTGGCGGCGGTGCTGGCGTATTGCAACGCGACGTCGTCCGCGCGGCTGGCGGCGCGATACCCCGTTTCCGGCGGCACCTATGTGTATGGGCGGGAGCGGCTCGGACCGTTCTGGGGATATCTCGCGGGGTGGGGGTTCGTCGTAGGGAAGACGGCCTCTTGTGCGGCGATGGCGCTGACGGTCGGTAGCTATGCCTGGCCCGAGCAGGCGCACGCCGTGGCGGTGGGCGCGGTGGTGGCGATCACCGCGATCAATTACACGGGCGTACAGAAGTCGGCGTTCGCGACTCGGGTGCTCGTCGCGGTAGTGCTCGCGGTGCTCGCGGTGGTGGTCGTGATCGGGCTGTTCGGAACGCATTCGGCGGCAACCGCATTGCCCGGCCGGGTCGGTCCGCGCGACGTGCTCACGGCGGCGGGACTGCTGTTCTTCGCGTTCGCTGGGTACGCGCGCATCGCCACGCTCGGTGAGGAGGTGCGCGAACCGCAACGCACCATCCCCCGCGCCATCATGATCGCGCTCGCACTCGCGCTCGCGGTCTACACGCTGGTCGCGGTCGCGACGCTGAGCGTGCTCGGCTCCGCCGGACTGGCCGAGGCGGCCGACCCGCTGGCGCGAATGGTCAGCGCGGCGGGCGTTCCCGCTGCCGCGCCGGTGGTGCGGATCGGCGCGGTGCTCGCGGCGGCCGGATCGCTGCTCGCCCTGATCCTCGGCGTATCCCGCACGATGCTGGCCATGGCGCGGGACCGCTATCTGCCGGGCGCGCTCGCCGCCGTGCATCCGCGGTTCGGGGTGCCGCACCGCGCCGAACTGGTGGTCGGCGCGATCGTCGCCGTGGTCGCCGCGCTCTTCGATGTACGCGCGGCCATCGGGTTCTCCTCGTTCACGGTGCTCTTCTACTACTTGATCGCCAACCTCTCCGCCGCCACACTGACCGTCGAGGAGAATCGGCCGCCCCGGTGGATTCCCGTGGTCGGCGCGGTGGGGTGCGTCGTCGTCGGATTCGCGCTGCCCCTCGGCTCCGTTCTCTCCGGGCTCGGCGCGCTCCTCGTCGGCGCGGCGCTGTACGTGTCGGGCAAGCGCTACCGTTGAAGATCGGGCCGTCCACCGCGCCGCCCCGACTGGCCCCGCGACCTCCCTTGGCCTTGCGCTGTAGACATCGGGTGAGCGCTACCACCGAAGGGGTCGCGGCGTACCGGCCCGCGGTGTCCGACCAAGGCGAACGGTGTGGTGTACCGAAGCGGCGGGGTCGCGCCGCACGGCAAGTGCCCGGTCTGTTCCACCCCTCGACGCCGATATCAGATGTCCAGTTCCCCGCCTGTTTACCGCGTGAACAGGCCAAAGGGCGCTAGCCTTTTGCACATGGGGCGTTTCGGTGGATTCCTGGCGGGAATCGCGGCGGTTTCGCTGGTGGCGGGCAACGTCTTCGCCGGAGGCGCGGCCGCCGCGACCGGCGACGAGGTGCGGTGCGCGGTCACCTCGGGGCGCGATCTGGAGCGGGCGGCGCCCGAACAAGTCGGTTTGGATTCCGCGAAACTGCGGGATGCGCTGACCTTCGCGAACGGCCGAAACCGCTTCAATGTGCAGGTGTTCCGGCACAACTGCCTCATCGGCGAGGGACCGACGAACGACCGGACCGGCAACGTGGCGTGGAATATCTGGAGTGCGACCAAGAGCGTCGTCTCGCTGCTCGCCGGAATCGGATGGGACCAAGGAAAACTAGATCTCCACGCGCCCATCGACCGCTATCTGCCCGCCGGGCTCGGTGATGCGGAGCACCGGTCGATCACCGTCGAGAATCTGCTCACCGAGACCTCGGGCATGCGGGTCGGCGTGCTGACCGAGGGCGTCACCGGTGTGATCCCGGTCGACCCGGACAGCGCGGTGCAGGCGCTCGGCGTGCCGCTGGACAACCCGCCGGGCACCGTCTTCACCTACAGCCAGCGCAATGTCGATCTCTTGGCCTACGTGCTGGAGCTGGCCGTCGGCGAACCTCTGCAAGATTTCGCGCAGCGCGAGCTGTTCGATCCGCTCGGAATTCCTCGCGGGGACTATTACTGGGCTCAGGACCGATCCGGGCACACCTACGGCTACGCGCACTTGATGATCCCGCCGAACGATTTCGCGAAGCTCGGACTCCTGGTGAGCAACGACGGGCACTGGGGAGCGCAGCAGATCGTCTCCCGCGACTACCTGCGCAAGGCGCGCACGCCCTCACCCACGAACGCGTGCTACGGCTACCTGTTCTGGCTCGGTGGCGGTTGCGCCGAAATCGCCGACTTCCTGCCCGACGACGTGTACGCGATGGCCGGCCTCGGCATGCAGAACGTCTTCGTCATACCCAGCCTCGACCTCACCGTGGTGTGGACCGGCGTCTTCGGGAACGTCAGCAGCCAGGGCGTGTCCGGAGTCGTGCAGAACACCCAGGAATTGCCCTACGAGTTCTTCCGCAAAGTGTTCGACGCGTTCTACGACCGGCCGGTACCCGACCCGGGACCGTACGTCGAGCCGCCGCTGCGGCTGGACCCACGTCGTTTCGTCGACACGGACATCCTTATCGCGGTATTCGGCCTCGGTCCCGCCGCCTATCCGGGCTGCAACGTCTTCGCTTGCCTGAGCCACCCGCTGGATCCGCCGTTCGCGGACGTCCCGCCGGGCTGCGCCATCCTGGTCTGCCTGGGACCCGACCCGCGCACCCCGGCCATCCGCTGAACGAGCCGCTACCTGGTCGCGGACAGATCCGTGACCCAGCCGTGCACGTCGTCGGTGCGCAATGCCGCATGGTGGCGTTTGCGCAGCGCCTGGGAGATCGGGCCGGGGACGCCGTCGGCGACAAGGCGGCCGTCCACCTCGACGACCGGCGCGGCACCGGATGATGTGCCGGTGACGAACACTTCGTCGGCGATGTACAACTCGGTGAGATCCACGGTGCGTTCCACCACCGGGATGCCGTCCTCCGCCGCCAAGGTGAGAACGGTCCTGCGGTTGATGCCGTCGAGGATGTCGCAGGAGACGTCGGGCGTGATCAACGTGCCGTTGCGGACCAGGAAGATGTTCGCCGCGCTGAGTTCGCAGACGTGCCCGTTGCCGTCGAGGAAGACACAGTCGTCGTAGCCGCTGTCGATCGCGTCCTGCTTGGCCAGCACCGAGTTCACGTACGCGCCGTTGACTTTCGCGCGGGAGGGAATCGCGTTGTCCGGAATGCGCCGCCACGGACTGGATTTCAGGCGCATACCGTCCTGCGGCACGATGGGCACCGCGTCGTAGACGAAGATGCTGACCCGAATGGCACAGCCCCGCACCCGCGTGCCCGGGATGGACTCGACCACGTGCACCGTCGCACGCACGAAAACGTCCTCACGCGGAGCATTCGCGGCGATCAGCTCCACGACGGCCGCACGGAAACGCGCGTAATCCCACTCCTGCGCGAATCGATCGATCCCGATGATCTTGCAGGACTCCTCGAGCCGACGGAAATGGTCGTCCAAACGAAACGCCGTACGCGCTGCCCCGTCCACGTGCACCGGGAACACGGTGTAGACGCTGAGTCCGTACAACACCGCCGACGATGCGACGCCCACCGTGGCCGCTTCGGCCGCGACGATCCGGTCGCCGAGATACACGTGAGGATGTGGATTCGCCATCGGCGCAGGCTAACAGCCCCGCCCCGCGCCGGGCGAGGCCATTTTCAGCCCGCGGCCAGGCGGGCGAAGCGGGCGGTGTCCATGTAGTCGCGGAAGAGCACCACTTGGCCGTCGCGGACCCGGACGACGTTGACGGAGGTGCGCCTTCGGGCGCGGCCGGATCCGGGGATGGTCATGTCGACCTCGTTCTCCACGAGCAGCACTTCGGGATCGGTGGTCTCGTAGACCTGCGGGTGGATCGCGTGCACTTCGATTCCGGACAGGCCCGACCATCGTTGCGCCAGGTGCTCGCGGATCGCTTCGCGGCCCTCCAAGCGGCTCGGGTGGCCGGGGATCGCGAACGGGATTTCGAAGCCCGCGTCGGGCGCGAGCAGCGCGACGAACGCATCGGGGTCACGGGCCGGTAGCTCACCGAACAACCGCTCGACCAACTCGCGCGGGCTTCGCACGGACGAATCAGCAGCCATCACAAACCTCCAGATAAGCGGAACGAAGGACCCGCTTATTTTTCGGAACGAGCGCCCCGTTTGTCAACAGTAGACTCGGTCCTCGTGACCGAACCCGAGCGCCGACCGCTGCGCGCCGACGCTCGCCGTAACCGCGAGCGAGTCCTGGCAGCCGCGCAGGAAGCGTTCGCGGCGGAAGGACTCTCGGTGCCGCTGGACGAGATCGCGCGGCGGGCCGGCGTCGGCGCGGGCACCGTCTACCGGCACTTCCCCACCAAGGAAGCGCTGTTCGAGGCGGCTATCGTGGATCGGGTCGACCGGATCATCGCGCTGGCAAGGGAATCGGCCGACGCCGCGGAACCGGTGACCGCGTTCTTCGACTTCCTGGCCAGGCTCGTGGCGGAGGGCAGCGTCAAGCGTGATCTCGCCGATGCCGTAGGCGGGCAGGACGCCCCGGAATATCTCCGGCCGGTGCACGAACTGAATTCGGCCATCGGCACGCTGCTCACCCGCGCGCAGGAGGCGGGCGGCGTGCGCACCGACATCGAGGTCGAGGACCTGATGCGCCTCATCAAGGGCGCCTTCCTCGCCACCCACGGCACCGCCGCTACTCCAGCGCAGCGCGAACGCACCTTCGCCGTCGTCTTCGACGGACTGCGGGCCCGCTGATCCGTCGCCGAAGCGCCTCCCGGCGGCAGGCCGCCCGATCCGCGACCAGCACAGCGCGGATACCAGCGACATGGAGCCGCCAACAGCACCGGCGGCATCATCCACGCTGGGCGCGCTCGCGCGAATGCGGGAAACGACGAACGGGCCGCGGAAAGTCCACGGCCCGTTCGATCGAGAAACGTCTCAGCGGTCGCTGAGCAGTACCTCGGCAATCTGAATGGTGTTGAGCGCAGCGCCCTTTCGCAGGTTGTCGCCGGAGATGAACAGCGCGAGTCCGCGACCGTCCGGCACGCCCGGGTCCTGGCGGATGCGGCCGACGAGCGAATCGTCGACGCCCGCCGCGGCGAGCGGGGTAGGCACGTCGACCAGCTTCACGCCGGGAGCCTTGGCCAGGATCTCCTTGGCGTGCTCGACCGAGAGCGGCTCGGCGAATTCGGCGTTCACCGAGAGCGAGTGGCCGGTGAAGACCGGCACGCGCACGCAGGTGCCGCTCACCGCGAGATCCGGGATGCCGAGGATCTTGCGGCTCTCGTTGCGCAGCTTCTGGTCCTCGTCGGTCTCGCCGGAGCCGTCGTCGACCAGCGAACCGGCCAGCGGAAGCACGTTGAACGCGATCGGCGCGACGTACTTGTTCGGCGCGGGAAAGTCGACGGCGCGGCCGTCGTGGGTCAGCTTCTCGGCGTCATCGATCACCGCGCGGGCCTGGCTCGCCAACTCTTCGACACCGGCCAGCCCGCTGCCGGAGACCGCCTGGTAGCTGGAGACGATCAAGCGGCGCAGACCGGCGATGTCGTGCAGCGGCTTGAGCACCGGCATGGCGGCCATCGTGGTGCAGTTCGGGTTGGCGATGATGCCCTTGACCAGGTTGCGCGCCTGCTCCGGGTTGACCTCGCTGACCACCAGCGGGACCTCGGGATCCTTGCGCCACGCCGAGGAGTTGTCGATCACCGTGACGCCCGCGGCGGCGAAGCGCGGCGCCTGCACGCGGGACATGGTGGCGCCCGCGGAGAACAAGGCGATGTCCAAGCCGGACGGATCGGCGGTCTCGGTATCCTCGACGACGATCTCGCGGCCGCGCCAGGGCAGCGTCTTGCCCGCCGAACGAGCCGAGGCGAAGAACCGCACCTCGTCGGCCGGGAAGTTGCGCTCCTCCAGCAGTTTCCGCATCACGGCGCCGACCTGCCCGGTCGCGCCGACGACTCCTACGCGAACACCCATGACCTATCGCCCCGTTCCCGCGTGGACCACCGCGACCTCGTCGCCGCCCAGGTCGAACGCCCTGTGCAGCACCTTGACCGCCTCGTCCAGCTCGGTGTCCTTGACCAGCACGGAGATCCGGATCTCGGAGGTGGAGATGAGATCGATGTTGACGCCCGCCTCGGCCAGCGCCTCACAGAACTTGGCGGTGACGCCGGGGTGGCTCTTCATGCCCGCGCCGACCAGCGACACCTTGCCGATGTGGTCGTCGTAGAGCACCTGGGAGAAACCGATCTCGGACTGGCGCTTGGTCAGCATCTCGACCGCGCGGGCGCCCTCGGTCTTCGGCAGCGTGAAAGTGATGTCGGTCTTGCCCGTCTCGACCTTCGAGATGTTCTGCAGGACCATGTCGATGTTGATCTCCGCGTCGGCCACGGCGCGGAACACCTTGGCGGCGTAGCCCGGTTCGTCCGGCAGGCCGACCACGGTCACCTTGGCCTCGCTGCGGTCGTGCGCGACGCCAGTGAGGATTGCTTGCTCCAAGGGGATGTCCTCCATCGATCCGTAAACGTAGGTGCCCTGCTTGTCGGTGTAGGACGAGCGCACATGCACGGGCACGTTGTAGCGGCGGGCGTATTCGACGCAGCGCAGCATCAGCACCTTGGCCCCGCAGGCCGCCAGTTCCAGCATCTCCTCGTAGGAGACCTGCTCGAGCCGCTGCGCGTCGGGCACGATCCGCGGGTCGGCGGTGAAGACGCCGTCCACGTCGGTGTAGATCTCGCAGACGTCCGCGCCCAGCGCGGCGGCCAGCGCGACCGCCGTGGTGTCGGAGCCACCGCGGCCGAGCGTGGTGACGTCCCTGCTGTCCTGGCTCACGCCCTGGAAACCGGCGACCAGCACCACGAGGCCCTTGTCCAGTGCGTCGCGGACGCGGCCGGGGGTCACGTCGATGATCTTCGCGTTGCCGTGCGCGCCCGTGGTGATCACGCCCGCCTGCGAGCCGGTGAACGAGCGGGCCTCCGCGCCGAGGGAGTGGATGGCCATGGCGACCAGCGCGTTGGAGATGCGCTCACCCGAGGTGAGCAGCATGTCCATCTCGCGGGCAGGCGGCGACGGCGCCACCTGCTGAGCGAGATCGAGCAGCTCGTCGGTGGTGTCACCCATGGCGGAGCAGACCACCACCACGTCGTGGCCTTGCTTCTTGGTCTCCACGATCCGTTCAGCGACGCGCCGGATCCGCTCGGCGGTCGCTACCGAGGATCCTCCGTACTTCTGAACCACGAGAGCCACGACAGGGTCCTCCAAGATCGACAACAAACTGGTAACAGTCATCCAGGGTACCGGCCGAGGCCAGCGGTTTTGCCGCTACCTACCCGGCTTGTGGAAAAGCACACAGCCGCATCCGATCCCGGTCGCGCCGCGCGGGCCGCCGCGGATGGGGGACGATGGGCGCATGAAGAGCACGCTGCTCGAGGTGAGAACGGGCCACAGTGAAGTGGTACAGGACATCACGCCGCAGTGCGCGACATTCGCGCGAGAAGCGGGCGGTGACGGGCTGCTGCACGTCTTCGTGCCGCACGCCACGGCCGGAATCGCGATCATGGAACTCGGCGCGCGCAGCGACGACGATCTGCTGGCCGCGCTACGTGATCTCCTGCCCGCCGACGACCGGTGGCGGCACGCGCACGGCTCGCGCGGACACGGGCGTTCGCACGTGATGCCCGCCCTCATCCCGCCCTACGCGACCGTTCCGGTACTCGGCGGAAAGCTCGCCCTCGGTACTTGGCAGTCGATCGCGCTGGTCGATCTCAATGTCGACAACCCGGACCGGCAGGTGCGGCTGTCGTTCCTCACCGACGCGAGCTGAACCGGGCCCCTCCGGCCGAGGCGACGAATGTCCGGGCAGACCGCCGCCCGGACAAGCCCAACCCCGGCGTGACGACCCGGCCCGACTCCGCCGGGCCGACGTGTGGCCGCGCGGGCGTGGGCAGCGTCCCGGGGGGGACTCCGCCACAGCGCGTGACACGTAGTACTACAAGCGGAGTGCTTTCAACTGCCGAGCGGTCCGCCGCGGTCACCACGGAGCGGAGCCGGGCACTGATCGAAGCCGCGGCCGACCGCGTGATGAGCTCGGATGACCGTGATCGGATCCCGCGCGCCTTCACGGAGTGGTTGTGACGCGCAGCACTCCGTTCGATAATGGGGCGATGATCGCACATGTAGGAGATCGACTCTGCGTGCACGGACACGTGGTGGGAGAAGTGGATCACCTGGCCGAGATCATCGAGGTCCGCGGGCCGGACGGGACGCCGCCCTACGTGGTGCGCTTCTCCGACGGTCACGAGTCACTGGTGTATCCAGGGCCCGACGCGATCGTCGAGCCCGCCACGTCGGAATGACCGCCGCGCCGGACCGAGCGCTGGGCGGCCTCGCCCGCGCCCGGCCCGGCGCTCACCGACGGGGAACTGCGCCCGCATCGCTCAGGCGCTTCGCTTGGCGCGCCGGGCCAGCGCGAAAGCCAGGATGGCCGCGATCAGCACCTTGCTTGCCGTCTCGATGATCGCGTTGACGTCCACGGCCGGATGCCAGGTCAGCCGACCATCGCGAAGCACGTAAGCGCCGACCGGCTTGGCGCCTACACCGAACGCCACGCCTTCGCCGGAGCCATCCCCGCCGGCGCTGTTCCCGGTACCGCCGCCGCCACCACCGCCACCCCCGACCGAGGCGGCGGGAATGACTATCGCGCCGCCGGATTCGTAGGGGTCGCCGTAAACCCGGCGCACCGTGATCGCGTCGCGCGCCTGCGCCAGCAGTTCGGCGTATTTCATGACATCCTCCCGCCCGTACCGAAGGCGCCGGATACCGCGCCCATTCGGATCCGATCGTAGGCGCGCGAACCTCGGCCGAGCCCGTCGTTCCGGACGGAAGTTGTTCCGGCGGTTGCCCGATCGCCGATCTCGAGCAGATAACGGCACGTTATCCCGGTAACCGAGATGTGGTCTGGCACAGTCAGGTTGACGAACCGGACAAATCACGGAGACAATCGGCCGGACTTGTCCATCCGGGTGTCGGAGGTATGCCATGCGCACCAAAACGGATATCCGATTCTTCGTCGACACCGATCCCGGACAGGTCATGGACGCCCTGACCGACGTCGAAGCGCTTCCGGAATGGTCGTCGTCCTACAGCGACGTCCGGGTCGCGACCCGCGACGCACGACGCAGACCCCGGCGGGTCTTCCTCAAGGCGGAGCTGCTCGGCAGCTCGGATTTGCAAGTGCTGGAATATGATTGGACCGACGACCGGTCCTCCTGGATCGTCGCCGACAGCACCAGGGGCGTGCGGGGCGGCGGTTTTTTCGAGGTGACCGACAGCGTCGACGGCACGCACGTCTGGTACCACGTCGAGCTCTATCTGCCCCTCCCGGTTCCCGGATTTCTGCTCAAACGCACTTTCCGTAAGGCCAACGAGGTGGTCGTGGAGTGCTTCATAGATTTCGCCGAGCGGTTCCCCGAAACGGAGACCTATCAACCCGTATAGCGCGAACGGCTGCGCTCTGCGCGAAATCGGCCGCCGGGCGAAGCAGCGGACCGGCGCGGAATCGGCCGGGGTGCGACGATGAGCGCATGATCGGTTCCAAACGGGTGCGGTTCCAGCCGATGGCCGAAGGCGCGTCGGTGACCCAGCTCGAGTTGTTCTTCGACCTGGTGCTCGTCTTCGCGTTCACCATGGTCACCGGCTTGGTCGCGGAGGAGACCAGCGCGAAGAACATGCTGCGCGGGCTGCTGGTGCTCGCGGTGATGTGGTGGCTGTGGATCGCCTATTCCTGGCTCGGCAACGTGGTCCGCGCCGACGAGGGCATCGCGCGGGTCGCGATGTTCGCCGCGATGGGCGGCGCCTTCCTCGCCGCGCTCACCATCCCGGAGGCGTTCCGAGATCTGGCCGGAGGATGGTTCGGTCCGCTGGTCTTCGCCGTCGCGTACCTGATCGTGCGGTTGGTGCATTTCGGGATGTTCTGGCTGGCCAGTTCCGAGGATGCGCAATTGCGCGGCCAGCTGCTGCGCTGGGCGCTCGGGTCGATCACCCTCGGCACCACATTGCTCGTCGTCGCCGCCATGACCACCGGTCGCGTGCAGATCGCGCTGTGGATCGCCGCGATCGCGGGCGACTACCTCTGGACACTGTTCGCGGGCACCGATTGGCGGTTGAATTCGGCCACCCATTTCGTCGAGCGATACGGGCTGATCATCATCGTCGCGCTCGGTGAATCGATCGTCTCGATCGGTATCGGGGTGGCCGGCCTGCCGATCTCCTGGCCGATCGCGCTCGGCTCGCTGCTCGGTCTCGCCATTTCCGGTCTCCTGTGGTGGGCGTATTTCGACGTCGCGGCCCTGGCGGTGGAGCACGAACTGGTCCACGCCGAGGGCAAGCGGCAGATCAAGATCGCGCAGGCGTCCTACACCTTCTGGCATTTCCCGATGATCGTCGGGATCATCGCGCTGTCACTGGGGCTGAAGAAGGTCTTGTACTACGTCGGGGATTCCGCACACCACACTTTGACGGACGCGCTGTACGGAATTCCGCTCTACGCCCTCTACGGCGGCGTCGTGCTGTATCTGATCGCGCTGGTGGGTTTCAAGCACTACGCCACGCGCACCGTCACGGCGCCGCGCGTGGTCGCCATCGTGGTGCTGCTGGCGCTCATCCCGTTGGCCTGCGCCTTGCCCGCGCTGGCTTCGCTGGCCCTGCTGTGCGGCGTCTTGGTCGCGCTGATCGCTTGGGAGACCGTGCGTTTGGCACAGCCGCGGGACGCCATCAGGCACGCGGTACCTGATTGAGCCGATGCCGCACGCAGTCCTCGTCGGGCGTGGGCCCGTACGCGGACGGCGGCACCCGCACACCGTCGCGAACCGCGTCGCGGATCTGATCGATGTTCTCCCGCAGCACGTCCGCGACGAGTTCGTCGGTGCGCGGATCCTCCAGCACCTGGAACACGATGCGGAACGTGGTGTCGGCGATCAGCCGGATGATCTCGTCGTGGAACGGGATGTAGCGCACCCGTCCCGCCTGCGGGTCCTTCTTGATCAACTCCACGATCATCTCGTCCAGCTCGGCGCGGTTCTCCTCCAGGGCGGCCGCGATGTTGCGGGTGTAGTGGCCGGTGCGCAGCACCTCGGCCACCTCGTCCATCACCGCGATCGTCATCGGACGGCGGATGGTGTCGACGATGGTCGCCACGAACCGGTTCACCACCGCGGCGGTCACCCGGTCACCGAACACCCGGTCGGCCACCCGGGCCAGCCGGACGCCGATCACCACGACCCGCAGCAAACGGAAGCCGCGGAAGAACGGGCTGGTCACCGGGATCATGCCGACGACCTCGTACCAATAGATGAACGGGAAGGTCCACGGCCAGCCCGCGCGGCGCCAGCGCCACAGGAATTCGATCGCGAACACCCCGCACAACGTCCAGTCGACGACCACGACCACGTGGTAGGTGTGCCCGGAGACCGGGAAGAAGGTGATCCAGGCGACCAGCGCCACGGACACGATGGCCAGCGCCAGCATCAGGAAATCGGTCCAGAGCATGGGCGGCTTGCGCGGATAGTCCTGCGGCTCCGGCGCGTCCCGCAGACCGTATCGCTCGACGGAGGAGCTCTCGATACCCGAGCTGGGAGCGGACACTGCGGTTCCCTTCGACGCCGAACGGTGCCGCCGACATTAGTACGCGGAAAGCACGCTCGGCACGGTTGGCGATACCCCCGGAAAGGGCGCCGGGCGAACGCTTCGCCCGGCGCAGGCGAATCTCAGCGACCGGCGCGAACGATCGCCTCGATATTGCGCTCGGCCAGCGCGGCGATGGTCAGCGACGGGTTGACCGTTCCGGTGCTGCCGGGTATCGCGGCGCCGTCCATCACGTAGAGGCCGGGGTGACCGTGCACCCGGCCGTAGCCGTCGGTGGCGCGCCCGAGCACCGCCCCACCGAGTGGATGCGCGGTGAACAGCGCGTTCGCGTCGTAGCCGAGGGCGCTGTACTCGACGAGGGCGTCCGCGCGTTCGGCGATCCGGTGGTCGACCGCGCGGGCCAGCGCGACCGTCTCGTCCCGGTTCTTGACCGACCAGCTCAGCCCGACTCGGTTCGTGGCCCGGTCGTAGCCGAACCGGGTGCGGGTCGAGTCGAGCACCATGCCGAGCGAGGCGAGCGCGCCGGTCTCGAACGGGATGCCGGGGATGTACCAGCTCTCCAGGGTCAGCGGCACGGCGGACTCGTCGAAGATCCGGCTCGCGCTCGGCACGCCTTGGCCCTGACCGGCCAGCGCGCTGGCCCCGCGGGCCAGGACCACGTCACCGTTGGTGCCCCACCCGTCGCCGACGTGCTCGTTCAGGTTCGGTAGCGCGCCGGTGGCCTGCGCACGGACCAGCAGTTCGGAGGTACCGATCGACCCGGCGCCGAGGAAGAGCCGATCACAGGTGAGGGTGCGGGTGGACAACACGTCACCGGTCGGCGACAGCTTCGCCACGGTGACCGCGTAGCGGCCGCCGGATTCCTGCGCGATGGCGTCGACTCGGTGGCCGGGGAAGACTCCGCACCGGCCGGTGCCCTGCGCATATGCCAGGTAGTTCTGATTCAGGTCGAACTTGGCGCCGTTGGAGTTGCCCAGATTGCTCCTGGCCGCCGTCGCGGAAGCCCTTGACGCTCCGGCCAATTCGGCGCGCAGGATGTCCCAGTTGAAAATCGAGTCGTTGGCCTGGGGCTGATAGCCTGCCTTGCGCACCTGGTCGTCCCAGGCGCGGGAGTGCGCGAACGGCGAGGAGTTGTAGATGTCCGCGGGCATCGGGCTCAGCCGCAACATCTGGCGCACGCGCGGGTAGTAGACGCGCTCCATCTCGCCGTAGTCGACGCCGCCACCGAAGACGTGGTCGAAGAAGCGGCGCTCCGGGGCGATCATGGCGCCGCTGAAGATCACCGAACCGCCGCCGACGGCAGCCGCGCGCCAGACGTCGATGCCCGGATACTCGGTGCAGTCCAGCACGCCGCCGAAACTGGCGAAATGCATCGGCACCTTGGTGACGCCGGTGAAGTTGGTGCGGTGCCAGAAGCCGCGACCGTCGGGGAGGTCGTCGCCGGTGAAGATCTCCCGCCACGGGTCGTTCGGCCAGCGCGAACCGCGCTCCAGCACGGTGGTGGCCACCCCGGCCTCGGCCAGGCGCAACGCGGACACCGCTGCGCCGAAGCCCGAGCCGACGACGATCGCGGGCGAGTGCTCCGGCGGGTCGGGAATCGGGGCGAAGATCTCCGGCACCCAAGCGTGGAACAGGGCCTCCCACATCGGATCCGCGGCCGCCGCGCCGGTTCCCGTTATCGATCCCACAGCACCGAGCAGGGCGGCCGTGCCAGCCGCCTTGAACAAGGCACGTCTACGCACCGGTCACCTTCCATCATCAGGCTTAGCGTGCGCAGATTACCGGTATTCCCGATTTGTGAACAGATATCCGTTTTCGCTATCGCTCGAACGGCAGCTCGTCCGCGCGACAGGTCGCTCCCGGGGCGGGCAGTTGCAAGTCGACGAGATAGCGCTCGCGCAGTTTGCGTGTGCACTCGCCGAGCACAGCGTGCCCGTAGCCGCCTTCGACGACGACCAACCGTGCGTTCACCAGTTCCCGCTGCGCGCGCCGCGCGGAGCTGAGCGGGGTGACCGGATCGAATCGGTTGTTCACCAGCACGGCTGGGGTGTCCGATCGCAGGATCCACGGCCCGGCGTATCGCTGGGCATATCCCTCGGGCGGCGACGGCCAAGAGGCGCAGGCCTGGTGCAGCCACAGCCAGAGCGGGCCGTAAGCGGAGCTGACACGCGTCAGATCCTTTGCAAGTGAAGGCCACTGGGCCGAGTCGCGGGGAAAGTTGTTGTCCGCACAGGAGATCGCCGTGAACGAGTCGAGGAAGTCATACGGTTGCGTTGTGGCCGAGAGGATCCGGCCGACCGTGTCGGGATCGCCCGACGGGCCGCGCTCCAGTTCGGCGAGCAGTTGAGCCAGGGCGGGCCAACCCTCGTCCGGGTCGTACAGCAACAGCGCGTGCGACGACAGCGCCTCGGCGTAGGTGACCGTGCGCGCTCGCTCCCCGGCCCCCACCATCAGCGGCGCGTCGCGAAGACGTTGCAGCACAGCGTCATTGCGAGCGCGAAGGTCAGTGGAGCGGCCGGGATCGCCCGCGCCGCCGTCCGGCGCCGCGAAGGCACAGCGCTCCCGCCCCGCGTCCGCGCACAACCGCAGGAATTCATCGAGCACTTCCTCGGTCCCGGCCGCGGTGGTCTCGATGGCGCTGCGCGTGTCGTTGGTGTAGGCGTCCGGGTCGATCATCGACGCCAGGTGCAGGGCGCGCACCCGATCGCCGAACAGCGCGCCGTACACCTGGCCCAGGTAGCTCGCGTAGGAACCGCCTTCATAGGTCAGCTGGGGGTCGCCGACGGCCCGGCGCAGCAGGTCCAGGTCGCGCGCCGCGTCGACGGTGGTCAGGTGCCCGAGCAACGCGCCGCCGTGCGCCGCGCAACCGGCGGCCAGCTCGCGGCTCGCCGCGTCGGCCGCGCGCTCCTGCTCCGGACGCACGGGCGGCAGCGGGGCCCCGGACCAGAACCGCCGCTGCTGCTCGGCGTCCGCGAAACACCGCACCTGCCCGCTGCGGCCGACGCCGCGCTGGTCGAAGGTGACCACGTCGAAGCGGCGCGCGAGTTCGCCGCCTAACAGTTCTCCCTTCGCCGCCCAGCGCAGCCCCGAGCCTCCGGGACCGCCGACGGCGGAGAACAGCGTGCCGATCCGCCGCTGCGGGTCGGTGGCCTGCTGACGCACCACCGCCAGCCCGAGGGTCGGGCCGTCGGGGTGCGCGTAGTCCACCGGAACTTGCGCGGTCGCGCACTGGAACCGGCTCAGCTCCGGCTCCGCGCACCCCGCCCACTCCAGCCGGGGCGTCGGCGCGGCGTCGGCCTGGGCGACCAGGTCCGCGACCGCCGACTCGTGTCGGCTCGGCGGGCCGCCGCAGCCGCTCACCACGGGCAGCAGCGCGGCGAGCGCGGCGACGATGACGATTCTCCAGCTAGGCACGGCATTCATCCTGGGCTCCGTGCCCGGTGGCCGTCGTCACCCTGAGGATTGACATCCGGCTCTAGGACGTCACCAAACGGATCACCGCGATCAGTCCGACCACGACGATGACCGCCCGCAGCAAGGTCGGCGGCATCCGCCTGCCCAACCGCGCGCCGAGTTGCCCGCCGATGATCGAGCCGAGCGCGATCAGCACCACCGCGCGCCAGTCCACGTCCGCCACGACGATGAAGATCAGCGCGGAGACCGCGTTCACGATCAGGGCGAGCACGTTCTTCGCCCCGTTGAGGCGCTGGATGTCGTCGTGCACGAAAACGCCGAGCAACCCGATCAGCAGCACGCCTTGCGCGGCCCCGAAGTACCCGCCGTAGACACCGGCGGCGTAAACCGCGGCGAGCAGGATGGGCCCCCCGTGCTCCGGCACCGGGGCGCCGTCGTTCTCCCGGCGGCGCTTGACCCAGCTCGCCAGCCGTGGCTGCACGACGACCAGCACCAATGCCACCATGATGAGAATGGGCACGATCGCCTTGAACGCTTCGGCGGGCAACACCAGCAGCAGCACCGCACCGGTGATGCCGCCGAGCAGCGAGGCGGTGCCCAACCGCAGCAGCCGATCGCGCTGCCCCGTCAGTTCGCGGCGGTATCCGTGCACGCCACTGATCGAGCCGGGGACCAGACCGATGGTGTTGGACACATTCGCGGTCACCGGCGGCAGGCCGAACGCGAGCAGAACGGGAAAGGTGATCAGCGTGCCGGAGCCGACGATCGTGTTGATGCCGCCCGCCGCGATGCCCGCACCGAAGACGGCCAGTTGCTCCAGCCAGGTCATTGCCAATCCTTCGACGTCCCGTCGGACCTCGGGCCCGTACAAGCGTGGTTCACTGCCGGACCGAACGGTAGCGGGGTCGTCGGATCACCCGACGACGGGACCACCCTTCCCGGCAGTATGTCCGCACGGTAAACTCGCGGACATCATGCAGCGGGCACTTCTTCTCGACCGCCGCGACGGGGTCTGATCGGACCGGCTCCCGTCGCGGGGTTTTGCCGCGCCGGTCGACCAGCCCCCATTGGGAAAAACGACATCCTCGGGAGAACCGCCCATGTCCCCTGCTGACGCATTTGTGTCCGGCGCGCGCACCATCACCGCGCCGAGCAGACCAGCCCCCGCCGACCAGCCCGGCTGGAACAAACAGAAGAACTCCTCGATGCCGACGTTCCGTTACCGGCCCTTCGCCGAGGAGGTCGAGCCGATCACGCTGCCCGACCGCACCTGGCCGGACAAGGTCATCGACCGGGCGCCCGGCTGGTGCGCGGTCGACCTGCGCGACGGCAACCAAGCGTTGATCGACCCGATGAGCCCGGCCCGCAAGCGCCGCATGTTCGACCTGCTGGTGCGGATGGGTTACAAGGAGATCGAGGTCGGCTTCCCCTCGGCCAGCCAGACCGATTTCGACTTCGTCCGCGAGATCATCGAGGACGGCGCGATCCCCGACGACGTCACCATCCAGGTGCTCACCCAGTGCCGCCCGGAGCTGATCGAGCGCACGTTCGAAGCCTGCGCGGGCGCGCAGAACGTCATCGTGCACTTCTACAACTCCACCTCGATCCTGCAGCGCAAGGTGGTCTTCCGCGCCGACCGCGACGCGGTGAAGAAGATCGCCACCGACGCCGCCGCGTTGTGCCTGGAGATCGAGCAGCGCTACCCGGACACCAATTGGCGTTACGAGTACAGCCCGGAGTCCTACACCGGCACGGAGCTGGAGTACGCCAAGGACGTCTGCGACGCGGTCTCGGCGATCATCGCCCCGACGCCGGAGAAGCCGCTGATCATCAACCTGCCCGCCACCGTGGAGATGGCGACTCCGAACGTCTACGCCGACTCGATCGAGTGGATGAGCCGCAACTTGGCCCGCCGCGAGGCGATCGTGCTGTCGCTGCACCCGCACAACGACCGCGGCACCGCCGTGGCCGCCGCCGAGCTGGGCTACCAGGCCGGCGCCGACCGGATCGAGGGCTGCCTGTTCGGCAACGGCGAGCGCACCGGCAACGTGTGCCTGGTCACGCTGGGGATGAACCTGTTCTCCCGCGGCGTCGATCCGCAGATCAACTTCTCCGACATCGATGAGATCCGCCGCACCGTCGAGTACTGCAACCAGTTGCCGGTGCACGAGCGGCACCCGTACGGCGGCGACCTGGTCTACACTGCGTTCTCCGGCAGCCACCAGGACGCCATCAACAAGGGTCTGGACGCGATGAAGACCGCGGCCGACGCCGCCGAGGCGGACGTCGACGACATCGTCTGGGAGGTGCCCTACCTGCCGATCGACCCGAAGGACGTGGGTCGCACCTACGAGGCGGTCATCCGGGTCAACTCGCAGTCCGGCAAGGGCGGCGTCGCCTACATCATGAAGACCGACCACGGGCTGGCGTTGCCGAGGCGGCTGCAGATCGAGTTCTCCCAGGCGATCCAGAAGATCACCGACGGCGAGGGCGGCGAGGTGACGCCCAAGGAGATGTGGGACGTCTTCCACGAGGAGTACCTGAGCCCGATCCGGCCGCTGGAGCGGATGCGCCAGAAGGTCACCGCGTCGGAGACCGACGGCGGGGTCGACTCGATCGTGGCCGTGGTGAAGGTCGACGGCGTCGAGCAGGAGATCACCGGCAAGGGCAACGGACCGCTCGCGGCGTTCGTCGACGCGATCGCCGCCGTCGGTTTCGACGTCGAGGTGCTGGACTACTCCGAGCACGCCATGTCCGCGGGTGACGACGCGCAGGCCGCCGCCTACGTGGAGTGCGCGATCGGCGACAAGGTGGTGTGGGGCGTCGGCATCGCCACCTCGATCACGACCGCGTCGCTGCGCGCGGTGGTGTCGGCGGTGAACCGGGCGCACTGACAGCGCATCTCGGCAAGTACGCGGACGGGCGCCGCGCGGGTTCCACCGCGCGGCGCCCGATCTCGCTGGGACAGACCATTTGTCGCGGGCATTCGGCTCCCCAAGCCCGGCATGCCTACCGCGACACGGGGTAGCGAACCCCGTGCTAGCGTTGGATTCGCACTCCAAGCGCCGAGCTCTCTGCTCGAACTCCCGAGCAGATGGGGGAACCGTGACAACAAACGACCACAATCCGACCTCTCCACCCTGGCTGCAGAGTCATTCCGTGGATACGGCCGAAGTCAGCGACGTGGAGTCATCGGCCAAGGACCCGTCGGCCGAGCCGGCCGGCGGTACGGAAGCGAAGGAAACCGACGCGTCGGCCGGGTCGGCCCAGCCGGACGCCCAACCCGAACAGCCCGAGCCGCACGGCTCGACGGAGCAGACCACGGCCTACCCGCAAGCCGCCCCGCTGGCGCAGGCATGGGCTCCCCCGCAGGCCGGACCGGCCGAGCCCTACGGCTCGTACGCCCCGCCGAACGCGGGCGCGTATCCCCCTCCGTCGCCCTTTCCGGGAGAGCCGTTCACTACCGGCACCTTTCAGCCACCGTCGGGCCATAGCGGTAGCCACCCGATAGCCCCGCCTCCGGACGGACCTCATCCCGGTTACGGGGAGTACCGCCAGGAGATCGGCGGCGACGGCCTGACCCGGCATGTGCCCATGGATTCCGCGCAGCCCGAATCTCCTGCGCCGCAACTCGATCAGCCCAGCGGCCCGATCTACAGCTGGGCGCCGCCGCCTCCGCCGGTGACGCACCAGCCTCCGCCGCCCGCCTATCAACCGCCGCCTCCGCCGCCGCTCGGGCAACCGCAGGGGCCGGGCTGGCAAGGCGGGCCGGGTCCGCACCAGTCGGTACCGCCGTTCCAACCGCAGCATGTGCCGCAGCCCGGCCAGCCGGGACATTCGGTGAACGACCTGAATCTGCTCCGGCGCGCCCGCAGGGCGCCGCGCAGCGGCTGGCGTCGTGCGGTGCACAAGGTGTCCGGCGGCATGATCAATCCGGGCGAGTCGGCGGCCGACATCGTCTACCAGGACCTCGCCGACCGGGTGAACCAGCCGGTGCGCGGTGACTACCGGATCGCGATCCTTTCGCTCAAGGGCGGTGTCGGGAAGACCACCACCACGGTGGGTCTCGGCTCCACCTTCGCTTCGCAGCGCGGCGACCGGGTCATCGCGATCGACGCCAACCCCGACCTGGGCACGCTCGCGCACCGGGTGCCACGGCAGACCCGCTCCACCGTGCGCAACCTGCTCGAGGATCAGCACATCACCAGGTACTCCGACGTGCGGGCGCACACCTCGCAGGCGCCGAGCCGCTTGGAAGTGCTCGCCAGTGAACAGGATCCGGCGGTCTCGGAGGCGTTCAGCGAAGCGGACTACCGCAAGGCGATCAGCATTCTGCAGTCGTTCTACAACATCATCCTGACCGACTGCGGAACCGGCTTGATGCACTCGGCAATGGCGGGCGTGCTGGATATGGCGAGCTCGCTGGTGCTGGTCACCTCGCCCGCCATCGACGGCGCGCGCAGCGCGTCGGCCACGCTGGACTGGCTCGACCACCACGGCTACGGCAAGCTGGTGGAACGAACCGTCGTGGTGGTGAACGCTTCCCGGCGCGGCGCGTCCACCGTCGACCTCGACCAGCTGCGCAAGCTGTTCCTCGATCGCACCCGCGCGGTGCAGGTCGTGCCGTTCGACGATCACCTCGCCGAGGGCGCGGAAATCGATCTGGAACTGGTGAGCAAGCCGACCCGGCGGGCGCTGCTGGAGCTGGCGGCGATGGTCGCCGACGACTTCGGCTACGTCAGCTCGCAGGCCCAGCATCCCTATCGGCACCAGCCACCGCACGGATTCTGATCGTCGCGCGGAATCATGCTCGTGCGGCGGAGCCCGTTCCGTGCGCGGAGTCGGCCGTCGTGAGTGCGGCGGCCGACTCGAACGCCGCGAGCACGGCCGCGATCGCCGGACGGGCCTCGGCCCGGGGCCGGGTGGCCAGTTCGTATATCCGAGCGGCGCGTACGCCGGACAGCCGTAGCACCGCCAGATCAGGGTGGCCGACCGCGTAGCGAGGCATGAGCGCGACACCGTAGCCGACGGCGACCAGCGTCTCGATGACGCGGAAATCGTTGAGACGCTGCGCTATACGTGGCTGCACGCCGGTCACGGTGGCGATCGAGCGCAGTACGTCGTCGACGGGAAAACCGCCCCGCACACTGAGCCAGGTCTCGTCGGCCAGTTCCTCCGGCGCGACGGCCGAACGGCCCGCGAGCCGATGCGTCGGCGCCGCGACCACATCGATCGGCTCGCGCATGAGCACCCGGGTCGCGACGCGCGGGTCGGCGATGGGTGCGGCGCGCTCGTCACGATGGGTCAGCACCACGTCGTAATCGGCGAGCAGTCGCGCCACTTCCGAGGGCGGCACGTCTTCGTCCCGCGCGATCACCTCGACTCCGCTGTCCACCATGCCGGGCAGCACATGCGGCAGCAGCAACGCACCGCCCGAGGGAAACACCGCGACGCGGACCCGTCCGCGCGGCGAGCCGCGATAGTGCGCCATCTCGGCGACCGCGCGATCCATTGCGGCGAGCACTTCGTCGGCGCGCACCACCAGTGCACGACCCGCGTCGGTGAGCCGCACGCGTCTGCCGTCCGGTTCGAGCAGGGCCACGCCCGCCTCCCGCGCGAGCACCTTGAGCTGCTGGGAAACGGCGGAGGGCGTCATGGACAGTGCTGCCGCCACGGCGGACACTGTGCCGCGATCGGCCAGCTCACGCAGCACACGCAGCCTCTCCAGCGCCATGGGCGGACCGGCCGCGACCGGTTCGGAACCGAAATTCATTAAGTGAAGCTACATCATTGATCCATAATTATTCGATTGTTCTGATCTTTAGCAGACCGCACGATGAAGGCGTGACCAACCGCGACCGCCTGCTCGGCCTGACCGTCGTCCTGCTCTGGGGATTGAATTTCCTCGCCATCCGGGTCGGGCTCGACCACTTCCCCCCGTTCTTCTTCGCGGCACTGCGCTTCGCCGTGCTCGCGGTGCCCGCGCTGCTTTTCATCCCGCGCCCTCCGGTGCGGATGCGGTGGATCCTTCTGTACGGCACCGGTTTCGGCATCCTGCAATTCGCGTTCCTGTTCACCGCGATGCGGGTGGGCATGCCGACCGGGCTGGCCTCGCTGGTACTGCAATCCTCGGCGCCGTTCACCGTGCTGCTCGGCACGCTGCTGCTGGGCGAGCGGATCCGCCCGGTGCAGATCGCGGGCATCGCCGTCGCGGTGGCGGGCATGGCGGTGATCGGCTGGGACCGGCTCGCCCACGCCACCCTGCTTCCGGTGCTGCTGACCTTGGCGGGCGGGTTGGGCTGGGCATTCGGCAATATCGGCGCACGACTGGCCGGTACCGAGACCCCCGGCGTCAACCCGCTGCACCTGATGCTGTGGACCACCGCCATCCCGCCGCTGCCGCTGTTCGCGCTGTCGGCGTTCGCCGAGGGGCCGACCACGGGAGCGCGGGCTCTGGCCGAAGCGTTCACACCGGCGGGCCTGCCCGCTCTGCTGGCGCTCGCCTACATCGCCGTCCTCGCCACTGTGGTCGGCACGGGGTTGTGGACCTATCTGCTCGGTCGCTATCCGGCCGGCCTGGTCGCGCCGTTCTCCCTGCTCGTTCCCATCGTCGGCATCGCCGCGGCGTGGACTTTCCTGGGCGAAACTCCGACCACGTTGTCGCTGATCGGCGGGGTGGTGGTGCTGGCGGGAGCGTTCGCCGCCACGTCGGGCAGGCCACGCGCGACTACGGTGAACGCCCGCATCGAGCCATCGGGAACACCCGCGATGGCAGGTACCGGTCGCCCGGCCTAGCGGCCGTACCCACGTTCGATGTGCACTCCGTCACGACATTCGCATTCCGCACCGGCCGCTGGACGGGGTCGGTGCGAATCGATCGGCTTGCCGCTTTACAGTAGTGCCCGGCGTGGAAGTTGGTCCCTAGGCTAGGCAGCAGAGCGGCGCATGGCAGACAATCAGTGGACCGTATCGCGAAGAGCACTGCTTCGTAACACGGTCGCGGCGGGGGTGGCTACGGCGGGGGCACTGGCGGCGGGTGCGCTGAAACCCACGCCTGCCGCAGCGAATCCCGGCGGCAAAAGGGTCGCGGTACTCGGCGGCGGTGTCGCGGGCCTGACCGCGGCACACGAGCTGGCGGAACGCGGATTCCAGGTCACCATCTACGAGAAACGGGCGTGGGGCGGCAAAGCCCGCAGCGTCGGCGTGCCCGGCACCGGAACGGGTGGACGGCCGGATCTGCCCGGCGAACACGGCTTCCGTTTCTTCCCCGGCTTCTATCAGCACGTGCCGGACACGATGCGCCGAATCCCGTTCCCCGGCAACGCGAACGGCGTGTGGGACAACCTGGTCGCGGTGCCGGAAGCACGATTCGCCCGGCACGGCGGCGACGACTTCCGCGTCCCGCTCGGTCCGCGCGCCCGTGCCGAATTCTCCCCGGACAGTTTCCGCGAAACGCTCGGCGCGGCGCTGTCGACCGCACTCAAGATGCCTTCCAACGAGGGCGTCTACTTCGCCGAACGCCTGCTGGTCTTCAACACCAGCTGCGACGCCCGCCGCCTCGGCCAATGGGAGCGCACCTCCTGGCACGATTTCGTCGGCGGCCACGCGCGCTCGCACGAGTTCCGCGCGCTGCTGTCGCGCACGCTGACCAGCATCATGGTCGCCGCGAAAGAGAACATCGCGAGCGTGCGGACCATCGGAACCATGGGCGAGCAGTTCCTCGGCAATCCCTTGGGGATCGGCAACGACGGCAGCCTGGACCGGGTACTGAACGGTCCGACCAACGCGGTCTGGATCGAGCCGTGGACGCGGCGGATCCGCGAACTCGGAGCGGATTTCGTGCTCGGCGCCGAGGTGCGCGAGCTGGAGGTGCGCGACCGCAGGATCGTCGCGGCCCGGGTCGTGGACGAGACCGGCGCGCAACGCACGGTCGAGGCCGACTACTTCGTCGTCGCGTTGCCCGCCGAACGGGCGCGCACGCTGTGGTCGCCGCAAGTACTCGAGGTCCGGCCCGATTTGGCCGGGATGGACAACCTGTTCACCGACTGGATGAACGGCATCCAGTTCTATCTGCGCCGACCGGCCGACATCTCGCGCGGTCACACCGCCTACATCGACGCGCCGTGGTCGCTCACCTCGATCAGCCAGAACCAGCTGTGGCGCCGCAAGCTGACCGAGTTCGGCGACGGCGGCGTGCAGGACTGCCTTTCGGTGGACATCTCCGACTGGAACACCCCTGGCATCGTATTCGGCAAACCCGCCAAGGAGTGCACCCACGAGGAGATCGCTCGAGAGGCGTGGGCCCAGATCAAGGCCCATCTGGACGATCGCGGCGAGGTGCTGCGCGACGCCGACCTGCACTCCTGGTTCCTCGATCCCGGCATCACCTGGCAGGAGGGCGAGCGGCGCAACGCCAACGCCGACCCGCTGCTCATCAACACCGCCGGGTCGTGGGAGTACCGTCCGCAACCGCACGGCGCACTGGAAAACCTCTTCCTGGCAGGCGATTACGTGCGCACCAACGTCGACCTGGCCACCATGGAGGGCGCCAACGAGTCCGCGCGCGCCGCGGTGAACGCCCTGCTGGACGTGGCCGGTTCGAACGCGGAGCGCTGCCGGATGTACACCCTCTACCGCGCCACCGAACTGGAACCGCTGCGCCGCGTCGACGCCGACCGCTACGCGGCCGGACAGCCGAACATGTTCGACGTCCCCGTCTGAGCGGATGTGATCGATCTCCCTTCGCCGGAGCCGAATTCGATCGCCATCCCCCAGGCCGCGGTGCTTGAATCGAACTATGCGTGAGAGCACCGCCTCCGACGAGATCACCGACCCGGCGGACCTGCGGGCATTGCTCGGCGAGGTGGCGCCGCGCGCGGCCACCAAGGAGCGCCCCGTCCTGCATGCCAGGGACCGGGAGTGGATCGCGCTCTCTCCGTTCCTGGTGATGAGTACGAGCGACGCGGACGGCAACTGCGACGCCTCGCCGAAAGGCGATCCGGCGGGGTTCGTGCGGGTGCTCGACGACACCACCCTCGCCATCCCGGAGCGCCCCGGTAACCGCCGCGCCGACGGCTACCTCAACATCCTGGCCAACCCGCACGTCGGCCTGCTGTTCGTGATCCCGGGACGCCGCGAGACGCTGCGGATCAACGGCCGCGCCCGGTTGGTGCGCGACGCGCCGTACTTCGACGACATGGTGGTGCGCGGGCACCGCCCGATCCTCGCTGTCGAGGTGGAGATCGACCAGATCTTCTTCCACTGCGCCAAGGCGTTCATGCGCAGCCATCTCTGGGAGCCGGAGCAGTGGCCGGAGGACACCCTGCCGAGTCCCGCCTGCCTGGTCAAAGAGGTGCAGACGAACGTCGCGGAGACGGTGGAGGAGCTGGAGCGCTACTACTCGCCGGAGAACTACGCGGCCAAGCTCTACCGCGACTGACCCGCGTGGCCCACGCCACCCGACCGCGGCGCGCCCGGATCGCGCGTCGAACATAGACTCGCGACGTGGCAGAACTATCGGTGCGCGGACGGCTCGCGCTGGCGGCGGCGGCCGCGGCGTCCTGGGCCTCGCAGAAGGCGGGTCGTGGTAAAGGGTCGATGATCGGCGGACTGATCGCGTTGAAGATCGATCCGACCGTCATGGACCAGCTCGGGCAGCGGCGGCGCACCGTGCTGGTGACCGGCACGAACGGCAAGTCGACCACCACGCGGATGACCACCGCCGCGCTCAGCACCCTCGGCGCGGTCGCGACCCAGGCCGACGGCGCGAACATGGACGCGGGCATCGTCGCCGCGCTGAACGCGCACCGGCGCGCGCCGCTGGCCGCCATCGAGGTCGACGAACTGCACCTGCCGCACGTCACCGATTCGCTGAATCCCTCGGCGGTGGTGCTGCTGAACCTCAGCCGCGACCAGCTCGACCGGGTCGGCGAGATCAACATGATCGAGCGCAAGCTGCGCGCGGGCCTGGCGAAGCACCCGGCCACCGTGGTGGTCGCCAACTGCGACGACGTGCTGGTCACCTCCATCGCCTACGACCATCCCAACGTGGTGTGGGTCGCCGCGGGCAGCGGCTGGGCGATGGACGCGACCAGCTGCCCGCGCAGCGGCGAGCCGATCGTCTGGGAGGGCGCGCACTGGCGCAGTACCGGAGCGGAGTTCCAGCGTCCCGAACCGGACTGGTGGCTCGACGGGGACGATCTGGTCGGGCGGGAGGGCAAGCGTTTCCCGCTGCGGCTCGCACTGCCGGGCCGGGCCAACCGCGGCAACGCCGCACAGGCGGTGGCCGCCGCCGTCGCGCTGGGCGCCGACCCGGAGCAGGCCGTCGCGGCCGCGGGCACGGTCCGCGAGATCGCGGGCCGCTACCGCACCGTGCAGGTCGGCGAGCACGACGCGCGTCTGCTGCTGGCCAAGAACCCGGCCGGGTGGCAGGAGGCGCTGTCGATGATCGAGCCGACCTCGGCGGGCCTGGTGATCGCGGTGAACGGCCAGGTGCCCGACGGCGAGGACCTGTCCTGGCTGTGGGACGTGCGCTTCGAGCACTTCGAAGGCGTGCAGGTGGTGGCGGCGGGCGAACGCGCCACCGACCTGGCGGTGCGACTGACCTACGCGGGCGTGGAGCACACCCTGGTGCCCGATCCGGTCCGCGCCATCGCGTCGTGCCCCGCGGGCCATGTGGAAGTGCTGGCCAACTACACCGCCTTCCGTGATCTCAACCGTGACCTCGAGGAGCGGGCTTCATGACCGAGTCGACCTTCCGCATCGGCCTGGTGCTGCCGGACGTGATGGGCACCTACGGCGACGGCGGCAACGCGCTCGTGCTGCGGCAACGACTGCGCATGCGCGGCTACGACGCCGAGATCGTCGAGATCACGCTGTCGGAGCCGGTGCCCGATTCCCTGGACGTCTACACCCTGGGCGGCGCGGAGGATTCCGCCCAGCGTCTGGCCACCCGGCACCTGCAGCGCTACCCCGGCTTGCAGCGCGCCGCCGGGCGAGGCGCTCCGGTGCTGTCGATCTGCGCGGCCATCCAAGTCCTCGGCCAGTGGTACGAGACCTCGGCGGGCGAGCGAGTCGACGGCGTCGGCCTGCTCGACGTCACCACCTCGCCGCAGCACAAACGCGCCATCGGCGAGGTGACCACCGCTCCACTGCTCGACGGGCTCACCGCACCACTCACCGGCTTCGAGAATCACCGGGGCGGAACGAAACTCGGCGGCGACGCGCAGGGGCTGGCCCGTGTCACCCGCGGCGTCGGCAACGGCGTCGGCGACGGGCTGGAGGGCGTCGTCCAGGGTTCGGTGATCGGCACCTACATGCACGGCCCGGCGCTGGCTCGTAACCCCGAACTCGCCGACCTGCTGCTGATGCGCGCCCTCGGCGTCACCGAACTGGCGCCCCTCGACCTGCCCGAGGTCGACCAGCTCCGCCGGGAGCGCCTGCGCGCCTGAGCCTGTTCCCGCCGGTCAGGTCGCCGGAGTAGCTGAATTCGCGGCAATCCGGACCGAAGCGATGAGTTCGGGCGTGTTCGCCGGTACGTACCGGTGCACAGCCACACCATCGAAAGGAATCCGGTCATGAGCGTCATCGTCTGCGAGTTCGTCACCCTCGACGGCAGGGTGTCCGACCCCGACGGCCGCGGCGGCACCGCGACCGGCGGGTGGGCCTTCCGCTACGGTTCCGAGACCGTCGGCGGTGACAAGTTCCGCCTGGCGCATGCCCTCGATGAGGGCGTGCTGCTGCTGGGCCGCCGCACCTGGGAATTGTTCGCCACCATCTGGCCCGGCCGCGACGATCCCTTCGCCACGCGCATGAACAAGGCCGCGAAACTGGTTGTCTCGCATACGCTGGCGGACACGTCGAGCTGGACGAATTCCACGCTTGTCGAAGGCGACCTCCATACGGCGGTGGAGAACGCACCCGGCGACGTCATCGTCACCGGCAGCCTGAGCATCGTTCGCGCATTGCGGGAAAAGGATCTGATCGACGAGTACCGACTGCTGATCTTCCCCACGGTCCTCGGTAGCGGTGACCGTTTGTTCGCCGATGGCGCGCCGCCCGCGGACCTCGAGTTGCTGTCGGTCGACACGGTCGGCGCGGCCGTGCTGACCCGTTACGTCCGAGCCGGGCGCTGACGACCAACGTCCGGCCGGATCGCGGACGGCGTCAACCGGACGGTCCGACCATCCGTCACACCGCGCCACGGGCCCGAGCCGATTTGCCTGGTTTGTCCGCCTCGCCACCGCGCCAGTCGGCGCGGTGGGCGCTCGACCTCGTCGGCGATCCGGGACCATGCCTTCACCGGCCGTATTCGCGAGCCGCGGGTAAATCGCGTGGTACACCCACCTCGGTGACGTCGACGGAGACGGTGATCGTGCTGTCCTTCGCATCGGTGTAGATGATGCCGCGCAGCGGAGGGACGTCGGCGTAGTCGCGGCCCCAGGCGGCGGTGATGTAGCGCTCGTCGCCGAGCTGGTCGTTGGTGGGGTCGAGGTCGATCCACCGGCCCGAGCGGTCGGGTCCGTCGGCGCCGGGCACCCATACCGCCGCCCAGGCGTGCGTGGCGTCGGCGCCGACCATGCGCTCCTTCCCTGGTGGTGGATCGGTGGCCAGATAGCCGGACACGTACCGGGCGGCGAGGCCGTGCGACCGCAAGCAGGCGACCGCGAGGCGCGCGAAGTCCTGGCAGACGCCTGCGCGGGCCGCGAACACGTCGGCCACCCGGGTGGACACCGTCGTGGCGCCGGACCGGTAGGCGAAGTCGGTGTAGATCCTGGTGTTCAACTCGGCCACCGCGTCGAGCAGCGGCCTGCCCGGCCGGAGGGATTCGGCCGCGTACGCGACGATCTCCGACGTGATCTCCTGCGGGTGCAGGTCGAGGGCGAACTCCACGGCGAACGGCCCGTTCGCCCCCGTCGGGCGCGCGCGTTCCCACGGCTCGACGGCCGGGCCCGCGTCGTCGCGGGCGGGCGCGTCGACTTCGACCAGCGATTCGCCGACGACCGTCAGAGCACGATGCTCGGTGGTGACGTGGAAGTAGGACGTGATGTTGCCCCACACATCCGCGCCGACCGACCGGTCCGAGGGGGCGGGGTCGATCCGGATCTCGTGCGCGAGCAGACGCTGACCGGGGAGATCGCGCGGCGTCAAGTACGCGCGCCCATAGGAGTTGATGACTTCGCCGGAGTACGAGTACTTGGTGCGATGCTCGATCCGGTAGCGCCGGACCGCACGGCCGGTCATCCGACGACCTGCGCGCTGCCCCACAGCGGCTGGATGTCGACCGGGAGCGACAGCGTCGTGGTCTCGAAGGACTCGGATACCTTGCGCAGGCGCACGTGCACTCCCTCCAGCAGCTCCGCCAGTTCGGTGCGCCGTTCGTTCGCGTCGGTGACCTCGAGGTCGTCGGGATCGAGGCGGCGCAGCATGCGCCGGGCGTCCGCGAGCAGCCGCTGCGGACGCGACGAGCCGGACGCACCGGGCAGCGCCTGGAAATCGGCGTGCAGGCGGCCCAGCTGATAGGCCAGCGATCGCGGATTGGCGGTGTCGAACAGCAGGAGTTCGGCGACGTTCGCGATCCGCACCGAATCCTGGTGGCGTCGACGGTAACTCACCGAGGACTCGGTGGCGCGCAGCACCCATTCGGTGACCTCGCGTTCGATCTCCTCCGGATACCGTTGGGTCAGCGCGGCCGACAGCAACGCGGTCAGGGCGAGACCGCGCTCGATCCGCTTACCGATGTCCCTGACGTGCCACCCGGTGTCGCGGATCAGCGACTCGCCGTCGATCCCGGACAGCGCGAGCAGCCCGGCCAGGGTTCGCGAATGCACATCCGACAACTCCGCCTCTTGGTCGTCCACCGCGGCGGGGTAGCACGCCAGCGCGCGCTCGACCGAGCCGAGGATCATCCACGTGTCCACCGACAACTGGTCGCGCACGGCGCGCGCGGCGCTGCCGTACCGGTCGATCGCGAAAGCCAGCGATCCGGGCAGCTCGCGGTCTATCGTCAGTGCGACGAGGTAGTCGTGGCCCGCGCGGGACGCGCCCGGCACCCGGTGTACCGCCGGAGCGCTGTCCTGCGCCGCACCGGTGGCCACGCCGTCGTCCGCCCCTTCGGCGACGGCCTCCACACCGGCCGTAACCTGTTGTCGCGCTCCGGCTCCGGCCATCGCTTCGTTCCGGGCCACGGTAGCGTGGTGCTCAGTGTGATTCGAACTACGCTCTCCCCCAGTCTCTTCCGGCATCCGCGATCCGGATGACGCGGCAGCCGACAATTTTTCGGCCGTACCGTGGCCGGAAGATCGTGATCGGACCGGCACCGAAGTCCCCTGCGCGCACTCGCCCGCACCGGGCGATACCGGAGCATCACCAGAATCCGGAAACGATCCGGCCGCAGCGTGCGACCGCTCGTCGCCGTATTGCGCGACATCTTCGTCGACGCCGGCACCCGACGGAGCGAGCAGGCCGCGATCGACCGAACTCTGCTGCGGCGCAAAGGCTCGCACCTCGGGACCGAACAACCCGTCGGTCGGAGCCGCGGTGGCGGTGGTCCGTCCGAGGGCGGCCAAGAGGATCGGTAACGCACCCGCGCCTTCCAGCCAGGGGCGATACCGGAACTCTTGGTAGCGCTCGTGGGTGGCGATCAAGAGACGGGCGGTGTCCTCCGCGCGCTCGCCGTAGCGGCCGATCCAGAACAGGTCGTTGAGCACGCGGGGGGAGCTGATCCCCGCCACGACCGGAGCGGTGCGCCGCGGCTCGCGCGACGGCTCGGTGCTGATCGCGGCGGCGGCCGTCGGCGCGGCCCGCACCCAGATGTCCTTGGCGGCGACTTTCCGCGCGGCGTGATCGGTAGTGCGCTGACGTAGCTGGCCGAGACCGCCGGACATCACGGTGTAGCCGCGCCGATGAGCGAGCGAGAACAATCGCATGCCGACCGGAGCCGCGGCGAGTCCGTCGCGCTCGCGGATGGCGGGCGCGACGGAGAACTGCGCCGGTTCCTGGCCAACCCATTGCCATCCGTGCGCATCGATCCGCACCTTGATCTCGTCGCGCTGCTGACGACTCAGCTCGGGGCCGAACAGCGTGGCGCCGTCGACCGCCGAGCGAACGATCAGCTTGTCCAGATTCGCGATCAGATGTCCGCGCTCCCGTTCCTGACCACCCCAGTACGACGGCGCGTTCTCCAGCAACAGGTCCGCACCGAGCAGCGCGCGCGACAGGGCGGGCAGGAATCCGGCCAGCGCGGGATTCTCCAGCAGCCCGCTGCCGAGCGTGTTCACCACCGTCACCGCGCCGCGGCGCAGCACCTCGACCAGTCCCACCACGCCCAGCCGCGAATCCGGCCGCAGATCCAGCGGATCGGAGAATTCGGCGCCCACCCGGCGCAGCACCACGTCCACCCGCTTCAGCGTGCCGAGCGACCGCATCCACAGCGCACCGTCGCGCACCACCAGATCGGCGCTCTCCACCAGCGGAAAGCCGAGTGTGGAGGCGAGATAGGCCTGATCGAACGCGGTCTCGGAATGCACGCCTGGACTGAGCACGACGACCACCGGTTCGTCGTCGTCGGTCTGCGCGGATTCGATCAGCATCAATCGCATCGCCCTGGCGAAGGGTGTCAGCGGACGCGGATTCGCGTGCTCGAACGCCTCCGGGATCGCGGTCGACACGACCCTGCGGTCGGCCAGCGCGTATCCGGCGCCGGACGGCGCCTGCGCCCAGTCGGCGAGCACCCGGAACCGGCCGTCGCCCCAGCGACTGAGATCGCAGGCGTGCAGGAAGAGTTGGTGCCGCCCCGGCACGGTGATGCCGTGCGCGGCTCGTACGTAGCCGCGATTACCGAACACGACTTCCGGCGGGAGCAGTCCCGAGGCGAGCGTCCTGCGTGGACCGTAGATGTCGGTGAGCACCTCGTCGAACACGCGGGAGCGCTGTTCCAGCCCGGCCTCCAGCCGGGTCCAATCGTCCGCGGCGACCGGCAAGGGAATCGGATCGAGGCGCCACGGCGCAGGCGTGTTCTCGGCCGACGCGCCTGCCTCGAGGTAGGTGATGCCGTCGTCGTCGATCAGCCTGCGCACCCGGCTGTCCAGCTTGCCCAAGCCGTCCCCGCCGAGTTCGGCGAAGTCGGCGGACAGTTGCGACCACACCCGGCGCACCTTGCCGTCGGCGTCGACCAATTCGTCGTAGTAGCCTGCGACCGGCGCGCCGCACTCGTCGTAGGCGGCGGTGGCAGAAGCATCTTCGCGGTAGCGCGCGACCTGTTCCCGCACGGTGATCGCGGTCTCTCGCCGCTCATCGCGCAACGTCACCGCGCCGACCTCACTTCCGCCATCCATGCCCAATGGTCGCCGAATGCTTCCCGTGCGGTCCGGAAACCTTGTGCCGGACACCCGCATCAGTGGTCTTTGCAGCCATTTTCGCATGTAGCAGGGGTCATAACGGGTAAAACGCTATGCGGCGACAACTAATTGCCAGAAATTTGCTGAACATCGGGCGCGGCGACACACGGGCCTGGGTCCCACCGTGGCGCCCGCACCGGTGGTATCACCGAACGACGACAACGATCTCGTCAGGAGGTCATTATGCGTAGATCAGACTGTTCGTCTTGCGAATCCGCGTTCGACCACTGCCACGGAACCCTGATCGTGCACGTGAGCCGGATCGCCGAATGCACCGACGAACACTGCTTGGAGCTCAGCCACGCCAGACACGCCTTCGTCCTCGATTGCCGAGACCTCGCGGGCGGCTGCCGGTGTGGCGACGGCGAGACGGCCCGGCGCCGCGCCTGAGCGGTTCCGTACCCTGGCCCGGTGAGCTATGACCACGTGTTGCTGCCGTCCGGTGTCGCATCGTCGATCGCGGAGGTCGACGCCTACCTGAGCACCCAGCAGGGCGTCCCCGAGTCGGGGGCGGTCGCGCAGATCGCGGCCGAACTGAACAGACGCAACGCGGAACTGCCCGAGGAGGACAACTTCCTCAGCACCGTGCCGGTCGGCGGCGCGGCCACCGGTGCGGCACTGCACGTGCCGTGCCCCTACGACGCGGTCGGCTTCGTCCGCCACTTGCTGTTCGAACTCGCCACACCGCTGAACTATGCCGTCTACGACCCGCAACTGGCCTGGCTGATCGATCCCGCCGAGCACGTCGAGGCCATCGTCACGCACGGCGGCGCGGGCGAGTTCCCGTACCTGACCGAAGCGCTGGTCCAGCAGTGGATTCCGGAGCTGGCCCCGCCCAACCCGTACCTCGTCGTCGAACGCGGCGAGCAGTTCTACATCCAGACCTACCGGGAGAACTCCGGCGCCTACACCGTGGAATACCGGGACGGCTCCCCCGACAAGCATTTCGGCACAACCATCTCCGATCCCGCCACCGTAGCCGCCCTCATCTGGGGCTGGGCCAACGACGACCGCAGCCGGTTCCCCGGCCTGCCCTGGTCGCGCGTCGACCTCTGAACCCGGTCACTGGTTCTGGGTGGCCAACCGGCCCGCCAGCGCGAGGAACGACGCGCCGAAGATCCGGCGCATCCAGGTGATCACGACGGGACGGGAAATGACCTGGTCGCGGACGGCGGCGGCGCACGCGCCGTACACCGCGAACACCACCAGGGTGGCGAGCATGAAGATGCCGCTCAGTTCGAGCATGCGCGCCAGTGCGTTCGGCGCGCCGCCGGGCACGAACTGCGGCAGGAACGCGAAGAAGAAGATGGTCAGCTTGGGGTTGAGGAGGTTCAGCAGCACCGCCGAGGTGATCACCTTCCGTGCCGAGGGTGCGGTGCGCCCGGTCTGTTCCGGCACGGCGAGCGCGCCCTTGTCCCGGAACGTGGTCCACGCCATGTACACCAGATAGCCGACGCCGAGGTACTTCAGCGTCTGGAACGCGACCGCGCTGGCGTTGAGCAGCGCGGCCAGACCCGTGATCGCCGCGATCATGTGCGGAACGATGCCGAGCGTGCAGCCGAAGGCCGCGATCACCGCGGCTCGCACACCGCGAGACAGCCCCGCCGCCAACGTGAACAGCACACCGGTGCCGGGGGTGGCGACGATGACGAGCGTCGTCAGCACGAATTCGATGCTCATCCCCGACACGGTAACGCACGCCCGGCGCGGCGCAATCCCCGCCGCGGGAGGCGTTTTCGCGAGCTATAGCGCGCGGCGGCCGGACAGCGCGCGCCCGAGGGTGAGCTCGTCGGCGAATTCGAGGTCGCCGCCCATCGGCAGGCCCGAGGCCAGCCTGGTCACACTCAGACCCGGGAAGTCGCGCAGCATCCGGACCAGGTAGGTGGCGGTGGCCTCGCCCTCGGTGTTCGGGTCCGTCGCGATGATCACCTCGCTGACGTCGACGCCGTCCTCCTGGTTTCCGATACGCGCCAGGAGTTCCCGGATCCGCAGCTGGTCGGGGCCGACACCGCTGAGCGGATCGAGCGCGCCGCCGAGCACGTGGTAGCGACCGCGGAACTCCCTGGTGCGCTCGATCGCCTGCACGTCCTTGGGTTCCTCGACCACGCAGATCATGGTCCGGTCCCGGCGCGGGTCGGCGCAGATGCGGCACAGCTCGCCGTCGGAGACCGTTCCGCATGTCACGCAGAACTGCACCCCGTCACGCACCTTCTGCAGCGCGGCCTGCAGCCGATCGATCTCCGGCGGCTCCACCTGGAGCAGATGAAAGGCGATGCGCTGCGCGCTCTTCGGACCGACGCCGGGCAGCTTGCCCAATTCGTCGATCAGATCCTGGACCGGACCCTCGTACAACTGCTACCTCGGCTCAGAAACCGGGCAGCGAACCGCCGCCGCCGAAGCCACCGGACAGGGGTCCGAGCCGTTCGGCGGCGATGCGCTGCGCGTTGGCCATCGCGTCGTTGACCGCACCGATGACCAAATCCTGCAATGTCTCGACATCGTCGGGATCCACGGCCTTCGGGTCGATGGTCAGCGACACCACCTCACCGCTCGCCTTCAGCCTGACCTGCACCAAGCCACCGCCGGCAGCGCCGTCCACCTCGGTCGCCGCGATCTCGGCCTGGGCTTCCATCACCGCCTGCTGCATCTGCTGCGCCTGGGCGAGCAACTGTTGCATATCGAACTGGCCACCTGGCTGCACGGGAGCGTCCTCTCTGAAGAAGGTGTCACCGGCCAGCCTAGTCCTGCCGCGGCCGGTCCCCGGCGCGGCCCGACGGTCCCAGGTCCGCGGCGCAGGACGGATAACAGCGCGCATGACGGGTAACAGGTTGGGTAGTTCCGATCGGAACCGACCATGCGCGCCTTACCATCGACACCGAGTCGGAAAGCGGTGTGCAAATCTGGAGCCAATGATGATCGCAGTTCGTGCACGTTTCCTGAGCACCCTGGTGCTCACGCTCGGTGTTCCCAGCATCTTTCTCGGCGCAGCGGCGTCCGCGGATACGGAGATCACCGACACGCCCGGAGTGATCGACACGCAAGGGGCAGACGAGCCCCAGACGACCCCGGCGGTCGCCGACTACGGGGGCGGCTGCGTCCTCTACCCGGACGACAAGGCCGCGACGCTCGATTCGCTGCGTTCCCGGTGCTCGCCGGAGCAGCAGGACGCGATCTTCCGCGCCGCACCGCTCGGCGCCGTTCCGGTCGGCGTGAAATCGGGCTGGGTCACTCGGCCGCCGGTCATGCAGGCCATCGCGCCCCCGCTGTGGATCGGCAAGACCTTCTACACCGGCCCGGACGGCGGCTTCCTGATGAACCGCCTCACCGGTGCGGGCTTCGAGGCCTGGGGCGCCGACGTCTACGTCGCGCCCGCCCTGACCGATGGGCAGCCGACCTGGGCACTGAACTACGCGCCCTCGCCGACGCCGCAGGTCTACGACGAGATCCGGGAAGTCACTCCCGGTGTGTGGTTCGGCTACTCGTGGTGGCGCGGCATGTTCCAGACCACCCTGCTGCTGACCTTCGCGCTCGCCTGAACAGCGGGTGTCGTTTGACCCTCCCGTCACTGGAGGGTGTTGGCTGGTGCCATGACGGCCACCGTCCCTATCGGGGAATTCTCCAGGCTGAGCAATCTCAGCGTGAAGACGTTGCGCTACTACCACGAGATCGGTCTGCTCGCTCCGGCCGGCATAGACGCGAATTCGGGCTATCGGCGGTACGCGACGGCGCAGGTGACGCAGGCACAGTTGATCCGGCGGCTGCGCGAGCTGGACATGCCGGTTCCGGAGATCCGCGCCGTGCTGGCCGCACCGGACGAGAACGCCCGTGACGCCACGCTGCGGGCGCATCTGGAGCGCATGGAAGCCGAGCTGACCCGTACCCGCGCGGTCGTGGCCTCGTTGCGCGCGCTGCTGACGCCATCGGCTCCGATCGCCGTGGAGTATCGCGTGGTCGGGGCGTTCCCGGCGGCGGCGATCGGCGCGACGGTGGCGCGCGAACACATCGGCGAGTGGTGCGCTTCGACGTTCCAGGCGTTGTACGCGGCGCTGGCCGCCGCGAGCATCGCGCCTGCGGGCGTCGCCGGCGCCACCTACAGCACCGACTTCTTCGAGCAGGACGAAGGCGAAGTAGTCGCGTTCGTCCCAGTCGCCGACACGGATGTGGCGCTGCCGGCAACGCTTTCGCTCATCGAGCTACCCGCGCGCCGTTTCGCCGTCGCCGTGCACGAGGGTCCGTTCGACGATTTCGACCGGACCTACGGCGCACTGGGCAGTCACGTCGCCGAACACGCTGTCGCGCTGCCCGAGCCGATCCGCGAGATGTACCTGCTCGGACCGGACGCGTCCGATGAACCCGCCGGCTACCGGACCGAAGTGTGCTGGCCCGTCGCCCAACCGTAAAAGGAGATATTCATGACGATCTCGATCGCCCACGTCACCATCGATTGCGCGAACGCGGGCGCGCTCGCCGAATTCTGGTCACAGTTGCTGGAGACGCCCGTCGATCCCGACCCCACCCCGGAGTTCGCCACCGTCGGCCGGACCGCGGGCGCCCCCGCTGATGTTCATCCGCGTGCCCGACAAGAACCCCGGCAAGAACGTCATCCACCTCGACCTGCTCGCTTCCGGCCGGGACGAGGTCGCGCGCGCGATCGATCTCGGCGCGAAGCACGTCGCCGACTTCGACGAGTGGGGCATGAAGTGGACGACGCTGGCCGATCCCGAGGGGAACCTCTTCGACATCGCGGCCGAATAGACCCAGCAGACCGCGACGACGGCCATGGCCGTCGTCGCGGCCGTACGATCAGGCCAGTTCGCGCTGGAGGTTGCCGAGCACCTCGGCCTGGATCTTCTTCAGGCCGAGCGGCGCGAAGATGCCCTCGAAGATGCCCGCGACGCCGCCCGCGCCCTTCCACGTGGTGCGCAGCGTGACCCGCGCGCCCGCGCCCTCCGGGGTGACGGTCCAGGTGTTCACCAAGGTCGAATTCGAGTCGCGCTCGGTGACAATGGAATCGGACACCGAGACGACCGCGTGCACGTTGCGCGAGCGCTTCTCGGTGGCCTGCAACGTCCATTCCGCGACGGTGCCCGCGCCCTTGCCCCCTTCGACCACCTTGTAGTCGCGGTAGTGCGACGAGAGGATGCGCGGACGCACCGTGTCGTAGTCGGCGATGGCCTCCAGCGCGCGCTGCGGATCCGCCGCCACGTCGATCGAACTACTGGCGCTGACCTGTCCCACAATGAGCTCCTTGTCCGGATGCGGTGTCTCGACGGATCTCCATCCTGCCCTGTCGGCCCCGGATGATAACGGCGAGGGCGGAGCGTGTGGCGAACTTCTCCGGACGATTCGGTATTCCATTTCGCAACATATGCGTGACATTTCTCCACGACCGAGACCTCGCGGTGGCCCCGCCGTATGGTCCGTACTAGCGTCGAGGGGTGGCAGTGAGTCTGTTGGGGAAGGCCGGACACGCACCGGCCGCACGCGAATCAGGATTTGCCGCGCATCGAGCCGGCGTGGATCGCCTTCTGGCGAGTTACCGCGCCATACCCGAGCACGCCAACGTCCGTTTGGCCAAGAAGACCTCGAACCTTTTCCGCGCCAGGGCGAAGAACACCGCGCCCGGCCTCGATGTCTCGGGGCTGACCAGGGTGATCGCGGTCGACCCCGTGGCGAGGACCGCCGACGTCGCGGGCATGACCACCTACGAGGAGCTGGTCGCCGCCACCCTCCCGTACGGGCTCGCGCCGCTGGTCGTTCCCCAGCTCAAGACCATCACGCTGGGCGGAGCGGTCACCGGCCTCGGCATCGAGTCCACCTCCTTCCGCAGCGGTTTGCCGCACGAGTCGGTGCTGGAGATGGACGTGCTGACCGGCGCGGGCGAGATCCTCACCGCCACGCCGGACAACGAGCACGCCGATCTGTTCCGCGGCTTCCCGAATTCCTACGGGACGCTGGGTTACACGGTCCGGCTGAAGATCGAGCTGGAAGAAGTACAACCGTACGTCGCGCTGCGGCACGTTCGCTTCCGGGACCTGCGCGAACTGGAGGCCACCCTCGCGACGATCGTCACGGATCGGGTCTATGCGGACGAGCCCGTGGACTACCTCGACGGCGTCGTCTTCTCCGCCGAGGAGAGCTATCTGACGCTGGGCCGCCGCACCGACGAGCCGGGCCCGGTCAGCGACTACACCGGGATGGACATCTACTACCGGTCCATCCAGCACGAGGGCGAAACGCCCAAACGCGACCGCCTGACCATCCACGACTACCTGTGGCGCTGGGACACCGACTGGTTCTGGTGCTCCCGCGCCTTCGGCACGCAGAATCCGAGGATCCGCCGATTCTGGCCGAAGCGCTATCGGCGCAGCAGCTTCTATTGGAAGCTGGTTGCGCTCGATCACAAGTACGACATCGGGGACAAGCTGGAGGCTCGCAAGGGCAATCCCCCGCGTGAGCGGGTCGTGCAGGACATCGAGGTGCCGGTGGACCGCACCGCCGACTTCGTGGAGTGGTTCCTGCGCGAGATCCCGATCGAGCCGATCTGGCTGTGCCCGCTGCGTTTGCGCGAGACCGGCCGCACGCAGCGGTCCGGCGGACGCGCTTGGCCGCTGTATCCCCTGGAGCCGGACCGGACCTACGTGAACGTCGGATTCTGGTCGGCCGTGCCCACCGTCCCGGGGCAGCAGGATGGCGCGGCCAACCGCGCCATCGAGCACAAAGTGACCGAATTCGACGGTCATAAGTCGCTGTACTCGGATTCCTTCTACGACAAGGATGAGTTCGCGGCGCTCTACGGCGGAAACACCTACACCGAACTGAAAAAACGCTACGACCCGAACCAGCGCCTGCTGGATTTGTATTCGAAGGCGGTGCAACGCAAATGACGACATTCAAGGACCGTTCCGATGTCTTCGCCGATCTCGGAACCAAACTCAGCATTGCCGAGATCTTCGAGACCCTCGTCGAGGGCGAAGTCCCGATCCGGTTGACGGCCTACGACGGCAGCGCCACCGGACCGGAGGACTCGGAGTTCGCGCTGGACATCCGGACTCCGCGTGGCATCAACTACCTGGCCACGGCCCCCGGCGACCTGGGCATGGCGCGCGCCTACATCGCAGGCGACATGACCGCCAGCGGGGTGCACCCGGGTGATCCGTACGCGATCCTGAAGGCGATGGACAGCTTGAAGTTCCGCCGTCCGTCCGCGCTGGCCCTGGTGACCATCGCGCGCTCGCTGGGCTGGGAGCGGCTCAAGCCGGTCGCCCCGCCGCCGCAGGAGACGCTGCCGCGCTGGCGGCGGATCGCCTTCGAGGGACTGCGCCACTCCAAGACGCGCGACGCCGAAGCCATCCACCACCACTACGACGTCTCGAACGCCTTCTACGAGCACGTGCTCGGCCCGTCGATGACCTACACCTGCGCGACCTACGGCGACGAGAGCTGGACGCTCGAGCAGGCGCAGGAGAACAAGTACCGCCTGGTGTTCGAGAAGCTGCGCTTGAAGGAGGGTGACCGGCTGCTCGACATCGGCTGCGGCTGGGGCGGCATGGTGCGCTACGCCGCCAAGCGCGGCGTCAAGGTCATCGGCGCGACGCTCTCGGCCGAGCAGGCGGATTGGGCGCAGAAGAAGATCGCCGAGGAGGGCCTGGCCGAGCTGGCCGAAGTGCGGCACTCCGACTATCGCGACGTGCCGGAGGGCGAGTTCGACGCGGTGTCCTCGATCGGGCTCACCGAGCACATCGGGGTGCACAACTACCCGTACTACTTCGACTACATCAAGAACAAGCTGCGCGACGGCGGCCTGTTCCTGAACCACTGCATCACCCGCCCGGACAACACCCGCACCACAAAGGCGGGCGATTTCATCGACCGCTACGTGTTCCCGGACGGCGAGCTGATCGGCTCCGGCCGGATCATCTCCGAGATCCAGAACATCGGGCTCGAGGTGCTGCACGAGGAGAACCTGCGCGAGCACTACGCCCTGACTCTGCACGAATGGTGCAAGAACCTGGTCGCCAACTGGGACGCCTGCGTCGCGGAGGTCGGCGAGGGCACCGCGAAGGTGTGGGGCCTGTATATGGCGGGGTGCCGGCTGGGCTTCCAGCGCAACGTGGTGCAGCTGCACCAGGTGCTCGGCGTCAAGTTGCCCGCCGACGGCGACTGGACCGTACCGCTGCGCCCGTGGTGGCAGCCGTAGACCGGGACGTTCAGAAGGCGTTGCTGCCCGCCTCGTTCAGGAGTTCATCCAGGAACGGGGCGGGCAGTTCGACGTCGCCGACCTGGGCGGAGGCGGGCAGGTCGGCGCGCAGCACGCGCAGGATGCCGACCACGCCGGGGCCCGCGTCCAGCAGCGGCCTGGTCCAGCCGAGGTCGGCGCAGGTCGCGACGGCGGGCAGCAGCAGGTTGGTGGCCTCACCGACCCAGCCCGCGGTGGCCAGACATTCCGCGAGGAGCAGCGCGGCGTCCAATTGAGCGCGCGGGCGGTGCTTCTGGCGGGTGTGGTCGGACAGCGCGCGGGCGCGGCGCACCGCCCGGTCGTCGGAGCCGAGCCGGCGTTCGGCGAGCAGTGCGCGGATGGCGGCGAGTTCCTCGGCTTCGGCGGTGAGCAGGGCGGCGCCGGTCAGCCGATGCGCCGCCTGGAGCGGCGTGGATTCACTGAGGTCGGTGTAGCGGCGATCCGCGGACTCCAGCGCCATGCCCAGACGCAGCCGTTCGGCCCGGATGTGGGCGGCCAGCCGGGGCAGCCGGTTGTCGGCGGCGATGCGCGCGCCCTCGTCCAGTCGCGTTGCCGCGGTGAACAGATCTCCCCCGACCGCCTTGACCCGGGCGCCGACGACGAAGGTGGAGATCAGGAAGTCCACCGGACCGACCCGGGTGACCAGCTCGTGACTTTCGTCGAGCAGCCGGTCGGCGGTCGCCAGATCGCCCCTGCGGTAGCTCATCTCGCCCAGCAGCGCCGCGGCGACCCGCACCGCGTGCGAGCGCGGTCCCGAGCGTTCCCGCGCGAAGTCCCAGGCCTGCTGGAAACAGCGCGTGGCGGTGTCCACGTCGAGTTGCTCGTAGGCGGCGGCGCCCTGGCCGCAGCGACCGAACACCAGGCCCAGCGGATCCTTCGAGCGTTCGTGGTACTCCTCGGCCCACTCCTGGATGTTCCTCGCGCCCTCGAAGTCGAACTCGCACAGGCGCACGAAGGATGTCAGGTTGGCCGCCGTCGAGACCGTCCACACGGGTAGATCGTCCTGCTCCCGCAGGCAGTCGGCGACCCGATCCAGCACGCCATCGGTGTGGTCGCGCGCGATCTGGTCGGCGGCGGCGAGCACGGCCGCCTGGCAGCGCTGCACTCGCACATCGGCGTCGCCGGTGGACCCGCGGGCCAGGATGTTGGACAGCCTGCCCAGGGCGTTGCGCGCCGCGCCGGACTGCTGCAGGTTGACGTTCGCCCTGGCCACCGCCATCAGCAACTTCGAGCGCGACGCCACCTGCTGCATCGGCAGCTTCGACACGCTGCCCAGCAGCGTGGCGAGCCGGGAACCGTCGATCAGGTCCATCCCGCCACCCTCGAGCAGGTCCAGCGCCATCTTCAGATCGGTCGCGGCCAGCGCGTGGTCGACCGACTTGCGCAGCAGCTGGTGTTCGGCGTACCAACGCGAAGCCTTGCGGTGCAGCGACTTCAGCTTCCCCGGGTGGACGCGGTCGAGCCGGGTCCGCAGGTGCTCCGCGAACAGCGGCTGCATCCGGAACCACTCGGGGTCGTGCTCGATGCGCCGCAGGAACAGCTCACGCTGCTCGGCCTGCTCGAGCAGCTGCTCGGCGTCCGGCTCGCCGGACAACGCCGCGGCGAGCGAACCGCACACCCGCTCGGTCACCGCGATCGACATCAGGAACTCGAGCATCTTCGGTTCCAAAGTGTCCAAGACGTTCTCGGCGAGGTATTCGCGAATGCCGTGGTTGCCTTCGGAGAGGGTGGCGATCAGCTGAGCCGGGTCGGCATTGCCGCGCAAGGACAGGCCCACCAGCTGGATGGCCGCAGGCCATCCGTCGGTGGCGGTGTGGATTTCGGTGACCTGTTCGGGCGTCAGGTCGAAGCCGTTGCGCTCCACCAGGATCTGCCTGGTCTCCGCCTCGTTGAGGCGCAGCGCGGCCGAGCCGATCTCGACCAGTTCGTCGTGCACTCGCATGCGGCTGGTCGGCAGGCCGGACTGTTCCCGGCTGGTCACGACGAAACGCAGGTGGTGGCAGCAGTTGTCCAGCAGAGCTTCCATCGCGCGATGCGCGCCGCCGTCGGTGATCCGCTGCCAGTCCTCGACGATCACCACGACCGTCCTGCCCGCCGCGTGGATCTCGTCGATGAGGGTGGGAATCACGAAAGCGGCCGCGTCGGCGGGCCGTTCCTCCAGTACCTGGTCCAGACCGGCGCCGACGTCCGGATGTACCCGGCGGATGGCCTGGATCAGGTGGGCGAGCAGCCAGATCTCGTTGTCGTCGTCCCGGTCGATGCCGATCCAGGCGACCGCGGTGTCGCCTTCGCTGAGTTCGGCGCGCCACTGCGCGGCCAGCGTGCTCTTGCCGAAGCCCGCGGGCGCGTGGATCACTGCCAACCTGCGCCGCCCGCCCGCGCGCAGGATGTCCAGCAGACGCGGCCGTGGAATCGGCTCTCGCGTGGGCGTGGGCGGCCAGAACTTGGTCACGGCCGTCGGCGGCGTCGTCGGCACGACCGCCGGATGCTGGGAGACGGCGGGCCGTAGCGTCAACGGCCAGCTGCGCCGCGCGGTGACCGCGGGACGGGAGGCGGTCCACACCGCGGTCGGCTCGCCCACGGCTGCCGGGGTGGTCGTTTCGGGCTCCGGCGTGGTCTCCAGCAGCGCCATCTCGTCCGGCAACTGATCGTGGCCGCGCTGCACCGCGCGCAGCATTTCGCCGAACTCGTAGGCGCTGGCCGGGCGATCCCGCGGATTCGGGGACATGGCCTGTTCGATGACGCCGGCGACATCCGGCGGAATATCCTGTTCACGCAGATCGGGCACCGGCTGGGTGGTGATCCGCAGGAACTGCGCGACCACCCGCTCGCCCGCCTGCCGCTCGAAGGCCGCGTGCCCGGTGAGCAAGGCGAACAATGTCGAGCCGAGGCCGTAGACGTCTGAGCGGATGGTGGGCTCGTCACCTTTGAGGACCTCCGGCGCGGTGAACGCGGGCGAGCCGGTGATCATGCTGCTCGACGTGCGAAACCCGCCCGGGATGCGGGCGATGCCGAAATCCGTCAGCTGCGGCTCGCCGTAACCACTGAGCAGCACATTCGCCGGTTTCACGTCGCGGTGCAGGATTCGGGCGCGGTGCGCGCTCTCGATGGCTCCTGCCAGCTTGACGCCTGCTCGTAGCGAGTCCGCCCAGGTCAATGGGCCTTGATCGCGAATCAGCTTTTCCAGTGACCCGTGGGTGCAGTACGGCATGACGATGAGCGGCATTCCGGTTGCCGTCACGTCCACCTGGAGTATGTCTACGATGTTCGGGTGGCCGGAGAGCCTGCCCATGGCCTGTTCCTCGCGCAGGAACCGCTCTCTGCTCTCCTGGTCGATCTCCGAGGGAAGCACCTTCACCGCGACCACCCGGTCCAACGCGGTCTGGATACAGCGATACACCACCCCGAATCCGCCGCGGCCGATCTCCACCGCACCGGACAGGCCCATCGCCTCCAGTTCGTCGGCGATGTCGACGGGCGGCTGCCGCTGCGTCTTCGTCTCGGCCGCAGGGGATTCGGGGCGCACCCGGCCCGAACGCGTCTGTGGATTCATGTGATCACCTCGAACACTCACATCGAATCGGCGACATCGGCGACCAACTCCGCGCCGACCGCCGGACGCCGTGTCCGATATGCCTGCGCATACTCCAACGTAGCGCGGTGCGGTATCACGCGGGTGACGTTTCCGAACAGGTCGGGTGTGTTCCGAATCCGCGTGTTTCGCGACCGCTGAGCGGTTCCGGCGCCGATGCCGCCTTGGTTGTGACCACCGCCACTTCAGGTCCACATGAGCGGATACCCGGAGTCGATTCGACCAACCACCTCGGCTACGGGAACCCGCTCGGCGCGGTGGTGACCTGCCGTGATATTTTACTTCTTCAAAGATCTTTCTTCTTTGTAGAACTATCTACATGTGAGCAAACATTAGGTGCGGAGGAATAACCGTGTCGACACCTGAACCCGACCGCGAGCCCACGGCGCCCGGACTCCGCGCCGACGCCCGCGAGATCTACCGGCGCTACCTGAGCGCGGTCATGCTGCACGGACAAGCCGGGGCGCGGGCGGTCGATCTGGGCGCCACCGATCTGTACGCGCTCAACATCCTCGAACTGGCCGGGCCGATGACGCCGGGCGAACTCGGCGCGCGCAGCGGCCTGACCACCGGCCCGACCACCCGGCTGATCGACCGCCTGGAGGACGCGGGCTACGTGCGCCGCGCGCCGGTCCCTGGCGACCGCCGGAAGGTGATCGTCGAATTGATCGGCAAGCCAGCCGATCTCGACGAGGTGCTCGCCCCCGCACGGCAGCGCATCGGCGAGATCATCGGCGGCTACGCACCCGAACAGCGGGAGGTGCTGTTCGACTACTTCACCAGGGCGGCTGCCGCGTACCAGGCCGCCGCCGAGGAGCTGCGTGGCACGGACTAGGCCACGGCGAGGGCGATGATCTGGGTGATCTGGCGGCTGTCGAAATTGTCGTCGCTGACCAGAACCAAGGTGCGCTCACCGGAGGGCAGACGCGGCCCCCAGGTCATGCCCTCCACGTTGTCGACGGCGGCGAGCCCGACGTCGTCGAGATCCACCAGCAGCCGCTTGGCCACTGGGCGGGCAGCGCCGATCGAGGCGTCGAGGATGTTGGTCGCGGCGCTCAGATCGGCCTCGTAGACGCGGATCTTGTTGGGCGTGCCCGGCGAGAAGGACCGTTCCAGCACAAGAAGTTTCGTGGGGTCCAGCGGATCGGCGGCGAGGATCGAAGCGATCCCGTTCGTGCCGCGGCCGGGCTGCGACCGCGACTCGGCGAAGACCGGATCCAGCGGATACGCGTACTGGGCGAGCAGTGGCCCGGATCGCGCCTGGACGGTGATCCGCGTAAGTGCCCCGCTCGTCGTGGTCGCCGCCGGCCCGTCCTGCAGCAGCGGCCCTTCCGTGGCGGTGGCGAACAACGTGCCGCCCGCGAGGAAGGTCGCGGCCTCCAGTGCCTGGTTCTGTTGCGGCCCGGAGTCGGGGCGCATCCGCTCGTTCTCCGGGATCGGCAGGTCACCGACATAGGAGCCGTCCGGGTGCGCGATCCGCACCGACGGATCTTGCAGCAGCGCGCCGTCCCGCTCGCCTTCTTGCGTCCAGTAGTAATCGCCGGTCCACGGGTCCACCCGGATCTCCTCCGGGTCGACCGACATCGGCGCGTAGGGCGCGCCCGCCGCGGTCAGCAGGGGGTGCGTGCCGGTGAAGGTCACCGGTCCGACTCCGCGCTCGCCGACCTCGAAGCGCGCGGTGTAGTACCGCGCGGGGTTCTTGTTCGAACGATCGTCGCTGATCAGCACGAATTCACCGGTGCGCGCGGAGTAGTCGATCCCGGACAGGCCACCCACGGTGGTGCCCGCGAAGTCCAGGCTCGACGCGACGACTTGCTCGCCCAGCAAACGCACCGATGGCGTCGTCACCGGATCGGCGGCCGACACCGGGGCCGATGCGAGCGCGAGGGCGCAACTGGCGATCAGAACATGGCGACTACGTCTCGGCACGGCTGCCAACCTATCGCGCCGAACGGACGCGCAGGCGAACGGGCCGGAAAACGGCCGAAGCCCGCCACCGCGAAAAGCGATGGCGGGCTTCGGCGTTGCGTCGCGGCGCGCGATTACTTACGCAGCGAGGCCGGAACCTCGAAGCGCTCGCCGTAGGTCTTGGCGAGGTAGTCGGCACGCTCCACGAAGGCCTCCTGGCCACCCGGGTAACCGACGATGAACTGGTGCACACCACCGGTCCAGGCCGGGAAGCCGATGCCGAAGATCGAACCGATGTTCGCGTCGGCGGTGGAGGTGAGCACGCCCTCGTCGAAGCACTTCTGGGTCTCGATCGCCTCCGCGAACAGCATGCGGTCGATGAGATCCTGCAGCGGGACGCCGAAGCCCGCAGTGGTCTTGAAGTGCTCACGCAGGCCCGGCCACAGACCGGTGCGCTTGCCGTTCTCGTCGTACTCGTAGAAGCCCGCCTTCTCCAGGCGGCCCGGACGACCCTCGGACACCATGTAGTCGATGACGTCCTGCGCCGGGTGCCGCTTGACGCCCAGGGTGGTGTCGCCCGCCTGCGCGGCTTCCAAGGTCTCCTTGGCGATCTTCTGCATGAGCTTCATGTTCAGCTCGTCCGACAGCTGCAGCGGCGCGGCCGGGTAGCCCGCCTGCAGACCGGCCTGCTCGATGGTGGCGGGCTCGATGCCCTCCTTGAGCATGGCGATCGCCTCGTTGACGAAGGTGCCGATCACGCGGGAGGTGAAGAAGCCGCGGCTGTCGTTGACGACGATCGGAGTCTTCTTGATCGCGAGGGTGTAGTCGAACACCCGGGCCAGCGCCTCGTCCGAGGTCTTCTCACCCCGGATGATCTCCACCAGCGGCATCTTGTCGACCGGCGAGAAGAAGTGGATGCCGATGAAGTCCTCCTGGCGCTTCACGCCGGTCGCCAGACCGGTGATCGGCAGGGTGGAGGTGTTCGAACCGAGCAGCGCGTCGGGGGTGACGACGTCCTCGATCTCCTGGAACACCTTGTGCTTCAGCTCGGTGTTCTCGAAGACGGCCTCGATGACGAAGTCGACGCCGGCGAAGTCGGCCGCGTCCGCGGTCGGCTTGATCCGGTCCAGCAGCGCCTTGGACTTCTCCTCGGTGGTCTTGCCCCGGGAGAGAGCCTTGGCCTCGATCTTCTCGGAGTAGTTCTTGCCGCGCTCGGCCGCCTCGATGGAGACGTCCTTCAGTACGACCTCGTAGCCCGCCTTCGCGGAGACGTACGCGATGCCCGCGCCCATCATGCCCGCGCCGAGCACGCCGACCTTCTTGATCTCCTTCTTCGGCACGTCCTTCGGACGCGAACCGCCGTTGTTGATCGTCTGCAGGTCGAAGAAGAACGCCTGGATCATGTTCTTCGCGACCGGGCCGGTGAGCAGGTGCACGAAGTAGCGGGACTCGATCAGCGACGCGTTGTCGATGTCGACCTGCGAGCCCTCGACCGCGGCGGACATGATCGCGCGCGGCGCGGGCATGTTCGCACCCTTGATCTGCTTGCGCAGGTTCGCGGGGAACGCGGGCAGGTTGGCCGCGAAGGCCGGGGACGACGGGGTGCCGCCGGGGATCTTGAAGCCCTTCTTGTCCCAGGGCTGCACGCCGGCCTCGGGGTTGGCCTTGATCCACGCCTTGGCGGCGGGGACCAGCTCCTCGACCGAACCGACCAGCTCGTCGATCAGACCGATCTCCTTGGCCTTGGCCGGCTTGTTGCGCTGGCCCTGCAGCAGCACCTGCATCAGGGCGTTCTGCAGGCCGAGCATGCGCACGGTGCGGATGACGCCGCCGCCCGCGGGCAGCAGGCCGAGGGTGGCCTCGGGCAGACCGATCTGCGAACCCGGCACGTCCGCCGCGATGCGGTGATGGGTGGCCAGCGCGATCTCCAGGCCGCCGCCGAGCGCCGCGCCGTTGATGGCGGCGACGACCGGCTTGCCCAGCTGCTCCAGGCGACGCAGGGCGCTCTTGATCTCGGTGAGCTCCTCCATCAGCGTCTGGGCGTCGTCCGGGCCGACCTTCATCATGTTCTTCAGGTCGCCGCCGGCGAAGAAGGTCTTCTTCGCCGAGGTCAGGACGACACCGGTGATGTTGTCCTTCTCCGCCTCTAGCCGCTCGACGGTGGCCGTCATCGACTTCTTGTACAGCTCGTTCATCGTGTTGGCGCCCTGGTTCGGGTCGTCCATCGTCAGCACGACGATGCCGTCCGAATCCTGCTCCCAACCGATCATGTTGGTTTCGCTCACAGCTCTTGTGTCTCCTTGGTGAATTAGCGGCGTTCGCGGCCCTACGTGGTCACGCAGGCTGCCGCCTCCGGGCCCGACGCGCACGCCGCCGTGAATTCTCAGCTGTCGGTTGGGGCTCAGACCCGCTCGATGATGGTGGCCACGCCCATGCCGCCGCCGATGCACAGGGTGACCAGCGCGTAGCGGCCGTTGCGGCGCTCCAGTTCGTCGACCATGGTGCCGGTGATCATCGCGCCGGTGGCGCCCAGCGGGTGACCCATCGCGATCGCGCCGCCGTTGACGTTCAGCTTCTCGTCCGGGATGTTCAGGTCCTTCTGGAACTTCAGCACCACGGAGGCGAACGCCTCGTTGATCTCGACCAGATCGATGTCGTCGAGGGTCAGACCCGCCTTGGCCAGCACCTTCTTGGCGGCCGGGGTCGGACCGGTGAGCATGATGGTGGAGTCGGCGCCGCTGGTGGCGGTCGCGACGACGCGCGCCCGCGGGGTCAGGCCCGAGGCCTTGCCCGCCTCTTCGGAACCGATCAGCACGAGCGCGGCGCCGTCGACGATGCCGGAGCTGTTGCCGCCGTGGTGCACGTGGTTGATCTTCTCGACGAAGTGGAACTTCTGCAGCGCCACCGCGTCGAAGCCGCCCATCTCACCGATCACGGCGAAGGAGGGCTGCAGCTTGGCCAGGTCCTCGGCGGTGGTGCCGGGGCGCATGTGCTCGTCCTTGTCCAGCACGACGATGCCGTTCTGGTCCTTGACCGGCACGATCGACTTGGCGAAGTAGCCGCCGGTGGTGGCCTTGGCGGCCAGCTCCTGCGAGCGCACCGCGTAGGCGTCGACATCGTCGCGGCTGAAGCCCTCGATGGTGGCGATCAGGTCGGCGGAGACGCCCTGCGGGACGAAGTAGGTGTCGTAGTTGGTGGCCGGGTCCAGGGCCCAGGCGCCGCCGTCGGAGCCCATCGGCACGCGCGACATGGACTCGACGCCACCGGCGAGAACCAGGTCGTCGAAGCCGGAGCGAACCTTCTGGGCGGCGAGGTTGACAGCCTCGAGGCCGGAGGCGCAGAAGCGGTTGAGCTGGAAGCCGCCGACGGTGTCGGGCAGGCCTGCCACGGTGACCGCGGTACGGGCGATGTCCGCGCCCTGATCGCCGACCGGCGCGACCACGCCGAGGATCAGGTCGGAGATCCGGTCCTCGTCGAGGTTCGGGAAGCGCCCGCGCAGCTCCTGGATCAGACCGACAGTCAGGTCGATCGGCTTGACCGAGTGCAGCGAGCCGTTCTTCTTGCCACGGCCGCGCGGAGTGCGGATGGCCTCGTAAATGTAGGCCTCTGTGGTCATGGAGTGTTCCTTCCTCAATGTGCGGCGGCCGGACGTTCGTCCGTCCGAGCGCTCCTTGCGGTCGGCCGGTACGTTCGTCCGTCCGAGCGCTCCTGGGCGGTCGGCCGGACGTTCGTCCGTCCGAGCGCTGGTGTGCGGCGACACCGCGGATGCGGCATGGCTGCGGCTGACCTCGCCGACCGGCCTTGCGACCGACCGTTCCTAACGCTGTACAAAACCAGGCAAGACAGGACGAACGTACGGCCAGGTCGCCCGTACGCCTGGGCATACCATAGAACGTCGGCGTACCGAAGCTCCCGGCTACCCGTCCATACTACCGTGGAGTGCGAACTCCGGTTAACTTAACGTTGCGAGAACGATGGTTGTCAACCATCCAATCGTGTGGCACCCAGCTCACTCTTCAGCAATTCGAGGGCGACCTCGTCCGGGTCGCGACGGTCGCCGGGAGCCACCGGATCGGCCGCGGCTGCCATCATCTCCTGCTCCTCTTCCGGGGTCGAGGCGGGAATGACCCGGGCCCCGTCCCAGTCCAGGTCGGTCGACGCGTCGCCCGCGCTCGGCCCGGCGTCGTACCGCGGATAGTCCGCGGGGCCGGGGTCGTCGGGTAGGTCGGGGTAGTCGGGCGGCGGGATATCGTCGTCCGTGGAATACGGCCGCTTGTCGGCGCCGCCTGCGCCGGAACGCCCCCCGCCGCCGGCCTTGTCGGCGTTCGCGTTCTTCGCCTGACTCGGGCGGGAGAAGCGCGGCGCGGGCGCGGCCGAACCACGGCTCGCCGCGTTGCCGGATTCACGTCCCGGCTGGTTGCCCGCCTGCCCGCGGGGTCGGTTCGCGGCACCGCCCGATCGCGGCGCGGCGGCGGGCCGTGGCGCGGCGCCGCCCGCTTCCCAGCGCACCTCGTGGTCGCGGCCGAGCACCGCCCGTACTGCCGACCGGACCGCCTCCAGGTTGCGCGGATCGGACAGGCGCTGGGCCAGCGGCGCGTGCTGGTGCGCGAAGACGATGACCTCGCCCTCCACCCGGGCGACCGACGCACCGGCGAGCATCGCCTGCACGGCCGCACCGAACTCACGCACTTTGGCGCGAATGTCCGCCCAGGCGGCTTCCACTTCCCGCAACAGATCAGCGCTCGGTGTGGCAACAGAACCGGCGGCGAGCTCCTGCGCGGACGAACCGGTCGCATGAGACGCCGGCGCGGCGGACCGAGCCTGATCGCCGTGCCCGACGGCCCGCTCGGCAGCCGAATCAGCCCCGCGCTCGCCCCCGGCAGCAGAACCCCCTTGCTCCCGCCCGGCAGCAGAACCCTGATCGGCAGCCGAATCAGCCCCGCGCCCCAGCCCGGCGGTAGAGCCCCGTCCGGCAGCCGCATCAGCCCCTTGCTCCCGCCCGGCGGTAGAACCCCGTCCGGCAGCCGCATCAGCCCCTTGCTCCCGCCCGGCGGTAGAACCCCGTCCGGCAGCCGGATCGGTCCCTTGCTGTCGCCCGGCGGCCGGATCGACGACCGACGAGGCCGCCCGCGCATTCGTTTCCTGCTCAGACGATCCGCGCTCAGACGTCGCCGAATGGTCGGAAAACTTTCGTGCCTCTTCGGTTTCGGACGAGAGATCGCCCGGCATCGCGCTCGCGTCACGCGCGGCAGCGGATGGCGCAGACGCCGAGCCTGCCGTCCCGCGTTGCGGAGCACTCGACTCGATGGTCGCACTCGCCTCTCGCCGCGGCGTCATTCCTGCCGCACCACCGGATTCGGCGAAATCCGGTTCGGCCACCGGCACAGGGCGATCCGTACCCCCCTGCGCAGGAGAACCCGGCGCGACCGACTCGCCGGCGACAGGCTCCGTCGGACGCCCGCCTCCGGCACCCGGGAATTCCGCACCGGCACTGGAGCCCGCCGTATCGGCAGACGGATTCCCGGCTCGCACACCACCGACCGGCGTCGTGTCATCGACGTTCCCCGCACCCGCGGATGCGCCTCCGGCACGCTCCCCTGCCCCGACATGCGCCGAACCACCGGCTTCCGCAGCGCTTCCCGAGCGGTCACCCCCGCGGTTCTCGCGACGAATCGCGGCCAGCGCCTCGGCACCTCGGCGACGAGGCGGGTCCGACGGCGAACCAACCGCGGGCGACGGCGCGGGAGCATGCGCCGACGACGCGGCGGGCGCCGGGGAGATGGAACCACCGGCCAGACCGCGCTCGAGCCGTTCCAACCGTTGCAGAGTGGCGGATTCCGCGTCGGACACCGAGGGCAGCAACATGCGCGCGCAGACGACTTCGAGCAGTAGTCGCGGCGCTGTGGCGCCGCGCATCTCCCCGAGACCTTCGTGCAGCAGCTCGGCGTAACGAGTCAAGGTGGCCGAACCCAATCGCTCGGCCTGATCGCGCATCCGGTCGAGCACGTCGCCGGGGCCGGTGACCAGGCCGCGTTCGGTGGCGTCGGGCACCGCCCGCAGGAGGATCAAGTCGCGGAAGCGATCGAGCAGGTCGACGGCGAAACGGCGCGGATCGTGGCCCGCCTCCATCACCCGGTCGACGGTGCCGAACAAGGTCGCGCCGTCGTCGGCGGCCAGCGCTTCGACCGCGTCATCGATCAGCGCCACGTCGGTGACACCGAGCAGCGAGACCGCGCGGGCATACGTGACGCCCTCGGGGCCTGCGCCGGCCAGCAGCTGGTCCAGCACGCTCAGGCTGTCGCGCGGTGAACCGCCGCCCGCGCGAATCACCAAGGGGTACACGGCTTCTTCGACCGGCACGTGCTCCTGCTCGCAGATCCGCCCGAGCAGTCCGCGCATGGTGGCGGGCGGAAGCAGCCGGAACGGATAGTGATGCGTGCGCGAACGGATGGTCGGCAGCACCTTGTCCGGCTCGGTGGTGGCGAAGATGAAGATCAGGTGCGCCGGTGGCTCCTCGACGATCTTGAGCAGCGCGTTGAACCCGGCGGTGGTCACCATGTGCGCCTCGTCGACGATGAACACGCGGTACCTGGACTCCGCGGGCGCGTAGAAGGCGCGGTCCCGCAATTCCCTGGTGTCGTCGACACCGCCGTGGCTCGCGGCGTCGAGTTCGATGACATCCAAGTTGCCCGGGCCGCCCGGCCCGAGCGCCACACACGACGGGCAGGTGCCGCATGGCGTCGAAGTGGGCCCTTGCACACAGTTCAACGATCGGGCGAGGATGCGCGCGGAAGACGTCTTGCCGCAGCCGCGCGGACCGGAGAACAGATAGGCATGGCTGATCCGCCCCGTGTCGAGCGCGGTACTCAGCGGGTCGGTGACGTGCTCCTGACCCACCACCTCAGCGAATGTTGCCGGTCGGTACTTCCGGTACAGAGCCACGGCCAGAGGTTACCGGCGACCACCGACAACGCGCATGCCCGCCTACCGCCCGGATCAGCGGCACACGGTCGCCGATAAATGTGATCCAAGTCACAACATGCGCGTCGCCTTCTTCGACGGCCGACCGGGACATGCGCAACAGCAACCTCAGAGCTATCACTTATCCTGCGCGTGTGAATACCGGACGCACCCGCCGCGGCATCCCGTCGCGGTCGGAAAAGATGGACTCCGACCCCGATTTACCTCCACTTTTTGGAAATAACGAAACCGTCACCATGGGTGACATCGATGCAATCGTCTGGCTAACGTGGCAGACGGCAACTTCGGTAGCCAAACCTTCATCAGGTTGGTGACCCCGGCCGGTCCCTCATCCCGACCGGGGCACAACCAACAAAGCTCCGCCAACGGGTGACCAGCGCCAATCCCCACTTCCACCGGAGGACCGTCCACGTGTCGTGTGACGACATCGCCGCCGCCTGGCTCTCCAGCACCGATTTCGCAGGCGACCGCTCCGCCGTCGCCCTCTTGAGCCGCGCCATCAGTCCCCAGGAGTTCGCGATCAAGCGCGACTCGCTGCCGGTGACCGCGGCCGCCGATCCGGCCACCGCCGCCGCCATCCTCGAACTTCTCGAACGCGGCCAGGTGCCCACCATGGCGGCGATCCGCACCCTGACCGCGCAGAACGAGATGCGCCGCGAGGCCGAGCGCATCGAACGCCTCGGCCGCCGCGCCCAGCGCAGCATCGACGACTTCGGCCGGGTGCTCGCCAAACTCGCGGACGCGCACTGGACCGCGCACGGCTACGGCCCCACCCGCCGTGACGTGCTGTGCACCGAACAGATCATGACGCTGATCCGCACCCGCGTCGGCAATATCGCGCCGTCGGCGGTCAAACACCTCTGGCTCATCGAGCGCGCGCAGCGCGCGGGGTGGATCGCCTCCAACGCCAATCCCCGGTCCCTGTGCGCGGCGCGGCGTTTCTACGCGGCGCAGTACGGCAACCGGGTGTCGCTGCGTCCCGTGAACACCATCGGCACCGCGATCGCGACGTATCTGGCGGACTACCAGGCCGAGCACGGCCGCCCGCCGCGCTGGTCGGTGGTCGCGCAAGAACTGCGCGACGACCGGGGCCGCCGGATCTTCCACAACACCGCCGATGCCCGCGCCCAGCAGCTGTGGCTGACCACCGCGGAATGGGTGGAAATGTGCGACGACCTTCCCGTGCCCGGCCGAAGGGGCTTGCGGGCCATCCGTAAGTCCCGCGGTTGACCTCGGGCGCGTCGTGCGAGTTCGACAGCATAGGTTAACGGCGTTACTCTAACGCCGTTAACCTAGCGAGCGGAGCCGCGATGCTGACCCGGATGGCCCGATTCATCACCCGATCTCCGCGTACCGTGCTGGCCGCGGCGCTCGCGGTCGCCGTACTGTGCGGCGTCTTCGGCGCTACCGCGCCCGCGCACTTGAAATCGGGCGGTTTCACCTCCGCAAATGCCGAGTCCGCTCGCGTCGCCCAGTTGATCGCGGACAACTTCGCCGGGGCGGCGCCCAATTTCGTCCTGCTGGTCAGCTCGGACGGGGGCGCGGACGATCCGGCCACCAAGGCGGCGGGCACAGTGCTGGCCGACTCGCTCAAATCCCGCACGGACGTCCAGGGCGTCCAGTCCTACTGGACCACGCCGCAGCCGCTGGGGAACGCGTTACGCAGCACCGACGGCAAGAGCGCCTTGGTGGTTGCCTACATCGAAGGCGACGAGACCCAGGTGCAGCAGACCGCGAGCGACCTGGAACGGCAGTTCGCGGGCGTCTCCAACGGCATCACCGTGCGCCAAGGCGGCATCGCCGCGATCTATCACGACGTCACCGAGCAGACCACCCGCGACCTCGCGCTGGCCGAGGGCGTCGCGGTGCCGCTGTCGATGATCGTGCTGATCCTGGTGTTCGGCAGCCTCGTCGCCGCGTCCCTCCCGTTGGCCATCGGGGTGTTCGCCATTCTCGCGACGCTGGCGCTGCTGCGTATGTTCACGCTGTTCACCGATGTCTCCATCTACGCGCTGAACATGACGACGGCGATGGGGCTGGCGCTGGCCATCGACTCCAGCCTGTTCATCGTCAGCCGTTTCCGGGAAGAACTCGCCAACGGCTTGGATCCAGCCGCGGCCACCATCCGGTCCGTGCAGACCGCGGGACGCACCGTGCTGTTCTCCGCGCTCACCGTCGCGCTCTCGATGGCCGTCCTGAGCGTGTTCGACCTGTACTTCCTGAAAAGCTTCGCGTACGCGGGCGTCGCGGTGGTCGCCGCCGCGGCGATCGCATCGATCGTGGTCTTGCCCGCGGCGCTGGTGCTGCTCGGCCATCGGGTGAACTCCCTTGACCTGCGGGCTCCGCTGCGCCGCCTGTTCGGTCGCGGCGGGCCCGCACCCGGCCCGCAGGCGCCGGAGGACACCGCCTGGTACCGGTTGGCCGGCGTGGTGATGCGACACGCCGCGCCGGTCGCGGTCGCGATCATCGCGCTGCTGCTCGCGCTCGGCGCGCCGTTCCTGTCGGTCAAGTTCGGTTATCCCGACGACCGGGTGCTGCCGGACTCCGCCGCCAGCCGTCAGGTCGGCGACGCCCTGCGGACCGAGTTCCCCCAGGCCGACCCGGTCGCCAGCACCACGATCGTGCTGGACGGCTATCGCGGCGACAGCGCGGCGCTCGGCGGATACGCCGCGCAACTGTCCAAGGTGGACGGCGTGCCCGCGGTGCTTTCGGCCGCGGGCATCTACGTGACGGGCGCGCGAGTCGCGCCGCCGCCGCCCGGAATGATCAACGACACCGGGACCTACTTGAGCGTCGCGACCAAACTCGACCCCTTCTCGCCCGCCGGTGACCGTCAGCTGAAAGCGATCCGGGCGGTCCCCGCACCGGGTGACGCGCTCTACGGCGGCGCCGCGGCGGCCAACGCGGACTCGCTGCAGGCATTGGCCGCCAGGCTCCCGCTCGCCGCCGCCTTGATCGCGCTGACCACGTTCGTCGTGTTGTTCCTGTTCACCGGCAGCGTCGTGCTGCCGATCAAAGCGCTCGTGCTGAACACCCTGTCGCTGGCCGCCGCGTTCGGCGCGATGGTGTGGGTGTTCCAGGAAGGCCACCTGTCGGGCCTGCTCGGTTTCACCGCGGTCGGATACTTGGTGCCGACCATGCCGATCCTGATGTTCTGCCTGGCCTTCGGCCTGTCCATGGATTACGAGGTGTTCCTGCTGTCGCGGGTGCGCGAGGAATGGCTGGCCACGCACGACAACACCCGCGCGGTCGCGATCGGCCTGGCGCGCACGGGCCGGATCTTCACCGCCGCCGCCGTGCTGATGGCCATCGTGCTCGGTGCCCTGGTGACCGCGAAGGTGTCGTTCATGCAGCTGCTCGGACTCGGCCTCACGCTGACCGTGCTCGCCGACGCCACGCTCATCCGCGGCCTGCTCGCGCCCGCGCTCATGCGCCTGCTCGGTCCGGCCAACTGGTGGGCGCCCGCACCCCTGGCCCGCCTGCACGCCAAGATCGGGCTGACCGAGGGCGAGGAGGACACCGCAGCACGCCCGCTGGAAACCGCGGGACGCGCATGATCGGTGGGAGGCGTCCGCGGTCGCCGCGCGGTTCCGGAGCCCAGTTGCGCGACGAGATCCTGCGGGCCACGGCCGAGCTGCTCACCAGCACCGGGCACGCCGACGCCGTCTCGATCCGGGCGGTGAGCAAGCTGGTCGGGGTGAGCGCGCCGTCGATCTACCGGCACTTCGCCGATAAGGACGAGCTCCTCGAGGCGGTCGTCGCCAAGGTCTTCGAAGACCTCGCCGACGCGATCCGGGCCGCCACCGACCCCGCGACCTCTCCGTTGACTCAGCTGCACGACCAAGGCATGGCCTACGTCCGTTTCGCCCTCGAGCATCCCGAGCAGTACCGGCTGGCGACCGCGCCCACCGAGACCGGAGGAGCGGTGGATCAGGTCCTCACCAGCGGGGCCTTCCAGCATTTCGCGGCCACCGTGCGCAAGTGCATGGACGAGGGGACGATCGCGCCGCGCGACCCGCTGCCGATCGTGCTGGAGCTGTGGTCGGTGGGTCACGGCATCGCCTCCCTCCTGCTCGCCAAACCCTTCCTGCCCTGGGGTGACGCGGAAGCGACCGCCTCACGCGTGATGGGCGCGGCATGCATCGGCTACACCGTGCTCGACCTGGTCGGCGCGGACCCGCCCACGCCGGACGCGGTCGCCGCGTGGCTGCGCGGTGTCCGGAAGGATCAGCCCTCCGCCTGACTCGGGAGTCACACTTTCCCGATCTGTTGTCGGCCCGCGAGCGACCATTCGGTAACTTCCTCGCAGCGCATTCGCGCGGAAGGAGTAACCCGTGTCCCCGACCATCGACCCCGCGGCCACCGCTTGGCTGCTGATCAGCACGGCCCTCGTCTTGCTGATGACCCCCGGCCTGGCCATTTTCTACGGCGGGATGGTGCGCTCGACCGGCGTGCTCAACATGCTGATGATGAACTTCATCGCGATCCCGCTGGTGACCGTGGCCTGGCTACTTTTCGGCTACAGCCTGGCCTTCGGCGCGGACGCGGGCGGCGGCCTGATCGGCGGCCTCGATCACCTGGGCATGGCGGGCATCGATCCGGGTTCGGCGCACGGCTCGGTGCCGGAGTTGTTGTTCGTCACGTTCCAGCTCGCCTTCGCCGTCCTGACCGCAGCGCTGATCAGCGGCGCCATCGCCGACCGCGCCAAATTCTCCGCGTGGATGATCTTCGTGCCGGTGTGGGCGCTGGCGGTGTACGCGCCGATCGCCCACTGGGTGTGGGGCCCGGACGGCTGGCTCGCGCGGTTCGGCGCGCTGGACTACGCGGGTGGACTGGTGGTGGAGATCGCCTCCGGCGCGTCGGCCTTGGCCCTCGCGCTCGTGCTCGGCCCCCGCATCGGATTCCGGACCGACGCGATGCGCCCGCACAATCTGCCCTTCGTACTGCTCGGCGTCGGCCTGCTGTGGTTCGGCTGGTTCGGCTTCAACGCCGGTTCGGCGCTGGCGGCCAACGGCCTCGCCGCGGCCGTCTTCCTGAACACGCTGGTGGCGGGCTGCCTCGGCATGCTCGGCTGGCTGGCGGTCGAGCAGATCCGCGACGGCAGGCCGACCACCTTCGGCGCCGCCTCCGGCGTGGTGGCGGGCCTGGTCGCCATCACGCCCTCGTGCGGGTCGGTCAACACCCTGGGCGCGGTGCTGGTCGGGCTGGCCGCGGGCGTGGTGTGCTCGTTCGCGGTGGGCTGGAAGTTCAAGGCCGGTTACGACGATTCGCTCGACGTGGTCGGCGTGCACTTCGCCGGTGGAGTCGTCGGCACTGTGCTGATCGGCTTGCTCGCCACCGCGGTGATGACCGGCGGCGCCGATGGGCTGTTCTTCGGCGGTGGACTCGCCCAGCTCGGCAAGCAGCTGGTAGCGGTGCTGGTCGTCGCGGCCTACGCCTTCGGCGTCTCCTTCGCGCTCGGCAAGGGCATCGACCGGCTCGTCGGCTTCCGCGTCAGCAAGGAGGACGAGACCGCCGGGATCGACTTCGCCCTGCACGCCGAAACGGCATATGCGGAAGGGGTGCACGGACACGCGCCCCGCCGCCTCGGCGAGGGGCATTTCGGACGTCCACATCCCGATCGCACGCTCGACGACGATCCGAAGCTCTGATCGATGGGGCCACTCCCCGCAATCGGCACCGGGCTCGGGGCGGTATCGCGGACTATCTCACCGGAGAGCGCTGCCGCCCTTCGCCCGGCCTCAGCCGGACCGGATGACCACCGCGGGGCCCGTGCCCGCTCGGCGCGTCAGCTGACCGAGCCCGCCGACGCGGTGAACGTATTGCACTGGGCCGCACGGTTCTTGTTCAGTCCGGTCTCGAACCACTGACCGCCGTTCTCGGCGGACCCGTGGTCGCGCATGTCCCCGGCTTGGTCGCCGCGCCCATAGGCGTCCTTGCGGGCCACGGTGATCTGCGGATCGGTCAGCGAGCCGCCCTTCGACGACGAGGAGAGGTACATGCCGTCGAAACAATTGGCCTGCAATTCGACTCGCCGGGACAGTTCCAAACCCTTGGCGGTGCGCGGCCCGGCGTCGGCCCGATCGCTGTTGGCCTTGCGCAGGATGCCGGACATCGCCTGCACATGGTGTCCGTACTCGTGCGCGAAGACCGACAGGTAGACCACCCAGTTGTCCTTGAAGTAGTCCGTCTGCAACTGGCTGATCGGCATGTAGATGGTCTTGTTCGCCGGGCAGTAGAACGCCGCGAAATTGCTGGTCGAGCCGGTGCACGGCGTGGTTATGCCCGACGTGGTCGCGCTGACGTTCAGCGACGGCGGCTGGAACGGCAGATTCGCCTCGCGCAATACGGGTTTCCACGCCGACTCCAGGCACGACGCGGCGCTTTCGAAGAACTTGCGGGCGGCGTCGACCTGGGTGCCCCACGGCGAGTAGTCGCATCGCGCCGGAACGAGTGTCGTGCTCGGATCGGTCAGCAACGGGTTGGTTCCGGTTTCCGACGGTCCGGTCGACCCGTCCGGCTGGGCGTCGAACGTGAAACTCGGTCGCGGGCCGGACGCGTCGTTGTCGCCGCGTCCCACCGAGATCGCGTTGCGCACCAGCCCCGCCGCGACCAAGAACACGATGACGATCAGCAGCACCACCCATCCACCGCCACCGCGTTTGCGCCGCGGCGGGTAAGGAGGCCGCCCGGGCGGACCATAGGGCATCGGCGGAGGGACCGGAGAGCCGTAACCCGGCGGCGGTCCGTAACCGGGCTGGGCATACCCCGGCGGCTGGCCGTAGCCGGGTGGCGGGCCGTATCCAGGTGGCGGACCGTAGCCGGGGCGTGGTCCATAGGGCGCACCGTAGCCGGGCGGCGGAGGAACCGGACGCCCCCTGTGCGGGACCGGTCCGTGTCCGTACGGTGGTTGTGTCACGCCCCCGTACCCCCTCGTCTCAGTGATCGCCGACAGCCGCTGACGCAGAATAGCAAGCTGTCTAAAGTAGGCAGCCATGCTGACTTTTCGGGGGGCCGCCCTAGGCGTGCTGCTTCTCGCCATCGCGGCAATGTTCGCGGCGGCCCCGGTCGCCCAAGCCCAGCCCGCACCCGACGGCGTGACCATCACCGCCGATCTGAAGCTGAATCGCGAGGGTGTCCTCGAGGTCGTCGAACAGATTTCGGTGCCGACGGACGGATCGTTCCGGATGTCGCTTCCACTACGGCTGAAGGTGAGCGACGATGCCGAGCGCGTGTTCCGGGTCACCGATGTGAACACCGAAGGCCCTGGCACCGCGACGGTCGCAAACGACCAGTTCACCATCGAGGCGCGGCCGGGCAAGTCCACCTTCCAGTACTCCGTGCAGAACACCGTCAGTGACGCGCCGGGCACCCAGGTGTTCCATTGGCTCGGCGTGCTGGGCGCCGACATCGCGTCCATCAGCGCCTCGCTGATCAGCCCGAGCTTCGAAATGGGCATCGTAGACTGCAAACTCGGGCCGCCCGGCAACACCCGCCCGTGCGCCGACGTCAAGATCGAGTCCGACGGCGTCCTCTTTCTCGAGCAAACCGACCTGCACAAGGGCGACGCGATCGACCTGACGCTGCAATTGCCGCCCGGCACCGTGCCGAGCAACGCCGACGTGCGCGGCGGCGGCGACGCGGGCCCCTTCGCGATCACCGCCCCGGTGCTCGTGGCGTTCGGTGTCCTGCTGCTCGCGCTGGCGATCCTGGTCGTCTTCGTGCTGCGCGCCCGCCGCCAGGACGCGACGGTGGGCGGCGGCACGGAAACGATCGACCCGCTGCTGCGCGAAGGCGATCGAGTGCAGTTCACCTCACCCGAGGGCGCGCTGCCCGGCGAGGCAGGCCTGCTGCTGGACGGGTATGTCGATCCGGTCGACGTCGCCGCCACTGTGGTGGATCTCGCGGTGCGCCGGTACATCCGGATCACGCCGCTCAGCGACAGCGACTGGCGGATCACCCGGGTGAATACGCCCGACGATCAGCTGCGCGACTACGAGAAGGCCGTCTACGAGACATTGCTGCCCGGTGGCGCCGACGCGGTGACACTGGGTGAGCTGCGCGCGCCGGGCCGGATGACCTCCGGTCCGGTTCGCGCCGCACTGATCGCCGACGCCGTCGCCCGCGGCAACTTCCTCGATCGCCGACGTCCCGGCATCGCGGTGTGGCTCGGTGGGGCGCTGGTGGTCGCGGGTATCGCGGTGACCGTAGCGCTCGCGCTCACCTCGGGGCACGCCTTGGTCGGTGTCGCCATCGCGCTCGGCGGTGTCGCGACTCTGCTCTCCCCGAAGTACCTGCCGGTGCGGACGACTCGGGGGCTGGAACTCGCCCGGCAGATCCGCGCGCTCCAGCGCGGCCTGGAGACCACGCGGCGCGAACATATCCCGCCGATCGACCAGGAGACCGTGTTCTCTCGCGCCCTGCCGTTCACGGTGCTCGGTGCGCGGGCCGACAATTGGATCCGCGCCTTCCGCGACCTCGATCCGTCGGCCGACGCGCAACCGGGCCTCTACTGGTTCGGCGGCTTCGAACGCGACCGCAACTTGCAACGCTTCGCAAGCCACTTCCCGTTCTTCATCACGGCGTTGGAAGGCTTGTTCGCGAACGCGGGCGACCCGCATCGGTAAACGACCCACACGCACGAAAAGGGCGACCGGACAGCACGTCCGGTCGCCCTTCGTCGTATTGCTCAGTCGGTCAACGCGGTTCGCCGGACTGCGGCCAGCGGATCGGCGTAGAGGACGCTCAGCGAGGTCACCACGGCGGCGTATTCCTGTACCTTGCCACCGAATCCGCTGATGCGGATATCGGTGGGCGGCAGCGTCGAACCCTGGTTGAACGCGCGCGCCACATGCGCTACCGCCGGGCGATAGCCGGTGAAGGCCTGGCCACCGAGGATCACCCGATCAGGGTTGAGCATGTCGCGCACCATCGCCACGGTGTGGCCGAGGATGGTGGCCCGCTCGGCGAGCAGCTCGCGCGCCGATTCCGAACCTGCCTCCGCCGCGCGATACAGATCCGCGATGGTCGAGCCCGCGGTTCCGTTGTGCGCCGGAATGATGCCGCGGCCGACGGCCCTGGAGTGCAGCGACCGATCACCGACGGTCACCTCCAAGCAACCACGCCGTCCGCAGGTGCATTCGACGTCCGAACCGGTGGGGAGGTGCGCGATCGATCCTGGACCGTTGCTCGGCGTGTGCACGCGACCGTCCAAAGTCACCGCGATACCGGCGGTTTCACGCACGTAGAAATACAGGCTGCTGCCCCGCTCGACGCGGGCCTGGTCTTTGGGCTCACCGGTGGGCAGCAACAACTCCGAGCCTGCCATCGCCTCGACGTGCGGCGCGACCGAGACGGGCAACTCCAGCACCTCGCCGAGCACCGAACCCACCTGCGCGCCACGCCATTCCAGCTTCGGGTGGTCGACGACGCCGGTCAGCGGGTCGACTCGGCCACCGATCGCGACACCGGCCCACAGCGCTTTGCGACGGTGCCAGCGCTGCAGGAACGCCTTGGCGCTGCGGGCGACGGTGGTGGTGGCGAATTCCTGGCCGGTCTGCGGCGTGGCGATGGCCAAGCCGCCGAGGATGCGGCCGCGCAGATCGGCGGCGACGATCTTGGTGACCGCGGCGCCGATGTGGATGCCGATGGTCAGGTAGGCGTCGTGATCGATTTCGAAGGGGACGCGGGGGCGTCCGACCGCACCCGAGGCCGTCAGGTCGGGACGTTCCCGCAGCAGGCCGGCCGCGAGTAGTGCGGAGACCTGGCGGTTGACCGTGGCGATGCTCAAACCCGTTGTGCGCGCGGCATTGTCGCGGGAGACGGGACCGCCGGTCGCGGAGCGCAGCACCGCGGCCGCCGGATTGTCGCCGATGCGGAGCTCGGGGGCGACAACCGGGCGCTGGACGCGGGCACGGCTGCCCGCAACCCTGGAGACGGATCGTTCAAGGGTGGGAAGGGACATTGTGCAGATCCTTGCTGAAGTCCCGTAATCGAACGGGACATGCCTACATGGGCGGCGAGGCAGCAAACGAGCAGGAAAAACAGCTCAGCTGCAGCAAGAGAGGCGACACAGTTCGCGTGTCAACGGCAGCCGCAGACCCAACGCGGCGGTCACGTAAGTGACGCGCAGGAGGTTCCATCGGCCGGCAGACATGTCATTAAAATTAACACCGATTTGCCCGACGCACCAACCCTCGACGCGCCGCTGTGTGCACACGCACATTGTTTCCCCAGGTCGCGAGCACGCGAAAAAGACCCCGCTCACCCGGAAGACGGGCAGAGCGGAGTCTTTTCACGCGGAAGGATTACTTCGGTGCGACGAACGGCTGATTGATCGTCGTGAAGTACTGGATCGCGGCGCCGATGGCGACCGGGGCGGTGATCAGGATCTGGCCCGCGAGGGTGCCGAGCGCGCCGACGGCGACGATGCCGCCGAGGCAGCCGATGGCCGCGGCCGGGATGAACGCGCCGAACAGGCCGACGATCGCGGCGGAGGCGACGGTCGCCCCCGCGATGCCGCCGAGCACGCAGCCGATGGCGCCGCCCGCCAGGCCGCCGACGAGCGTGCCGATGGTCGCACCGGCGGAGATCGTGCTGGTCAGACGGGTCCAAGCGGCGACCTCACGGTCGTACTCGGTCTTCCACGGGGCCTTGTCCTCGTACGGCAGAGCGACCGGCTTGTAGACCGCGTGTTCCCGGTCGAACACCGGCGTCAGCGTCGCGGTGCGGCCGGAAACCGCTGCGGCGATCGGGAATTCGAAGTCGTCGAGTTGAAACCGCAGCGGCTGCGCGGCGAGCACGGTACCGTTGGAGGCCTTCACCTCGAGCACCTCGTTCTCGACCACCAGCGAGCCCGCGTCGATTTCGATGATCGACTGGGTATCGGTCGCGTGCGCGGTGAAATTGATTGCGCTTTCCGCGTTTTCTTCTGCCGGGGCGGCACCGGACGTACCAGCGGCCACTCCGGTCGCAATGGTCACCAGCGCCGCCACCACGGCGAGCTTCCTCATCCTCATGTCCTGCAATCCCTCATCTCAGGTGGAGCCGTACCAGCCAAAAGCATCGGGCACCGACTCTGCGATAACGAGGAAAAAACGCAGGGCGATTTCAAATAGGCAACCGGGGAGTTACGGTCACCGCACTACTTCGCTTTGGCTGCCGCTTTCGCCTGCTTCTTGAATTCCCTTACCTGCGCGAGGGATTCGGCGTCGGTAACGTCGGCAACCGAACGGCGCGAGCCCTCGTCGCCGTACGCGCCCGCCGCCGCGCGCCAGCCTTCCGGCCGCACGCCACGTTGCTTGCCCAGGAGGGCCAGGAAGATTTTCGCCTTCTGCTCGCCGTAGCCGGGGAGGTCCCGCAGGCGGCGCAGCACCTCCTTGCCGTCCGGGTCTCCCGCGGTCCAGATGTTCTCGGCCTTGCCGTCGTAGTGCTCGATGACGTAGCGAGCCAACTCCTGGGCGCGCCGGGCCATGGACCGCCCGTAGCGGTGGATCGCGGGCGGGGTCGCGGCGAGATCCTCGAACTCCTGCGGATCGGCCTCGGCGATGCGCTGGATGTCGAAGCCGCCCATCCGGTCGGCGATCTTCTTCGGGCCGCGGAAGGCGTGCTCCATCGGATATTGCTGGTCCAGCAGCATGCCGAGCAGCGTGGCGAAATGGTCCTCGGTCAGTAGCCGGTCCGCCTCGGCGTCCTGCGCCAGGCACAGCGTGCGCGTCACTGTCCCGCCTCTCCGTCTATTCGGGCAGTACCAGACTAGTCATCGACCATAGTGACCCACCTCACATCCCCTACGCGCGGGTAGATGACCTGCCGCGTAGGCTCCAGGCCATGCCTCAGACGACGGCGACACCGACCAAGACGACGGCAACGGCCAGGGATGGACACGGGCCCATGAACACCTACGCATTGCGCCCCGATCGGTTCGACCGGGCAGGCCACGACCAGCTCGTCGACGTGCGCGACCTACAGGCCGCGCTGCCCGGTATCCGCCGCTTGCGCACCTGGGCGCACGAAGCGCTCGCGCTGCGGCCCGGCGAACACGCCGTGGACATCGGCTCCGGCACCGGGTCGGAGGTCATCACCTTCGCCGAAGCGGTCGGCCCGAACGGCAGCGCGGTCGGCGTCGAGCCGGACCCGCAGCTGCTCGCCTCCGCCGAGCGCCGTGCCGCTCAGGCCGGCTCGACGGCCAAATTCCACTCGGGGGATGCCTACGGCGTGCCGTTCGGCGCGGACTGCTTCGACGCCGTTCTGTGCGAGCGCGTCTTCCAGCACCTCACCGCCCCCGCCCGCGCGGCCAACGAGATCGCCCGCGTGCTGCGTCCCGGCGGCCGCGTGGTCGTGGTGGACAGCGATTGGGGCACGGCGATCGTGCACCCCGGTGACCGGCGGGTTGTCCGCGAGGTGATCGAGACACTCGTGTCGGCGACCACCAATCCGCTGTCGGGCCGTCGCCTGCCCGGCCTGCTCACCAAGGCGGGCCTGGTGGTCGACGACATCGGCTCGGAGGCCCTGGTGCAGGACCGCAGCGTGGGCGCGGGCTCGCTGATCACCAGGATCTCGGCGATGGCGGTCGCGCGCGGCGCGATCACCGAGGCGGAGCGCGATCGCCTACTCGCCGACCTCGACGCGGGCGCCGCCAATGGCGACATCCACCTCTCGGTGACCATGTTCGCCGTCCTCGCGCACAAACCCCGCTGACCCGGCCGATGGCCGTCGACGTGCTGACCGACGTCGTGATCAACCGATCGCGCGAGCTGGTCGCCGCGTACTCGGCCGATCCGGGGCACGCTCCGGCCTGGTACTCGCGCATCCACAGCGTCACGTGGGAAACGGAGCCGCCGCTGCGCGTGAGCTCGCGGATGACGTTCGTCGCCCACTTTCTCGGCGGCAGGCTCACCTATACCTACGAGGTGGCCGACTACGCGCCCGGCCTGCGGCTGGTGATGCGTGCCGTGACAGGTCCGTTTCCGATGGAGACCACCTACACCTGGGCCGATACGTCCGAAGGCGGTACCCGCATGACGCTGCGCAACCGGGGCGAGCCGAGGGGTCTGCGAAGGCTGGCCGCGCCCGTGCTGGAAGCAGCGATCCGGCGGGCGAATCGCGCGGACCTGGCGCGGCTGAAGGAACTGCTGGAGACCGGGTAGGCGTCGGGCCTCGGTCAGGGTCCCGTTCGCGGCGCGGTTTCCGCCAGTGCCGCCAGTGGTGCGCGCGTCGCAGCACGGCTCGAAGCGGGCTCTTCGGCAGCGCAGCCAGCCGTCCCGCCTCGATCGGAACACTGTCTCCTTCGTTTCGGCCGCGCCTCCGGCGTTCGATACAAACGGGAACGCCCGGCACGAAATCCGTGCCGGGCGATCAATCGTTGGGGTCTGCTCCTACTTGCCGAGCAGCTTCTCGGTGGCCGCCAGCAGCACGCACGTGGCCAGCCCGTCCATCGCCTTCTCCAGCTCGGGCAGCTTCGGGAAGCTCGGCGCGATCCGGATGTTCTTGTCCTCCGGATCGTTCCGGTAGGGGAAGGCCGAACCGGCCGCGGTGAGCGCGATGCCCGCGTCCTTGGCGAGGGCGATCACCCGCGCCGCGGTGCCCTCGAGCACGTCGAGGCTGATGAAGTAGCCGCCCTTGGGCTCGGTCCAGGAGGCCACCTTGGAGGCGCCGAGGCGGTCCTCGAGGATCTTCAGCACCAGGGCGAACTTCGGCTCCAGGATGGCGCGGTGCTTCTGCATGTGCGCGCGCACGCCGTCGGCATCGCGGAAGAAACGCAGGTGGCGCAGCTGGTTGATCTTGTCGGGGCCGATGCTCTTCTTCGAGGCGTGGCTCAGGTACCAGTCCAGGTTCGCGGTGGAACCGCCGATGAAGCTCACGCCCGCGCCAGCGAAGGTGATCTTCGAGGTGGATGCGAACACCAACGGGCGGTTCGGATTTCCGGCGGCGGCGGCCAGCCCGAGCACGTCGATCACCGGGGCCGCGGTGTCGGTGAGCGGGTGCACCGCATACGCGTTGTCCCAGAACAACCGGAAGTCGGGCGCTGCGGCGGGCATCGAAACGAGTTCGCGGACAACCTCTTCGGAGAAGACGACGCCGGTCGGGTTGGAGTAGTTCGGCACCGCCCACAGACCCTTGATCTGCGGGTCGCTCGCCAGCAACTCGGCGATGGCGTGGGTGTCCGGGCCGTCGTGGCGCATCGGGATCGGGATCATCTCGAAGCCGAGCGCCTCGGTGATCGCGAAGTGCCGGTCATAACCGGGGGCGGGGCACAAAAACTTCAGCGTGTCCTCGGCGGCCCAGCGGCGCTCGGAATCATTGGTGCCGTACAGCATCGCGTAGGTGATCACGTCGTGCATCAGCTCGAGGCTGGCGTTGTTGCCCGCGAGCAGGTTGTCCACCGGGATACCGAGCAGCTCGCCGAAGATGGCGCGCAGTTCCGGGAGACCGTGCAGGCCACCGTAGTTACGGCAGTCGGTGCCGGTGCCGTCACGGAAATCGCCGTCGCCGGGCAGGTGCAGCAGTTCGGCGGACAGGTCGAGTTGCTCCGGCGAAGGTTTTCCCCGGGTCAGGTCCAGCGTGAGCTTCTCGGTCTTGAGCGTCGCGTAGTTCGCGGTCTGGGTGTCGTGCTCGAGCACGAGCTCCTCATGGCTCATCAAACCGATCTGCGTTTGCCGGGGCATCCTGGGCAGCCTTTCAAGCAGCGAGGGGACGATGGGTTTGGCCGGACCGATGTGCGGCGGCGACCGAACAGTTGTCCGCGCAGACGCACGTGCACCCGCGGACGGTGTTCACGTTACCCGTGCAGCGGCTGGAATTGGAGGCGTTATCCGAGGGCGGGATGCAGAGGCGAAACCGAACCGCGCCCGCACCGGCCGGGCACCGCACGAGGCCAATGAAAGGGGACCCCGCGCACCCGGCAGAGCCCGTTGACCCTTGCTGCCTTCCGGCCCTGGGGGGGTTCACAGGATGCGCGCCGCGCGGGATCCGTCGGCCAGTGTAGCGCCTCCGGCCCGCAAACCCATCTTCCGGGTCCACCACCCCCGACCGACCAGGCACTTCCCCCACGTCACCCCACCTATTTGGCGACCGGCCGGGGGCTACCGGTATGCTGCTCCACGGAGGATTCGCCTAGTGGCCTATGGCGCTCGCCTGGAACGCGGGTTGGGTTAACGCCCTCAGGGGTTCAAATCCCCTATCCTCCGCTGAAGGGCCTGGTCAGGACGGTTTTACCCCGTTCTGACCAGGCCTTTTCTCATCGGCGGCCGAACGCATCGAAGAGATGTCGGCTCGGTCGTAGCGCCTCTGGAGGGTGACCCGGCGGGCAGATGCCGACTCCGCGACCAGCGTCGGACAGCCTGTCCGACGAATAGCGCGCCCCGCCTCCATTGATTCGGGCGCGGGCCGAATCGCTGTATCCGGTGTGCCGGTCTACTTCTCCAGCTTCTCCGACATCCACGTGCCGAGGGCGTACATGTCGTCGGCGGGGATGGTGCGCGTGTAGTGCAGGGGCGGGGTTATCCAGCGGAACCGACGCCACCCAGTGGCCGGACGGATCACCCAACCGCCGTATTCGCGGTGAGGATGCCACTGGCCCTCACCGGTATAGCCGGGCTCGCGGGATTCGCGCCGGAACCAGGCGTGCATGTGGCGGCGCAACAGAAACCAGCGAGTGGACCATGTCGGAGGGCCGCTAGTGATAACGAGCAGCTTCATCGGAGTGAACCTAGCACTGGAGGATGGCGGTCACGGTTTCTTCGCGCCGGCCATACTGCGTTGCAAGTGGTCGAGCAAACCGCGTCCGACCGTGTCGCGAAGAAGCTGGCGAGGGTGTACAACCGCACCGGGCAGTTCGTGACGGTGGGCGCGGTGGTCGAGTTGCGGGAGCGGATGCGGCCACTGGTTGCCGCGACAGCATAGGAGCACATCGGGATGGTGCGGATCGGCGTCACCGGGCATATGAACATCACCGAGGCTACGGCACCGTTGGTGTACGACGCGGTGTGCGCGCTGCTCGATGAGCATGATCCGAGCGATCTGGTCGGGGTGAGTTGTATTGCGCGCGGGTCTGATTCGGTGTTCGCACGGGCGGTCCTCGATGCGGGCGGCCGGCTGGAGGTGGTGTTGCCGTCCCGGAACTACCGCGAGCGGAAGGTGAAACCGGATCACGCCGAACTGTTCGATGAGCTTGTGAAACGCGCGACCACCGTGCGCGTGCTGGATTTCGACGACGCGGGCCGGGAAGCGTACGAGGCGGCCAACGATGTCGTGGTCGGGTCGGTCGATCGACTGATCGCAGTGTGGGATGGCGACGCGGGGCAGAAGGCGGGCACCGGGACAGTGGTCGAGCTCGCGCGTGAACGTGGTGTGCCGGTCGATGTCGTGTGGCCGAACGGCGCCGCACGGGACTGACACCGGTCGAGCTTTCGGATTCCCCTCGGAGTTGCCGGACGAGCCCAGTTCGTCCGATCTGGGCTGTGCGACTGCCCATTCCGGTGGAATGATCTTCTCCGTGACTCAGTGGCTCCCGCTCTTCGGTTCTCTCATCGTTGCCATTGCGGCATTGGTCGGCGTGCTGGTCAACAACCGCACGAACCGTGCGGCGCTCACCGCCGCGGACGAGCGGAACCGGGTCACCTTGGACGCGGCGCAGCGCAATGTGGAGTCGACCAACGCGGCGGCCGAGCGGCGCGAGCACGACAAGTGGCGGCGGGAATCGGTGCTGACCGCGGTCTCGTCCGTGCTGTCCATCTCGAGCGACGTCCGCCAGCAGTTGCTGCATTGCGAACTCTGGGAGGCCGACGAGCTCGATGAGGTCGATACGGAGATCCGGCAGATCATCACCGGCTCGCGAGGCTACATCAGCAACCTGCGCGTCGTGTCGCATCGCAAGATCCCCAATCGCTGCGAGGACCTGATGCGCACGCTCACCGCGGCGCTCAACATCAGTTTGCAGCGCCGCCGGATCGAATTCGACGGCGAGGCCACCGCCGAAGAGATCACCGAGATCCAGGCGCTGTGGTCGCGGGCGATCGAGAACACCGTCGAGGAGGAGCGCTCGGTCATCAACGCCACCCGGCTCGAACTGGACATCAAGATCTCCGCCGAAGTGCACCAGGCCGCGCCGCAGCCGGCCCTCGTCCGTTCTTGACCGGCGGGCTCGTCACACCGATGGCGACGCCGGAGCGGAGTCGACCCGCGTGAGGTGCGCTTCGAGCAGCGCGGCACGCAGGTGGGCGGCGTAGGCGTCGAGGTCGGGCAGCACCGCCGGGTCGGCGTGCAGCGAGATGGTGACGGTGTCGCCGAGTCCGTGCACGCCGTGGGTGAGGTGCATGACGGAACCGAGGGCCGGGAACCCGGCCGTGAACCGTACCGCGCCGCCACCGAACGAAAGATCGGCTGGACCACGGTCGACACTCGAGACGACGGTGTGGCCCGCGATCGAGTCGGGCACGGCGTCGAGGGGGTAGCGATCCACGTCGCGGCGCAGCAGCGGGGCCGGCATGGCCGCGGTGACCCGGCCCTGCGCGGACAGCAGCGGGTGCTGTGCGCGGACGCGCCGGTCGGCGAGCGCCGCGGCGATCTTGTCGGCGCGCAGGCGCAGATCGGTCTCGTCGATGAACAGGTCGACGCCGAGACCGCGATAGTTGTTGCGTGCGCGGCCGGCTTCGGGAAGCGCCATCGGCACCTGCGCACCGAGCCGCTCCACCGGCTCGCCCAGCTCGGCCAGGTAGCGGGCGAGCGCCAGCGACACCGCGGTCAAGACGACCACCGTGACGGTGCGGCCGGACACCCGCAAGTCGGCGGAGGGGAACACCAGCATTCGAGCTTCGTGCCGCGAGATGCCTTGCGGTGAAGACCGATTCAGCACACTCGGCGGGAAACCGGCTGCGGGTGGCGGCACTTCACCCGACTCGGTCAGTTCCGCGAGCCGCCGCTGCGCCCGAAATGCCTGGTAGCCGCGCACCGCGGTCGCCGCCACCCGGACCGGCATGCGCAGCACACCCACCGCCGAGTCGACCAGCACCCCGGCCGCCGACACCGCGTCACCGATCGTCCGCGCCCGTGCCGTGACCTCCGGCCACCGCGCGAGGGTCTCCAGCCGCGATCCGGGCGCGGTCCTGGCGTCCGCCGCCGAACCCACCGCTTCGGGCGCCGCCGACGCTGTCCGGCTTCCGTCTTCGACCGCGGGAGTCTCCGAGAACAGCGCACGCGCGATCGCTGAGGACCGCCGCCCATCGGCCAGGGCATGGGACATCTGGAGCACCGCCACCAGCGCGGGCTCGCCGCCCAGCCCCGGCGCGTCGGCGATGGCACGGAACACGTGCAGCCGCCACGGGTGCACGGCGGCATCGACTCCGGTGCCGAGCAGATCGCCGAGGACCTCCAGCAAGCACGACCAACTGCGCTCCGGCAGTTCGTGTTCCACGAATTGCTCGGCGCCGAATTCGCATCGGGTCCACATCGGGTAATCGATGTCCGCGGGCAGTTCGCGCAGCCGGACCCCAAGGTCGGCGATCCGTGCGCTCCGTTCGGCGACGGCGGCGCGCAGTTCCACCGTGGGCAGTCCACGATCGGCGAAGCAATACAACAGAAAAAGGTCGTTGCGCGTACGTTCGGACAACCAATACATCGTCGCGTCCTGCGGTGCCATCGCGCTCACAGGTAAAACGATATCGACTCGGACCGGATCGCCTCCGGCGGGCCGGAGCAATGTGAATGATCTTGTTCCACAATTCCGTCCGGAAAATCCCATCGATTCCGCCACGCAGCTCTGCTACCGTCTGTAGTAGGAACGGATACCACTCACCCAGGCGGGGTGTCGGCCATGGCTATAGATCTAGCTCGCAGAATCGCCAACCAAGCCGATGAGGCGGACGAGCGATATAAGGCCGCCGCGTTCGTCAAGCGGTCGATCAACAAGGTGTTCCCCACGCATTGGTCGTTCCTGCTCGGCGAGATCGCGCTCTACAGCTTCATCATCCTGCTGCTGTCGGGCGTCTACCTGACACTGTTCTTCGACCCGTCCATGACGGAGGTCGTCTACAACGGCTCCTACCAGCCGATGCGCGGCGTGACCATGTCGCGCGCCTACGAGACGGCGCTGAATCTGTCCTTCGAGGTTCGTGGCGGCCTGTTCGTGCGGCAGGTGCATCACTGGGCGGCGCTGCTGTTCGCGACCTCGATCATCGTGCATCTGTTCCGCATCTTCTTCACCGGCGCGTTCCGCAAGCCGCGTGAGGCGAACTGGGTGCTCGGTTCACTGCTGCTGATCCTGGCGATGTTCGAGGGCTTCTTCGGTTACTCGCTGCCCGACGACCTGCTCTCGGGCACCGGCCTGCGGGCCGCGTTCTCCGGTATCACGATCTCGATCCCGATCATCGGCACCTGGCTGCACTGGCTGATGTTCGGCGGCGACTTCCCCGGCGACATCATCATTCCCCGGCTCTACGTCGCGCACGTGCTGCTGTTCCCCGGCATCATCCTGGCGTTGATCGCCGCGCACGTAGCGCTGGTGTGGTATCAGAAGCACACCCAGTTCCCCGGGCCCGGCCGCACGGAGAACAACGTGGTCGGCGCCCGGATCGTGCCGGTGTTCGCCGCCGACCAAGGCGCGTACTTCGCCTTCACCCTCGGCATCGTGGGCCTGCTCGGCGGCATCTTCCAGATCAACCCGATCTGGAACCTGGGTCCGTACAACCCGTCACAGGTGTCGGCGGGTTCGCAGCCGGACTTCTACATGATGTGGACCGACGGCATGGCGCGATTGATGCCGCCGTGGGAGCTGTACCTGGGCCGCTACACCGTGCCCGCCGTCTTCTGGGTCGCCGTGATCATGGGGCTGGTCTTCGTCGTCCTCATCGCCTATCCCTGGATCGAGAAGCGGCTCACCGGCGACATAGGCGCGCACCACAACCTGCTGCAACGCCCCCGCGACGTGCCCGTTCGCACGGCCATCGGCGCGATGGCCATCGCGTTCTACACGGTGCTCACGCTGTCGTGCGTCAACGACATCATCGCGTACAAGTTCCACATCTCGCTCAACGCGACGACCTGGGCCGGACGCATCGGCCTGCTGCTCGCGCCCCCGATCGCCTACTTCCTGGCCTACCGCATCTGCATCGGCCTGCAGCGCAGCGACCGGGCCGTGCTCGACCACGGGGTGGAGACCGGCGTGCTCGTGCGCCTGCCGCACGGCGAGTACATCGAGGTCCACCAGCCGCTCGGCCCGGTGGACAAGCACGGCCACCCGGTTCCGCTGGAGTACCAGGGCGCGCCCGTGCCGAAGAAGATGAGCAAGCTGGGCGCGGCGGGCAAGCCGGGCACCGGCAGCTTCCTGCGCGCGGATCCGCGGGACGAGAGCGCGCAGCACTTCGAGATCGAGCACGAAGAGGAACGCAAGCAACTCGCGGTGCTGCGCAAGGTTCAGGAACGGGCGAACGGCGACGGAAACGGTTCCGCCCACTGAACATTCGGCACCCGACCCGCCCGGAAAACCGCGAAGGCCCCGAGTCCGATACGACCCGGGGCCCGCTTTGCCTTGTTCAGGCGATTCCGGAGCAGTTCAGCCGCACCGGAATGCTCCCGTCGAGACCCCCACTAGGAATGCATCCCACTCACCCGGCGCAAACGCCAAGACCGGACCACGTCCACTGGCTTTGGTGTCACGAACCGCGACACGGCCGTCGACGAGAAAAGCGACTTCCACACACGCGCCATCCGGACCGCTGTATGTGCTCTTGCGCCATACAGCGCCCGTCCAACCAACCTCCACGGTACTAGCTCCTTTGCTGCGTCGAGAGCGAGATTTCTCCTGACATCGTTCCAGCTAGCAGCGGTATCCGACTGGAAAGCCGAATCCCGTGGTGCACCTTTTGCCGGAGCCCACTTTCCCGGTGCGTCGATATCGCACATCGAGTTCGAGAGGAAATTAACCTCGCGCGGGGCCCGTCCCCGCGCGGTAACACTAGCAGGTCCTTCGAAAGTTTGCCCGGCTCTTGCCTATTCAATCATCGCAACCACACACGTTTGCGAAGCAACAGGGTTGCGGGAACATTGCCGACCCTGGGTATTCATTCCAAACACTGGCGTACCACAATGTTTTTAACGGATGTGATTGCTCTGTTATCGGCTGACAATTCCCCTCCGGCCGAGGGCCGCGTCGACGGCGGCACAGCGGCCGTGCATGATGGAACCTATGGTCGAACGCGATCGAGACGACGCAGGTCGCGCCCGTAATGCCCGTCCGCGCGACCGCCTCGGGCGTCCGCTGCCTCCCGGCAGTACCGGAGTTGCCCGAATTCCGGATGATCTCGATCTTCCACCCCAGCAAACCTTGACCTTCGCCCAGCAACTGCTGGACGAGGGACTCGCATTCAATGCACACGAGGTTTTAGAGGCCGCATGGAAGAACGGATCGTTCGCCGAGCGGATGCTGTGGCAGGCGCTCGCGCAGTTCGCTGTCGGTCTGACGCACATACAGCGCGGAAATCCCAAAGGGGCGCGTACACTGCTCGCCCGCGCGGTGTCGCGGATGACGGCATACCGACCGGAGAGCGGGCAGGCGCCCTACGATATCGACCTACCCGGATTGATCGCCCACGCCGAAGCTCTGCTCGCGACGCTGGAAGCGGGCGGCGAACCGGCGGACGCCGACCTGCGGCCGCGTCTGCGCGGCTGATCGCCTCGCTTCTACCATGGCCGGGGTGCGCTTCTCATCGTCCATCAGACGAGCCCGTGCCTGAGCCGGGTGCGGGCCGGTATGCGCCGAGCCCGTCCGGGGACCTGCATCTGGGCAATCTCCGCACCGCACTGCTTGCCTGGGCATTCGCTCGTTCCACCGGCCGCCGCTTCCTGCTCCGGATCGATGACCTGGATCGAGTGCGGCCCGGTGCGGAGCAGCGGCAGCTCGACGATCTCGCCGCGATCGGCGTGGATTGGGACGGGCCCGTGGTACGACAGTCCGATCGGTTGCCGCAGTACGAGGCGGCCATCGAACGTCTCACCGCCGCCGGGCTCACCTACGAATGCTTCTGCACGCGAAGGGAGATACAGAAAGCAGCGACGGCGCCGCACGGACCGATGGGCGCCTATCCCGGAACCTGCCGCACCCTGATTCCCTTGGAGCGCGAGCGGTTGCGCGCGCAGGGCCGCCCGGCCGCACTCCGGCTGCGCGCCACGGCCACCGAGTTCGAGGTGTACGACGAGTTGCACGGTCGCTACCGGGGCCCGGTCGACGACGTGGTGCTACGGCGCGGTGACGGCATCCCCGCCTACAACCTCGCCGTCGTGGTGGACGACGCGGCGCAGGGCGTCGACCAAGTGGTTCGCGGCGACGACCTGCTGCCATCGACCCCGCGACAGGCATACCTCGCGACGCTGCTCGATCTGCCGGTGCCGCACTATGCCCACGTGCCGCTGGTGCTCAATTCGGAGGGGCGGCGGCTGGCGAAACGGGATGGGGCGGTGACACTCCGCGAACGATTGGCGCTCGGCAACACGCCGGAGGAAGTAGTCTCGGCACTGGCCGCTTCGCTCGGCTTCACCGCGACATCGTCGTCCGAGCTACTCGAGCGTTTCGACACCCGGCGGCTACCCCGTGAACCGTCGGTATTCGACGTGGACGGGTTGTTGCGAAGCAGCCCATGTCCGTAACGTACGCATCGTCCAACTACTGATCAATCGACGAGGACAAACAACTATGACAAGCGGTGGGTACGACCCCAACCAGTATCCGCAGGGCGGGCAGCCGTACGGCCAGCCGTACCCCCAGGGGGGCGACCAGTACGGCCAGCAGCCGCAATACGGGCAGCAGCCCCAGTACGGCCAGCAGCAGCCGCAATACGGGCAACAGCCCCAGTACGGCCAGCAGCAGCCGCAATACGGACAGCAGCCCCAGTACGGGCAGGAACCCTACGGTCAGTACCCGCAGCAGCCCGGGTTCAACAACTACAGCGGACAACCCGGCGACCTCTTGACCCGGTTCGGCGCACGCGTTCTCGATGCCATCTTCAGCGGCATTCCGGCAGGCATCGTCTACTGGCTGGTCGCGTACGGCATCGGCGGCTTCGTCGGCGGCATTCTCGCCACCGCCATCGCCTACGTCGTCATCGTCGGCTACTACGTGCTGCTGGAGACCTCCCAGGGCGCCACCTTCGGCAAGAAGATCCTCGGACTGAAGATCCTGGCTCCCGGTGGCGCGGCGAAGATCGACCCGCAGACCTCGCTCAAGCGCAACCTCTTCGTCGCCCTGAACATCGTCTACTGCATCGGCGGCCTCGCGTCGTTCGGCTTGGCGATCTACATCGCGATCACCATCGAGCAGGACCCGAACAAGCAGGGCTGGCACGACAAGTTCGCCGGCGGCACCCAGGTCGTGAAGGCCTGATCCGCCGGAGGCCCGGAACCGCGAAGCGGGTGTGCGCTGAACCAGCGCACACCCGCTTTCTTTGTTGCGGGACAAGCAGGATCACATACCGCTTACATCTGATTCCTTCTGTCCGACAGAGAATTACGTCTACTTCGACTCGATAATGCCTATCGTCGTCCGGGTCGTGAAAGTAGGATCGCACTAACCCACTCCGGCCACGCGGCCGCGTAGTGAGGTCAAGGGGGGATTCGCCAGATGGCAGCGCGTGGCTTCGTGGACCTGTTGGGTCCGGTCAGCCTGCGTACGGCCAGGCAACCGAGTAGCGCCTCGAGTTCCTCGCGCGGGCCCCGTTAGCAGCGACAACAGAGAGTCTCGGTATGAACATCATCAGATCAGCGGCAGCCGCCACCGTTCTCGTCGGCTCGGTGCTCGGCATGAGCACCGTCCTGCCGGCAGGTGCGGCGGGAGCACAATCGACGCAGAGCGATTGCGGGAACATCACTTGCACGGTCCGGCTCGATCGCGCGCAGACACGTAGCGCGAGAGACAAGAGCTGGCTGGTAGGTGCCGGTTCCGGCCTGATCTGCGCTCCCCTCAATGTGGCGGGTACCGTCTGCGCGGGAGTGATCGCGCTCGTCGCGACCGACATCGCGGTCGACGCGGGTACCTACTACGAGAACGGTAACTGCGTCGGCATCAGGTTCATTCCCCATGGCCTCACGTTCGCGGGGACGACGGAAGTCACACGCGGGACCTACAACTGCGCGTGAGCCGGACGAGGTGCCATTCGTTCGCGAATGGCACCTCGATGGCTCGACTCGTACGGTGAACTACGCGCTGGTCGTCCCCGCGATGATCACGACGACGAACCACAGGATGGCGAGCACGATGGCGCCGACGCCGATCCAGATGCCCGCGAGCGCCATACCGCGGCCCTCTTGGCCGTTCTGCTTGATCTGGTTCAACGCGATCACGCCGAGGATGATGCCGACGATCGAGCCGAGCCCGCAGGTGACGAACCCGACCAGCGACGAGATCAGCGCACCGATCGCCATGCCGTTGGTGCCCTGCGCCGGGACTCCGTAGGGCTGGTACGGAGTCTGGTAGCCGTATTGCGGCTGCGGATACGGCTGCGCGGGCTGCTGATAGGAGGGGTACTGCGGCTGCGGGGGCGGCGTCATCGGCTGCGAAGGCGGCTGCACCGGGTACTGCGGCGCCGACGGGTAGCCCGACGGCTGCTGCTCCGGGCTCGGGTATTGCGGGACCGAATTCTGTCCACCGGACTCCGGCGACACGCCTTGGCCACCGTACTGCTTCCACCACTCGTCGGAGTCCCCGGGATTCGTCATTGCTACAGCGTATTCCACAACCTGGTTGGATGATGCGGGTGAGTGAGTCGAAAACCACACAAGAGCACGGCGGGCCTGGACGCCCCGCGGACCACGCGGCATTTGCCCAGGTAGCGCGGGGGTACTACGCACCGATCGTGGCCCTTTTCACGGCAACCCTGATCATTTCCAACATCTGCGCCACCAAGGGGGTGGAGTTCTTCGGCGACCGATCGGTGTCGCTGGGGCCGCTGCAAATCCTTCCGATCGCCACCGACGGCGCATTCTTCCTGTTCCCGCTGGCCTACATCCTCGGCGACGTGCTGAGCGAGGTGTACGGCTTCCGCGCCACCCGGCGGGCCATCTACTACGGCTTCGCTGCCCTGCTGCTGACGGTCGTGTGCTTCGCCATCGCGATCCGGCTGCCCGCCGCGAGCTTCTACGACAACCAAGAGGCGTTCCGCACCGTCCTCGGGACGACGCCTCGGCTCGTCATCGCGGGCCTGGCCGGGTACTTCGTCGGCCAGCTGCTGAATTCCGCGACGTTGGTGCTGATCAAGGAGCGGACGAAGGAAAAGTACCTGTGGGCCAGGCTGATCGGATCGACCATCGTCGGCGAGTTCGCCGACACGCTGATCTTCTGCTCGATCGCCGCGGGCGCCATCGGCATCGATACCTGGCAGCAGTTCATCAACTATGTGATCGTCGGCTTCATCTGGAAGACCCTCTGCGAGGTGTTCGTGCTCCCGATCACCTACCGAGTGATCGCGTTGCTCAAGAAGCACGAACCGAGCTACTCGCCGACCGAAGTGGATCCGCTGCACACCTGACGAAATCCCCGGCAAACCCAAGAGGGCGCGGGCCACGAGAGACGATCGAAGACTTCGCGGAGCTACCGATCCACTTCGTGCCCCGCGCCCTTCTTACTTCTCCAGCGGCCCAGTGTCTGCGCCTTGTGTTCATCGAAGTAACCGCCCTCGATGCTCTCGCGGATCCGGTCGACCAGGCGAATCGTGAACCGCTCGTTGTGAATCGTGCACAGCGTGGCGGCGAGCATCTCCTTGGCCTTGAACAGGTGATGGAGGTAGGCGCGCGTGTAGTTGGCGCAGGTGTAGCAGTCGCAGTTCTCATCAATCGGGGTGAAGTCGCGACGAAAGCGGCTGGTGTTGATGTTGAACCGGCCGGTGTCGACGTAGATCGCGGCGTTGCGGGCGACCCGGGACGGGTTCACGCAGTCGAAGGTGTCCGCACCGTTCTCGATGGCGGTGAAGATGTCCTCCGGCTCGCTGATGCCCAGCATGTGGCGCGGTTTGTCCTCGGGCAACTCGTCACAGCACCACCCGACGATGGCACCCAGATTGTGCTTCTCCAGCGCGCCGCCGATGCCGTAACCGTCGAATCCCGTTCCCGCGTTTCCGCGAATCGACTCGAGTCCGCGGCATGCCTTTCGGCGCAGGTCCTCGTACTGCGCGCCTTGGACGACGGCGAACAGCGCTTGATACGGCCGGTGCGTGCGCGCGGCGGTCAGCCGCTCGTGCTCATCGATGCAGCGCTGCGCCCACTCGTGGGTGCGCTGCACCGATTGCTCCTGATAGGCGCGGGTGTTCAGCAGCGTGGTGAGTTCGTCGAACGCGAACATGATGTCGGCGCCGAGCTGGTGCTGGATGTTCATCGACACCTCGGGCGTGAAGCGGTGCACCGAACCGTCGAGGTGGGAGCGGAACGTGACACCGTCGTCGTCCACGGTGGCCAGCCGCTCTTTGCCGGGTGCGATCACGTCGTCGCTGCGTACGTCGACCGCTTCCATCGCGAGCACCTTCTTGAACCCGACGCCCAGTGACATCACCTGGAACCCGCCGCTGTCGGTGAAGGTCGGCCCCGGCCAGTTCATGAACGCGCCGAGCCCGCCCGCCTCGTCCACGATGTCGGCGCCCGGCTGCAAGTAGAGGTGGTAGGCGTTCGCCAGCAGCGCTTGGGCGCCGAGTTCCCGCATGGTCTCCGGCAGGACCGCCTTGACCGTCGCCTTGGTGCCCACCGGGATGAAGGCGGGCGTGGCGATCGGCCCGTGCGGCGTGGCCATCACACCGGACCGGCCGTGCCGCCCGTCCAGGCGCGTACCGACGGTGAAGGAGAAGGATTCGGGACCGGACACCCCGCTATCCTCGCAGTTCGGCAGTCGCCGCCCGAACCAGGCCACCGCTCGCCCCGGCCCTCGGCCCCGGTCAGTCGGATTCACCGAGACGCGACACTCGCTCGGTCTGCTCCTGGTGCACGCGCAGTGCGGTGCGCAGGAAGTCGAGCGCGATCTGCAGCTCGTCGGTGTCGAACCGAGTGAGAGCGTCGGCCCCCGCCATGCCGACGGGTTCGAAGATCTCTCGCGCCACCTCCTCGGCCCGCGCGGTGCCTTCCACCAGTATCCGCCGCCGATTGCCGGGATCTTGTGCGCGCGAGACGAATCCGGCCCGCGCCAATCGGTCGATGACGGTGGTGGTGGCAGCGGGACTCAGTCGCAGCGCGACGCTGAGCTCCCCCGCCGCCAGCGGCCCACGGCCGAGCACGATGTCCAGGCAGCGCAGGTCGGTGCGATTCAATCCCAGGCCCACCGCCGCGGCCTCGTCGAAGGCGTCGAAACTCTGCTGCAGCAGCCGCAACTCCTGCGCGATCGCACCGATCAATTCATCTTTCGACATTCGAAACTTTCGTCTATCGTACATTTCGATCTCCGAATCTTAACATCGAAAGGCACGCTCCCATGAACACGACACTCGACCAGCGCCGCGCCGACGATCCAGCCCTGCGCGGCCTGTTCGACAACCTCATGCAAGCCTGGACCGATAACGATGCCGCCGCCTACGCTGCGCTGTTCACCGAGGACTCCGACTACGTCTCCTACGACGGCACCCGAGCCATCGGCCGCAGCGAGCACCAGGCCAACCACGCCAAGCTCTTCCGCGGCGTCCTGGCCGGTTCGGCACTGGTCGGCGATCTCGAGTCGATCCGCTTCATCAGCCCCGACGCGGCGATCCTGCACGGCACAGCATCGGTCCTGATGCCCTGGCGTTCCCGGCTGCCCGAACGCCGCCTGTCCCGCCAGACACTGGTGACCGTCCGCACCGACCAGGGCTGGAAGATCACCGCGCTGCACAACGGCCGCGTCCGCCCGGTACGCATCCCCGAACCGGATTCCTTCCCGTCGAGAATGTCCCAGCTCATGGCCCGCCTGGCGCGACGCCTCGGTTTCGGCCACAAGCGATCGTGAGAGCCGGTGCGCAGGCGGTCAGTTGCACGGGATAACTACCGCCGGGCTTCTCCCCAGAAGACACCATGCCCGTAATAGGTCCCAGATAGGCCAACCGACAGTCAACTACCACGCGCCGCGTGCGCCTGATGCCGAGCTTTGATGCATAAGTGCGCAGCGCACCGCAGCCACGTCTTTCGAGCGAAGCGAGACCGAGCATGCGCCGTTCGCGGCCCGGCTCGCGTCCGAGCGGCCGCCGCGTCCGCGACGAAGTCGCCAGCGGTGGTCGCTCGGACGCGAGCCATAAGAGGGCCGCGAACACCCAGCGCCGCAGGCGCTGGAAAAACCAACACAGCCGCGCCGAAGGCGCGGCCAAACTACACAGCGCCCGCGAACTGGGCGTTGTACAGGCGGTAGTACGCCCCGCGCTCGTCGAGCAAGCGTTCGTGCGAGCCGTGTTCCACGATCCGGCCCGCTTCCATGACGACGATCAGGTCGGCGTCGCGGATGGTGGACAGGCGGTGGGCGATGACGAAACTGGTCCGGTCGCGGCGCAAGGCGGCGGTGGCGTGCTGCACGAGCAGTTCGGTGCGGGTGTCCACCGAGCTGGTCGCCTCGTCCAGGATGAGGATGGACGGTTTGGCGAGGAACGCGCGCGCGATGGTGATCAGCTGTTTCTCGCCGGCGCTGACGCCGGAGCCCTCCTCGTCGATGATCGTGTCGTAGCCGTCGGGCAGCGCGTGCACGAAGCGGTCGACATAGGCGGCGCGCGCCGCGGCGAGGATCTCCTCTTCGCTCGCGTTCGGGTTGCCGTAGGCGATGTTCTCCCGGATGGTGCCCTTGAACAGCCAGGTGTCCTGCAACACCATGCCGATGCGCGAGCGCAGGTTGTCGCGGGTGATCTCGGTGATGTCGACGTCGTCGATGGTGATGGTGCCCGCGTCCAGTTCGTAGAACCGCATGAGCAGGTTCACCAGCGTGGTCTTGCCCGCGCCGGTGGGGCCGACGATCGCGACCACGTGCCCGGGCTCCGCCACCAGCGACAGCCGCTCGATCACCGGCTTGTCGGGTTCGTACCGGAACGAGACGGCCTCGAACTCCACCCGGCCGCGGTCGACCGGGCGCGCGTCGGCCATCACCGGGTCCGGGCTCTGCTCCTCGGCGTCCAGGATCTCGAAGATCCGCTCGGCCGAGGCGACGCCGGACTGCAGCAGGTTGGCCATCGCACCGAGCTGGGTCAGCGGCTGGCTGAACTGGCGGGAGTACTGGATGAACGCCTGCACCTCGCCGAGCGAGAGGCTGCCCGTGGCCACCTTCAACCCGCCGACGAGCGCGACCAGCACGAAGTTCACGTTCCCCAGGAACATGATCGAGGGCATGATCAGGCCGGAGATGAATTGCGCTTTGAAGCTCGCCTGATACAGCTGTTCGTTGCGCTCATCGAATGCCTTGCCGACCTCGCGGTTGCGGCCGAACGCGGTGACCACCTCGTGCCCGGTGTACGCCTCCTCGACCTGGGCGTTGACCAGGCCGGTGTACTTCCACTGGTCGACGAAGTGCGGCTTGGACCGTTTCGCGATCTGCGCGGTGACCACGATGGCGGCGGGCACGGTGAGCAAGGCGATCACCGCGAGCTGCCAGGAGATCCAGAACATCATGACCAGGATGCCGAGCACCGAGAACACCGAGATGAGCAGCTGGCTCATGGTCTGTTGCAGGCTCTGCGAGACGTTGTCGACGTCGTTGGTCACCCGGCTGAGCACGTCACCGCGCGGCGCGGAGTCGAAGTAGCGCAACGGAAGTCGATGGATCTTGTCCTCGACCTCACTGCGCAGCCGCTTCACGGTCCGGTTGATCACGATGTTGAGCAGGTACCCCTGCAACCACCCGAAGACGGCCGCACCGATGTACAGCGCCAGCACCAAGGCGAGGACCCGCCCGACCGCGCCGAAGTCGACCCCCACCCCTGGCACCACGTCCATGGCGCTGAGCATGTCGGCGAAAGTGTTGTCGCCCTTGGCTCGCAGGGCTTCGATCGCCTGGTCCTTGGACACGCCGGGCGGCAGCTGTTTGCCGACCACGCCGTCGAAGACCAGGTTGGTCGCCTTGCCGAGGATGTACGGGCCGACGGTGTTCAGCACCACCGAGACGATGACGAGCGCGATGATCAGCGCGACCTGTAACCGCTCCGGCGCGAGCCTGCGCAACAGTCGTTTCAGCGAGGGCACGAACGATTTCGCCTTGGTGCCCGGCGCACCGGGCGTTGGCATTCCGGGTCTCATCGCGCCTCCTCGGCACTCAGTTGCGACTCGACGATCTCCCGGTACTCCGAGCACTCCCGCAGGAGCTGCTCGTGCGTGCCGATGCCGGCTATCGCGCCATCTTCGAGCACCACGATCTGATCCGCGTCCCGGATGGTCGCGATGCGCTGCGCGACGATGACAACCGAGGCGTCCGCGGTCTCCGGCTTCAGCGCCTCCCGCAGCCTGGCGTCGGTCGCCACGTCCAGCGCGGAGAACGAGTCGTCGAACAGATACACCCGGGGCTTCTTCACCAGCGCTCGGGCGATGGCCAACCGTTGACGCTGGCCTCCGGAAACGGTGGTGCCGCCCTGCGCGACGGGGGTCTGCAGACCCTCCGGCATCTCGCGGACGAAGTCGGCGGCCTGCGCGATCTCCAGCGCGCGCCACAGCTCCTCGTCGGTGGCGTGCGGATTGCCATAGCGCAGGTTGCTCGCGACCGTGCCGGAGAAGAGGTACGCCTTCTGCGGCACCAGGCCGATCTGCGAGCGCAACACCTCCAGGTCGATGTGGCGCACGTCGGTGCCGCCGATATAGACCGCGCCGTCGGTGACATCCATCAGCCGGGGTATGAGGTTGATCAGCGTGGTTTTGCCCGCGCCGGTGGACCCGACGATCGCGGTGGTGGTGCCGGGGCGCACCTCGAATCGGATGGCTTTCAGCACCGGCTTCTCCGCGCCGGGGAAGGCGAACTCGGCGAACCGGAAATCCACGACAGCCGGGTCGTCGGTGAACGGCTGCGGCAGGCGCGGCGGGTGCACCGAGGACTCGGTGTCGAGCACTTCACCGATCCGGTCGGCCGACACCGCGGCGCGCGGCGCCATCATGGCCAGGAACGAGGCCATCATCACGGCCATCAGGATCTGCATGATGTAGGACAGCATCGCGGTGAGCGAACCGATCTGCATGTGCCCGGCGTCGATCGCGTGCCCGCCGAACCAGATCACCGCGACCGCGGTGACGTTGCTGATCAGCATGACCGTGGGGAACATCAGCGCCATCAACCGGCCGACCCGCAGCGCGGTGTCGGTGAGTTCGGTGTTGGCCAGGCCGAACCGCCAGGTCTCCTGCCGTTCCCGCACGAAGGCCCGCACCACGCGAATGCCGGTGATCTGCTCGCGCAGTACCCGGTTCACCTCATCGATCCTGGCTTGCATGTCGCGGAAGCCGGGCACCATCTTGGAGATCAGCACGGCCATGGACAGGCCGAGCGCGGGCACCGCGATCAGCAGCAGCCAGGACAGGCCGAGATCCTCGCGCAACGCCATGATGATGCCGCCGACGCACATGATCGGCGCCATCACCAGGATGGTCGCCGACATCACGATGAGCAGCTGAACCTGCTGAATGTCGTTGGTATTGCGGGTGATCAGCGAGGGCGCGCCGAACATGCCCACTTCGCGCGCGGAGAAGGTGCCGACGCGGTGCAGCAGCGCGCCACGCAGATCGCGGCCCGCGCCCATGGCCGCCTGGGCGCCGAGATAGACCGAAGCGGCCGACGCGACGATCTGCACGCCCGTGACCGCGAGCATCCACAAGCCGGTGCTCCAGATGTAGCCGAGATCACCTTTGGTGACGCCGTTGTCGATCAGGTCAGCGTTGAGGCTCGGCAGATACAGCATCGCGATCACGGAAATCAGCTGAAGCACAACGACCCCCGCGAGCTGGGTGCGGTAGGGGTACAGATGCGTGCGGAGCAGTTGGGTCAGCATGATGAATCGCAGGCTACCGGCTGTCGGCGCGATACGCCGTGAAGATTTCTGACCTGCATGAATGCTCTCCCGTCGGGGTCTGCGGAGCTAGCGGCGCGCCCAGGCGCCTGGGTCTTCGGTGAGCGTTTCGACGAATCCGGGCAGCCGGTTGCTCGCGATGTCGGCGATGGTGACGTTCTCCAGCACCGCGCGAATATTGACCCGCAGCGCGATCCACACCCGCTGCAACGGCTCGGCCGCACCGGCATAGCGGACGTCCTCCGGCCGCGCGCCGCGCACCGACGCGAGCGGGCCCTCGATCGCGCGGATCACGTCGGCGATGGAGATGTCGGCGGCCGGCCTGGCCAGCCAGTAGCCGCCGTCCGGGCCGCGCCTGCTGATCACGAGTTCCGCGCGGCGCAGTTCGCCGAGCACGGACTCGAGCACCTTGGGCGGAATCCGCTGGGCGGTGGCGATCGCTTCGGCCTTGACCACCGGCGCGGCCTGCACAAGGGGTGCGCCGAGTCCGACCGCCGACTGGTCCAGCCGCGGCGCACTGGCGATCTCGAGCAGCGTTCGCACCGCGTAATCGACCTTCGCGGTGATGTGCACAGCAGCGACTCCTGGCGTCGAGGGGATGGCTCGAATCTACGCGGCGCCGCCGCCCGCGAGCACACAGGTCGCGGCGTCCAGCAGTGACGATTCCACCAGCGAGTCGTCCGCACCAGGCACGAGTTCCTTGGACACCAGCGCAACACCGATCACCTCGAGCGCGGCGCAGGCGCGCAGGTGCGCCTCCTCGGTGGCGTCCGGTCCGGCCAGCCACTCGCGCAGCGCCTTGCTGGTGTTCATCAGATCGGGGTAGCGGTCGGCCATGGCGTTGATGATCGCGACCGTGTCGCGCACGACCAGCGCCCCGGCGTCACGGTGATGGATCAGACCGCGCAGATACGTCCGCAGCACCTGGCGGATGCCTTCGGCGTCGTGCGGCACCCGGTCGAGATCGTCCACCACCGAACGCATGAGATCGACGATCGGATCGATGATCGCCAATAGCAGATCGAGCTTCGACGCGTAGTGATAGTAGAGCGACGCCTTTGTGATTCCTACCGCATCCGCGACCTCGCGCAGGCTCGTCTGTTCGAATCCTTTGGCTCCGAACAGCTTTACCGCGGCGTCCCGAATCGCGATTTTAGTGCTTCCACCTGCGGCTACAGCGCCGGGTGCGTCACGCACGGCCATTCGACGATCCTCTCATCACCTTCGCATCGAGCGAAGATCACCCGTAAAATTGAGGTTGTACCTCCGCTTAGCTCCTGGGTAGTCTACCTACCGCACGGTAGGCAGAAAGCGTCAGTGGAGGCGGAGGCAGGCAGGGCACCTCCGCGAGTGCTGTCTACACGCAGAACCAGCACGATCCCAGTCATCGCTAGGAGTAACCAGTCGTGTCCGTTTACCTGTACAGATGGGGGAAGTTCGCCTTCCGCCGGAAATGGATAGTGCTTCCCGTCTGGCTCGTCTTGTTCGTGCTCCTCGGTGGCCTGGGCGCGCAGCTCAGCAAGCCGATGAGCAACGACTTCAGCATGCCCAACCTGCCCTCGGAGCGTGCCAACGAAATCCTCGACAAACACTTCCCCGGCGCCTCCGCCGCGTACAAGTTCGACGCGGTCACCGGCACCTACGTCGCCGCCGCGCCGGAGGGTCAGACGCTGACCGATCCGGCGAACCGTGCGGCGCTGGACGCGTTCATCGCCAAACTCGGCCAGCTCGACATCGTCGACCACGGCAAACCCATCACCAACCCGGTCGAGGCGACCGAGAAGATGGGCTGCCTGAGCAATCCCGATCCCGCGCAGTGCAGCGCCGCCCCGCTGAACGTGCTGAGCAAGACCGCGCCCGCGACCGTGGCTGTGATCAATGTCCCGTTCACGATCGCGAAGGTCACCGACGTGACCGACGCCCAGAGGGAAACGGCCTACGACGTGGCCGCCGACGCGCGCAACGCCGGGCTGACGGTCGAGATGAGCGGCTCGATCGCGCAGAAGCAAGAAGCGCCCAGCGGCAAGTCCGAGATGATCGGCATGGCCGTCGCGCTGGTCGTGATGGTCGTGGCGTTCGGCGCCATCGTCGCGGCGTTCGTGCCGATCGTCACCGCGATCATCGGCCTCGGCGCGGCCACCTCGCTGATCATGCTCGGCACCTCGGTGATCGAGATCCCCAGCTTCACCACCTTCCTCGCCTCGATGATCGGCATCGCGCTGTCCATCGACTACGCGCTGTTCATCGTGTCCAGGTACAAGCACGAACTCGCGGTGCAGGATTCGCCGGAAGAGGCCGCCGGCACCGCGCTCGGTACGGCCGGTTCCGCCGTCGTGTTCGCCGGTCTGACCGTCATCATCGCGCTGGCGGGCCTGAGCATCGTCGGTGTCGAGTTCATGACGTTCATGGGTCTGGGCGGGGCCATCGCCGCCGGTTTCGCGGTGCTCACGGCGATCACGCTGATGCCTGCGCTGCTCGGCGCGTTCGGCCGGTTCCTGTTCAAGCCGAAGCTGCCGGTGGTCGCACAGCACGATCCCGAGGACGAGAACTCGGTCACCAACGGCATGCGTTTCGGCCGCCTGATCGGCCGCGCGCCGTGGGTCGCGCTGATCCTGAGCGTCGTGGTGCTCGGCGCGCTCGCCGCCCCCGCGGCCGGCTTGAACCTGGGCCTGCCCGGCGAGGACAGCATGCCGAAGACCTCCACCATCCGGAAGGCCTACGAGCTGCGGACCGAAGGCTTCGGCGAGGGCAGCAACGGCGTGCTGAACGTGGCCGCCGACCTGAGCGCCGTCCCCGCCGAGAACCGGGACGCCGCGGTGAAGGCGCTGCGCGACAAGCTCGCGTCCTACCCCGACATGGACTACGTGACCGAGCCGCAGTGGAGCCAGGACCAGCAGGGCGCGCTGCTGAACGGCGTGCCCAAGTCCGGGCCCAACAACCAGGCCACCAAGGATCTGGTGCGCGACGCCAGGGAGGCCGAGGGCCAGCTGAAGGCCGAGTACGGCATCGAGTACGGCATCACCGGCACCACGGCGATCTTCGCCGACGTGGACCACGTGCTGCTCAGCAAGATCGTGCCCTACCTGGCGATCGTGGCGGGCGCGGCGTTCGTCCTGCTCATCCTGGTGTTCCGGTCGATCCTGGTGCCGCTCACGGCGGCGCTCGGGTTCCTGCTGTCGATGGCCGCGACCTTCGGCGCGACCGTGCTGATCTTCCAGGAGGGCAAGCTCGGCCTGATCGAGGACCCGCATCCGCTGGTCAGCTTCATGCCGATCATGCTGATCGGCTTGGTGTTCGGCCTCGCGATGGACTACCAGGTCTTCCTGGTGACCCGGATGCGCGAGGAGTTCGTGCACGGCAGGTCGGCCAAGGACGCGGTGGTCGCCGGCTACCACCACGGCGCGCGCGTGGTGACCTCGGCGGCGATCATCATGATCTCGGTGTTCGGCTCGTTCCTGCTGGAGACCGACGTGACCGCGAAGTCGTTCGGTTTCGCCCTGGCGGTCGGCGTGCTGCTGGACGCGTTCATCGTCCGCATGGTGCTGATCCCGTCGCTACTGGTGCTGATGGGCAAGTGGTCGTGGTGGATGCCGAAGTGGCTCGACCGCATCCTGCCCGATATCGACGTCGAGGGTACGAAGCTGCGTGAGTTGCAGCGGCGTTCCGCCGAGACGGCGAAGGTGCCGGTCGGCGTCAGCTGATCCGAAGGCCATGGCTCGGCCCCGCATCCGGAGTCCGGATGCGGGGCCGAGTGCGTTTCACCGGCTCGGTTGCGGCAGTTCGCAGTCGCCGACCTTCGGATCGACGCCGACATAGTTGAGCGGGCCCGCGAGGGCGGTGAGACCGATCGTGCCCCAACCGGCGCAGTTCAACGGCGGCCCGCTGTCGAAATAGTGCCGCTGCCCGGCCGCGAGCAGGCCGATCGCCAGCCAGGCCAGCAGCAGGAACCCGAGCACCCGGGAGCCTATGCCCGGGCCGCGGCCGGCACGCGCACGACGTTCGTAATCACGCTCACGACGCCCGTAATCACGCATCTCCTCGGTTCCTTCCGTGCTCCCCGTCGAGGGGGATACCCGGCCACACCGACAGTTACCCAATCAGCCCGAGGTAGTGTGGATCGAATCGCGTCTCAGCAAATATTTGGTTCACGGCCCGGCAGACGAAAAGCGGACAGCCGGGCGGTATACCCACCCGGCCGTCCGCGGTTACTCGATCGAACTACGGGCTCGGTTGCGGGACATTGCAATCCGCGACCTTCGGGTTGACGCCCATGTAGTTGAGCGGTCCCGCGATCACCGTGACGGCGATGGTGCCGAAACTGGCGCAGTTGACCGGCCCGCTGTCGAAATAGTGCCGTTGTGCTGCGGCGACCACGCCGATCAGCAACCAGATCAAGACGATTACACTTCCGATTCTCATGTTTCTCTCGCGCATCGTTCCCGCGCGGATTGTCCGACGGCGCATCTGGCATCGCGTCCTTCCCCGCACTTGCGTATCGGGCGTATACCCGCGATCACGTCGGTTACCCCTCATGAAAAGGACAATTTTCACTCCGGTTCTACGGGACTGCCGGCTGGTACCTTCGGTGGCATGGCGGCGCTGTTCCAGTGGACGATTCCAGGCTGGGTGATCCTGCTCGTGCTGGTGGCCGTCTACGAGTTGACCGTGAACAAGCGCCGCAGGCGCCGCCGCACACCGATCTCCGGCACGTTCACCGACGAATTCACCGCGCTGTTCTACTCGACCAAACGCATGGAGCTCGACCATCGCGAATCGGTGTCGATGTTGCGCGACGAGCAGGACCAGGGGGCACCGCCGCTGATCGGTGTCGACCTGGCCGGTCGCAAGGTCGTATTGCGCAGGGTCGGTAATGAGTAGCGCTGCGCGCCCGTGATTCTCAGCGAAGGTGACCGTCGTCGGACAGAATGAGGCCCATGCGCGGCTCGATGAATGAGAAATGGCAGCTGTTCGGCGAGCATCTCGAGTCCGCCCCAGCGCGGCTGTCGAGCCGGGTCCGCCGGGCGCTGCGAGCCAGAGCCGCCGGGACAGCCGACTCCGGCCAGGACGTTCCCGCTGAACTCGCCACGTTCGCGGACCTGGTGGCCGACCGCTCCTATCGGGTCACCGAGCAGGAGATCACGGCGCTCAAAGCGGCCGGGCACACCGACGACGAGATCTTCGAGGCGACCGCGGTCGCCGCCTACGGCGCGGCCGACCGGCGCCTGCGCGCCGCGCGCCTGGCTTGGGAGGGGTACTGAGATGTGGCTGGAGGCAGTGCGTTCCGGTCACGACCGGCCGACCAAACTCGTGTTGTGGACCATGCGGCGGTTCAGCGGCGTGGAGGTTCCCGCCGTGCTCAAAGTGTTGTTCTACCGGCACAGGTTCTTCGGGTCGCCGCTGTCGGAGCTGATCCAGGACATCATGCGCGGACCGTCGTACTGGACCGTCGCCGAACGGGAGATCTTCGCGACGCATACCTCGCAGGCCAACGAGTGCCCGTTCTGCGCCACCTCGCACGAGGCGATCGCGGGCGCCTACGTCGACGCCGACGTGGTGACCCGCGCCTTGGCCGGCGGCGCGGACTCCCCGCTGCGTCCCGAGGCGCGCGCGATGCTGGCCTTCCTCGCGAAGATGGCTCGTGACCCGGGCGGGTTGACCGCCGAGGACGCCGCGCTGGTCCGGCTGGCGGGCGTCTCCCGGGAAGCGTTCGACGAGGCCGTCTGGGTCGGCACTTGCTTCAACGTGATCAACCGGATGATGAACACGGTCGGAGCGGGCCCGCTGGAGGACGCGCAGCGCAGCGTGAGCGCCCGATTCATCAAACTCGCCGGCTACCGTATGCCGCCTCCGGTGACATTGTTCTCGCGCGGCGTCTGACCGCATTTCACCCGATCCGCTCGCATGCCGGATCCATGTGTGTTTTCCTCGAATGGTGAGCCAAGTCCACTTGGGGCACATTTTCCACATCGCCGGAAGTCCCGCAGCCGGCGATGCGGCCGACGCGTTGGCCGATCTGCCGGACGGTGCGCTGATAATCGGGGAAAGCGGCCGGATAGTATTCTGCGGATCGCGCTCCGATATCCCGGCCGAGCACCGCGCCGGAGAAGTGTTCGATCATCGTCCAGGATTCCTGCTTCCCGGATTCGTCGACACGCATATCCACTTCCCTCAGACCTTCGCGGGCGATGCCTACGGCGGCGGCCAACTGCTGGAGTGGCTCGAATTATGTATGTACCCCGCGGAATCCCGTTATGCCGATCCAGAATTCGCGCTATCGGCGGCCACCGAGTTCTGTGCACGGCGCATCGCAGCGGGGACCACGGCGGCGATGGTCTTCGGCTCGGCGTTCCCGCATGCGCAGGACGCCCTGTTCACCGAGACCCGGCGGCGTGGTCTGCGGATTGTCGCAGGCCGGGGAATCCAAACGACCGGAGCGGATGCGGCGGCGCCGCTGATCACCACCGAAGACGACGCCATCCGATTGACGAGCGAAGAGATCGACAAATGGCATGCCGCCGACACCGGTGACGTGGACACGGCGCTGCTGCACGTGGCGGTCGTTCCGCGATTCTCGCTGGCGGTTACTCGCACGACGCTGAAAAACCTGGGCGATCTCTATGATTCGGTACGCGAACGCGGCGTCTATTTCCACAGTCATCTCAACGAGAACAACCGCCCTGGCACCGGCGAAGTCGATGCCACCAAGCAGGCGTACGACGTGGCGACCTATCTGGACACCTACGACGGGAAGTTCCTGCCCGGATCGGCCGTGGGCGGCAAGAGCATGCTCGGCAAGCGCGCCATTCTCGCCCACTGCGTGCACTGCCAGGACGACGAACTGCGGCGGATGGCCGAAACCGGCACGTCGGTCGCGCACTGCCCGGTATCGCAGCAGTTCCTCGGTTCCGGCACGATGCCGTGGAAGCGGACGCTCGCCTCCGGCGTCACGGTGGCCGCGGGCACCGATTACGGCGGTGGCGACGAATGGCTTATTCCACAGGTACTTTCCGCCGCGTTCAAAGTGCACATCTCCGAGCCGGGCGAGCAGGGCGTGTCGATGCATCCCGCGGAAATGCTGTTCACCGGCACGCTGGCCGGTGCGCGTGCCTTGGATATGGAGAACCGTTTCGGGAATTTCGACGTCGGTAAGGAAGCCGACTTCATCGTGGTCGAACCGGCGCGTGTTCCAGCGCTGGAAAGCACGCTGGCATACGGCGTTCGCTCCGACGACCCCGTACTGGCCCGGGATCAGACACTGTTCGCCTTGCTGATGGGTATCCGAGAGCCCGCGATCACCGAGGTCTACGTGCGGGGCCGTCGCGTCGACGTCGTGTAGCGCCGATGAATGCCGCGGCGACCGTCGTAACGGTCTTTCACCGGCCGGCGAACGACGCGGCCTTCCGGGACTGGTTGGCGCGGCTGACCGAAATCGCCCGCGCGATGCCCGGGTTCACGCATTCCTCCGTCGCGGTGACCGAGAGCCCGATGCTCGAACCGGGATTCAGCGTCACATTCCGATCCGAGTCATTGCTGCACGAATTCCTGGACTCGGCCGAACGGGCAGCCACCGTCGCCGATGGTGAAGCGCGCGGCTTCCATTGCAAGAGCGCCGATCTGATCATCGTCGAGGGAGAGTCGCCGCCGCCGGGCGTCTGCGTGTTCCGGCACAGTGTCGCACGCGACAAGGAATTCGAATTCGAGGCGACCGAGGCGCAGCTCGTCGCGGCGAGTTCGAGATTTCCGGGATTCGAGGGCGCCGCCCTTTTCCCGGCGGACGGCGGCCGCTGGTTCTCGGTGCTCCGATTCCGGACACAACGGCAGTTGACGGAATGGCTGCGCTCGGACGAACGCGCCGCCGCGCTACCGGAATTGCGTTCGAAGCTGACCGAGGACTTCACCGTGGACGCGCACACCACGCCGTTCGGATCTACCGTCCGCACGGTCGACGGCGAGACCAGGATGACACCGACTTGGAAGACCGCCATGCTGGTGTTGCTGGTGTTGTATCCGACGGTGATGGTGCTGTCCCGATTTCTCGGTCCGGCGCTCGACCGGCTCGGCGCGCAGCCGTGGCTGGCGTTGTGGCTCAGCCAGATCGTGAGCGTGGGCGTGATGAGCTATTTCCTCTCACCCGCGGTCGCGCGCCGGTTCCGCCGGTGGCTGGACCCGGTCGACGGCGCGAACCCGCGGATCAGCATCGTCGGAGCGGCGGTGGTCGTCGTCCTCTACGCGCTGACACTGCTGCTGTTCGCGTCGGTGCGCTGGCTGCAGTACTGGGACTACGACTGAAGACTCAGGACAGGTCGAGGTGCCGGTTCATCGACATCGCCGCCTCGGCGAGGTCGGCGAGCTCGACCACCGTGACCCCCGCCTGCCGCAGTTTCTCCACGCCCACGCAGTTCGCCACGAATGTCGACGGCTCGCGCCACGCGATCACCACGACCGGAATACCGGCCCGCAGTATCCGGTCCGTGCACGGCAGCCGATCCTTCGACCCCCGCTCCGAGCAGGGTTCCAGCGTGCTGTAGATCGTGGCACGCGCCAGCCGGGGATCGGCCGGGTCCACCTTGCGGAGCGCGGCCTCCTCGGCGTGCTCCTTGGGATCGGACTCACGCGAATAGCCGGTGGCGATCTCCGCACCATCGGCGACGATCACCGCACCCACCGAGAACGCGCCCTCCGCCACCGGGCACAAGCGCGCGAGTTCGATGGCCCGGTTCATCCAGTAATGGTGGTCGGGCTCGGTCACCGGAATCAATCTCCTTCGACTCGTCCTGCGGAAGATGAAAAAAGCCCCTCACCTGCACGAACAGATGAGGGGCTTTGGCGGTGGCGGAGGGATTTGAACCCTCGGAGGGGGGTTACCCCTCACACGCTTTCGAGGCGTGCTCCTTAGGCCGCTCGGACACGCCACCGCCGACAACCATACCGGACCGGTGCCGGATCACTAAATCGCCTGTAGACCTGGGGTGTGGGTGGCTCAGCGCTGGGTGCGGAAGAACTCGTCGAGCAACGCCGCGCATTCGTCCGCGAGCACTCCGCCGCGTACCTGCGGCCTGTGGTTGAGACGGCGGTCACGCACCACGTCCCACAGCGACCCGACGGCGCCGGTCTTCGGCTCCCACGCGCCGAAGACCAGACGCCCTACCCGCGCGAGCACCAGGGCGCCAGCGCACATGGTGCACGGCTCCAGCGTCACGGCGAGCGTGGCGCCCTCCAGCCGCCACCCGTCACCGTGGACCGCGGCGGCACGACGCAGCGCCAAGATCTCCGCGTGCGCGGTCGGATCGCCCAGCGCCTCCCGCGCGTTCGCGGCTCGCGCGAGTTCCATTCCGGCGGAGTCGAACACGACAGCGCCGACGGGTACGTCACGCTCCCCGGCGGCCGCCGCGGCGGCGATGGCCGCCCGCACCATATCGGCGTCGACGGAGAACGGGTCGTCCGGGAGAACGCGCACGTCAGCGCGGCAGTTTATCCAGCACCGCGGCGAATTCACCGGCGAAGCCGAGACGCTGGGCGATCATGCCGAGCTGCTCATCCGGATAGAGATCGGTCTCGGCGAGGATGACGCTCAGCACCGGTTCGGGCAGGCCCAGATCGGCGAGCACACCGAGGTCGCCCTCCTCCCACGGCTCCACGTCGTCCAGTTCATCCGGATCGATATCGGGGATTTCCACGTTCAGGGCCTCTAGGACGTCCGCGGCGATGTCGTAATCGATCGCGGCCGTGGCGTCCGAGACGAGCATCCGGGTTCCGCTCGGCGCGGGCCGGAGCACGATGAAGAACTCGTCGTCGATGTCGAGCAATCCGAACACCGCTCCGGAGCTGCGCAAAGCCTTCAGTTCGTTTTCCGCGGCGGACAAATCGGTGAGCGCGTCCCGGCTCAGCGGACTGCACCGCCATTTGCCTTCTTCGCGGACAACCGCCACTGCGAACCCTTCCACGTCGTCGTAATCGTCCGACGCCGCCCTGTTCGTGCCCGAGCGCTGTGCTGCCATGGCCGCAACGGTAGTCTGCTCGAGCGGAAATGTTGAAGTCGTATGCCAATCTGTTCGGGTGACTTCGGCGAAGAAAGCACCCGTGTGCGTCCTCGGGACCGGTTTGATCGGTGGTTCGCTGTTGCGTGCGGCCGTCGGCGCGGGCTACGACGGCTGGGGATACAACCGCTCCGCGGTGGGTGCGCAGGCCGCCCGTGCCGACGGATTCGACGTCACCGAAGACCTACCTGCCGCGCTGCGGCGCGCCGCGGAGACCGACGCGCTGATCGTCGTCGCGGTGCCGATGCCCGCGGTGGACCACATGCTCTCGGCGATCGCCGACTACGCGCCGGAATGCGCGCTCACCGATGTGGTGAGCGTGAAAGGGCCGGTCGCGGCGGCCGTACGCGAACACGGACTCGCCGAGCGGTACGTCGGCGGCCATCCGATGGCCGGTACGTCCGAATCCGGCTGGGCCGCCACCGATCCCACGTTGTTCCGCGACGCGGTGTGGGCGGTCGGCGTCGACAAGGGCACGCGGGTCGACCCGTGGAGCCGCGTCGTGCGCCTGGCGCTGGATTGCGGCTCGGTGGTGGTACCGGTCGTGGCCGCGGAACACGATCGCGCTGTGGCCCGCATCTCCCACCTTCCGCATGTGCTCGCCGAGGCACTGGCCCTGGCGGGCGCCACCGGAGGTGAACTCGCGCTGGGACTCGCGGCCGGGTCGTTCCGGGACGGCACTCGCGTCGCGGGCACGGCGCCCGACCTGGTTCGCGCGATCTGCGAACCGAATTCCGCGGCGCTACTGGAAGTTCTGGACGAGACACTCACCGTGCTCGGCGCGGCGCGCGACAGCCTGCGCGACAAGCAATCCCTCGCGGACCTGGTCGAAGCCGGGCACGACGCGCGACAGCGCTATGAATCCGCGCGCCGCTGGGAGATCACGGACATTCGTCCCGGCGACCGCGATTGGCTGGAAGACCTGCGGGCGGCAGGCGAGCGCGGTGGGGTCATCACCCGGCTGAACTGACCGCGCGAGAACCGTCCCCTCCCCGACATTCCAGAGTCGTCCGGCCGCTGCCGATCGCGGGTGAACACTTCGCGACGTTTTCTCCGGCGGAGGTCCATCCGCGTCCAGCTGCGCGAGTCTGGGCAGCTCCGACGACACTGCCTCCCGTCCAGTAGTCGCGGCGCCGAGAGACCGGCCGCGGGTGTCGACCCGGCGCGGCCTTCGGTGGCAGGCGCGTTCCGGGAGCGCCGGTGGCGATCACCGGAACCTCGGGGCTCGACGACCCGGGTCCTCGGCACGAAAGCCTCGACTCGCGCAGCCAGGTCGTGGGCCGTCACGCGGTGCCGCGTCAGATCCGTTCGGCCAGCCCCGGGTAGTCCAGCAGGAAGCCGTCGGCGTCCACCGTGACCGTCGCGCTGGAGACCGGCGACAGCACGCTGATGCCGTCGGCGGCGCTGCTGTAGACCAGCGTGGCCTCTTGGACGAGCAGGTCGGGCAGACGGACGTAGACCACAGGGACCTGGACGTCCTCGACCGCGTGCTGCAGGTCGTAGCGGCGGATCGGCAGGGTGTTGAAGAACGGGCTGAGCACCACGTCAACGTCGAGTGCTCCGGCGAAGGTGGAGCGCACGTGGTTGCCGCCCGCGTCGACGAGCCAGTAGTTCTCCTCGTCGCGGGCGATGGAGGCGTGCCGCTCCCCGGCGGCCGTCGTGGTGCGCAGCGACAGCCGCTTCGTCACGCCGTTCTCGTCGGTGACCAGGTCGTACGACGCGCTGAACGCGGGATGGTCGGCGCCGGCCCCGCCGATCATCCGCCCGGTGGCGCGAATGCGGTTGCCATTGAGCTGTACCCGCACCGACTCCATCCGGGTCGCGTCGTGGGCGCGCCAGGTGAGGATCGCCGGCCACCGGGATTCCTGCGTGTTCGCGGCGGGGCTCTCGGGGTCGGAGGCTGGGGTCGTCACGTATCTACCGTAAGCGACGTCCGGCCCCCGCCCGTAGAACCGCCGCTCATCACACGAGCGACTCCCGCCACGCCGCGTGCAGGTCGGCGAACCGGCCGGTCCCCGCGATCAGGGCATCCGGCGCGCCGTCCTCGACGATCCGGCCGGACTCGAGCACCAGCACCCGGTCCGCGATCGCCACCGTGGACAGCCGGTGCGCGATGATCACGGCCGTGCGGCCGCGCAGCACGGTCTCCAGCGCCCGCTGCACCAGCCGTTCGCTGGGGATGTCCAGGCTCGACGTGGCCTCGTCCAGCACGATCACGGCGGGATCGGCCAGGAACACCCGCGCGAACGCGACCAGCTGCCGCTGCCCCGCCGAGAGCCTGCCGCCGCGTTTGCGCACGTCGGTGCCGAAGCCCTCGGGCAACGCCTGCACGAAGTCGTACAGGCCGACCGCGCGGGCCGCCGCGAACACCTCCGCGTCGGTGGCCTCCGGCCTGCCCAACCGGATGTTGTCGGCCACCGAACCGGAGAACAGGTAGGACTCCTGGGTGACCATCACCACGTTGCGGCGCAAATCGGCGTCGGACAGCAGGCGCAGGTCGACGCCGTCCAGGGTGACCACGCCGCCGGACGGGTCGTAGAACCGCGTCAGCAGCTTCGCCAGCGTCGACTTGCCCGCACCGGTCGCACCGACCAGGGCGATGATCTGCCCGGCCGGGATGTCCAAGGTGAACTCCGGCAGCACCGGTCGCGTCCGGCGATCCGACCGCACCGGCGAATCCGCGGACGGTACCGGCAGGGCGTCGGCAGGCGCGTTCGACTCCGCCGCGACGGCGCTGCTCGGCGAGCGCCCGCCGACACTCCTGGGCGCACCGGGCGGGACGTGCGAACCGGCCAACGGCTTGCCGGTCGCGGCCAGGCCTCGCACATCCGACGGGCTGTCCGGTTCGTCACCGGTCGGGGCGCCGCCCGGGCGGACCGCCGAATCACCCACCGCGCCGGCACGACGGCCGCCGTCGTCCAGCCGGACGGCATCCGACTTCGCGGATGCGCCGCTGTCGGCTGTCGAACCGGCCGCGTAGCCGAACCACACCTTCTCCATCCGTACCGCGCCGGACGCCTTCGCCAGGGCGATCGGCCGCGCCGGCTCCGGCACGGACGGCTCCTCCTCGAGCACTCCCGAGATCTTCTCCAACGCGGCCGCCGCGGACTGGTAGGCGTTGAACACCTGCGCCAGCTCGTCCAGCGGCCCGTAGAACTCGTTGAGGTACAGCAGGTAGGCCGCGAGCACGCCGACCGCGAGATCGCCCTCGATCACGCGCCAGGCGCCGACCACGATGATGGTCACCGTGGTGAGGTTGCCGAGCAGTTTGGTCAAACCCGCGTAGTCGCCCATGCCGCGCATGGCCGCGGTGGTCGCCTGGCGGTATTCGGAGTCCTCCACCGCGAGCACCGACTCGTTGCGCTGCTCCCGGCGGAACGCCTGCACCGCCCGCATGCCGCCCATCGACTCGACGAACTGCACGACCACCTTGGCGATCGCGGCGCGCGTGCGCCGGTAGCCCGCTCGCTGCCTGCGCTGCGCCCAGCGGGTGACCAGCGCCAGGGGAACGAATCCGATCAGCACGATCGCGGCGAGCGCCTGGTCCAGGTAGATCAGCAGCGCCGCGATGGTCAGCACCGACAGGATCGCGCTCAGCGCCTGGTTGAGCGCACTTTCCAGCAGTTCCTGCAGCGTCTCGATGTCGCCGGTGAGCCGCGCCACCACCTTGCCGGAGGTGTACTTCTCGTGGAAGGCGACGCTGAGCCGCTGCACATGTGTGAACGCGCGCACGCGCAGGTCGAACAACACGCTCTGGCTGAGCCTGCCGGTCACCCGCAGGAAGGAGTACGTACAGATCGAGCCGAGCATGATCGAGCCGACGTAGCCGCCCACGGCCCTGGCCAGCGGCGCCCAGTCGCCCGCGACACCGCGCGCGATGCCGGTGTCCAGCGCGTGCGCGACGAACAGTGGCGCGGACACCTTCGCGATGTTGTCCAGCACGATGAGCACCAGCGCGAGGCCGGTGAGCTTGCGGTAGGGCCTGACCAGGTCGAGCAGCAGCCGCCGGGAGCGTCCGGCCAGCACCAGGTTCCCGGTCTCGGTGACCTCCTTGTCCTCGCCCGCGATGCCGCGCCAGTCGGCCGCGCCTTCCGCACGGGTCGGATCACTCTCCGGCGCTTCGTCTTCCGAGACAGTGGTCGTAGTACTCACAGCTACTCACCTCCCATCAGTTCGCGGTAGCTCTTACTGGTGCGCAGCAATTGATCGTGGGTGCCCTCCGCGACGACCCGGCCGTCGGCGAGCACCGCCACCCGGTCGGCCAACGCGGCCGTGGACGGACGGTGCGCGACGAGCAGCGTGGTCGCGTCGGCCAGCACGGTGCGCAGGCGTTCCTGCACTCGCTCCTCGGTCTCCACGTCGAGCGCGGACAGCGGGTCGTCGAGCACCATGATCCGGCTGCGCCTGCCTCCGCCCGCGCCGGTGAGCACCGCGCGAGCCAGCGCGAGGCGCTGCCGCTGGCCACCGGACAGGCTCAAGCCCTGTTCACCGATCCTGGTGTCCAAGCCCCAGGGCAGGTCGTCGACGAACGCGGTGGCCTGCGCGACCTCCAGGGCGCGGCGCACATCGGCGTCCGTGGCGGACGGGTCGCCGAGCGCGACGTTCTCCCGCACACTCGCCGAGAACAACACCGGTTCCTCGAAGGCGACCGACACCAGCGATCGCAGGTCGGCGACCCGCATCGCCGCGATGTCGATGCCGTCGATGGTGATCGCACCGCCCGTCACGTCGTACAAGCGCGGGATCAAGTTGAGCAGCGCCGTCTTGCCGCTTCCCGTCGCGCCGACCAGCGCCACCGTCTCGCCGGGGCGCACCCGCAACGACACCTCGCGCAGCACCTCGTTCTCCGCGTCGGGAAAAGCGAAACGCACAGCCTCCAATCGCAATTCACCACGGATGCGGTCCGGCAAGCGCACCGGATCGGCCGGATCGGTGATGTCGACCGGGGTGTCGATGATCTCCCAGTATCGGTCGGCAGCGGTGCGCGCGTCGTTCAGTTCCGCGAGCAGGAAGCCGGTCCAGATGATCGGCCACTGCAGGAAGGTCGCCAGCGTGATGGCCGCGATCAAGGTGCCGAGCGTCATCGTGCCGTGCGCCACCGCGTACCCGCCGTAGCCGAGCGCGAACGCGATGGCCAGTTGCGGAATGCTCAGCATGCTCGACCACAACGTCGCGTCCAGGCGCGCTTTCAGCAGCTCGGTCTGCCGCAATTCCTGCGCCTGGGCGGTGAAGCGGCGGCCGAAGAACACGCCTCGCCCGAACGCCTTGAGCACCCGAACGCCCTGCGCGGACTCCTCGGCCGTGGTGGCCAGGTCCCCGGACTGGTCCTGCGAATGCCGCGAGGCCACCGCGTACCTGCGCTCGAAACGAATGCAGATGAACACCAGCGGAATGGCGATCACCGCGAAGATCAGCCCGATCTGCGGGCTCAGCCCGATCAGCACGAGCAGGCCTACCGGAATGATCACGCAGTGGATGAGCAGGAACGGTCCCGCGAACGAGACGAACCGGCGCATGGTGGCCAGGTCCTCGATCGCGCGGGACAGCAGCTGACCCGACTCCCACGCGTCGTGCCTGCCGATCGACAACGCTTGCAGCTTCCGGAAGATCTTGGCGCGCAGCGTGATCTCGATTCGCGTCGCGGGGGCGGCGATCAGCCAGCGGCGTCCCCACACGCCACCGGCCTCGACCAGGCCGAGCGCCAGGACCACGGCCACCGGCCCGAGCGCGCCCGCGAGATCGCGGTGGGCGACCGGGCCGTCGATGATCCGCGCGATCATCAGCGGGATGACGACGGCCGTCAGGCCGGACAGCAGCGCCAGTCCGCTGGCGGCGAGCAGAATGCGGACGTGCGGACGCAGGTACGGCCAGAATCGGCGCAGGGAATGCAAGCGGCCCGTGGCGGCGGGCCGCTCCGTTCTGTCGGCCTCCGATTCGGCCGACGAAACGTCCAGCGTGACAGACAAGACTCCCCCTGTAGGTATGTGACTGGCGGCGGAGAACGAGACCCACGGTGATGTTCGCAGCAGGGTCCGACATCTCAGGGTCGCACCGGAACGCTCGTCGACCAACCGATTTTCCGGCCGCCGCCGGACATCCACGGCTCGTCGCGGCGACGGATTCGGCACTCATTCGCCCAGTTCACAACCTCTAGCGAACTCGAGGTCAAGTCGCGCGGATCCAGGCCCCGGCTGCTCATCGCCGGATACCCGCGGGTCACCGATCGCGACCGCTACCTCGAGACCTAGCTCTAGCCGACGCCCGCGGTCTCCGACTCCCACTCTTGCGGCGCGTCCGGGAAAGCCTGCTGCTGGTGGCCGCCGCGCAGCGTGCCCTCCAGATAGGCTGCCCGGCAGGCGCGGCGGGCGATCTTGCCGCTGGAGGTGCGCGGGATCGACCCCGCGGGCACCAGCAGCACGTCACGGACCATGACGCCGTGGCGGCGCGCGATCGCGGCACGCACCGTGTCGGCGACCGGCTCCGGCTCGAGCTTGCCCGCGCGGGCATTGCGCTCCGCGACGATCACCAGCTGCTCGGAGGTGTCCTCGGCGTCGAACCTCAGACCGGACTGGCTGCCCTGCTCGAAGACCAGCGCGGGCAGTTCGTTGGCGGGTACCGAGAACGCCGCGACGAAGCCGGGGCGCAACGCCGTGCTCGATTCCTGTGCCGAGAACTCCAGATCTTGCGGATAGTGGTTGCGGCCGTCCACGATGACCAGGTCCTTGACCCGTCCGGTGATGTACAGCTCGCCGTCGAGGTACGCGCCGAAGTCGCCGGTGCGCATCCAATTGGCGTCCTGCGGCGTGCCCTCCGCGTGACTGCCCTCGGGCAACCGAGCGGTCAGCTCGGCACGGAAGGTGGCGGCGGTCTCCTCGGGACGGCCCCAATACCCGGTGCCCATGTTCTCGCCGTGCAACCAGATCTCGCCGACCTCGCCGTCACGCCTTTCTGTGCCGTGCTCCGGGTCCACGATCACCGCCCACTGCGACCGCGCGACATATCCGCAGGACACCTGTGCGATCGCGTTGACCGCGTCCGCCGCGACCTCGACCATCCGCCCGGCGTTCAGCTCGGCCCGATCGACATAGACCACCTTCGCCTTGTCCTCGGCCCTGGTGGCGGAGACGAACACCGTCGCCTCGGCCATGCCGTAGCACGGTTTGATCGCCGTCTCCGGCAACCCGTACGGCGCGAACGCCTCGTTGAACTTCTTCATCGACGACACCGACACCGGCTCGCTGCCGTTGATCAGCCCGATCACATTCGAGAGGTCCAATTTCTCGCCGGGCTTGGGTCTGCCGCGCGCCGCGGCGTGCTCGAACGCGAAGTTGGGTGCGGCGGCGAAGGTTCCGGCGCCGTCCGACGCGGCGGCCAGTTCCTTGATCCAGCGATAAGGACGGCGCACGAACGCGCTCGGCGACATGATGGTGATGAACCCGCCGCCGACGGTCGGCAGGATCACGGCCAGCAGACCCATGTCGTGGAACAACGGCAGCCAGGTGACCCCGCGCGAATTCTCGGTGACGCCGATGGCGTCGATCATCTGCAGCAGATTCGTGCCCACCGCGCGGTGGGTGATCTCCACGCCCGCGGGCGTCCTGGTGGAACCCGAGGTGTACTGCAGGTAGGCGACGCTGTCGATGTTGATGTCCGGGCGCACCCACGAAGCGCCGACACTGTCCGGGATGGCCTCCACCGCGATGATCCGCGGACGCTCCTGCGGCGGCAGGTGCCGGAAGAATTTCCGCACACCGCTCGCCGCCGAGCCCACCGTGAGGATCGCGGCGGGCTTGCAGTCGCCGAGCACCGCGTGCAGCCGGTCGGTGTGGCCCTGCTCCTCCGGATCGAACAGCGGAACCGCGATATTTCCCGAGTACACCGCGGCGAAGAGCGAAACGACGTAGTCGAGTCCTTGCGGAGCGAGGATCGCCACCCGGTCGCCCGGGCGCGTGACCTGTTGCAGCCGGGCGGCCACCGCGCGCAGGCGCACACCGAACTGCCGCCAGGTGAGTTCCAGGTATTCGCCGTCCCGCTCCCGGGAGTAGTCGATGAAGCGGTAGGCGAGGTCGTCGCCGTTCTCCACGCTGTGCTTGTCGACGAAGTCGATCAGGGTCTTGTCCCCACGAATCTCGATATTGCCCTGATCGTCCAGATAGTCGTCGAAAGTTTCGTCGATCATCGCCTTATCCTTTTCCAGCGCACAGACACTCGGGCCGTGCAATGACACCGAACACAGGTCGATAACGAAGCGTCGGGAAGGCTAGCAGGTGTCCCGGCCACCTGGCCCTCAGTACCGGCCGAAGGCGAGCGCGACATTGTGCCCGCCGAAACCGAACGAATTGTTCAAGGCGTAATCGATACGGCCCGGCCTGCTTCCGCCGTGCACCACATCCAGATCGATCTCGGGATCTTGATTGTCCAAATTCAATGTGGGCGGAATGATTTCGTCCCGAACGGTGAGCACCGTGAGCACCGATTCGAGCGCGCCGACCGCGCCGATGGAATGCCCGAGAGCCGATTTCGGCGCGTAGACCGACGCATGGGTGCCAACGGCCTCGCCGATCGCACGCGCCTCCGCCGTGTCGCCGATGGGAGTGGCGGTCGCGTGCGCGTTGACGTGCGTGACATCGGACTTGGCCAGGCCCGCCGTCCGCATCGCCCGCGACATCGCGCGCGCGGCGCCGGTGCCCTCGGGATCCGGCGCGACCAGATGGAAGCCGTCGGAGGTGACGCCCGCGCCCATCAGCCGGGCGTGAATGGTCGCGCCGCGCGCTTTGGCGTGCTCCTCGGTCTCCAGCACCATCAGCGCGCCCGCCTCACCGAAGACGAAGCCGTCGCGGTCGGCGTCGAAGGGACGGGAGGCGCTCTTCGGCGCGTCGTTCCGGGTGCTCATGGCACGCATCATGGTGAACGCCGCGATCGCGAGCGCCTGGATGGAACCCTCCACGCCGCCGGTGACCATCACGTCGGCGTCGCCCATGACGATCATCCGCCATGCGTTGGCGATCGCCTCCGCACCGGAGGAACAGGCCGAGACCGGCGTGGTCACCCCGGCCCGCGCACCGATCTCCAGCGCGACGCAGGCCGCCGCGCCGTTCGGCATCACGGCCTGGACCGTGTACGGCGACACCTTGCGGTAACCGCCGTTGTGCAGCTTGTCCCGAGCGTGGATGATCGCCTCCGCGCCGCCGAGCCCGGTGCCGATGGACACCCCGAGACGGCGCGTGTCCACCTCGGGGCTGCCCGCGTTGCGCCAGACCTCACGCCCGAGCACGAGGGCCAACTGCTCCACGTAAGCGAGCCTGCGGGCCTCGGCGGCGTCCAGATACGCGGCGGGCGGCACCTTCAGATGCCCGCCGATGCGGACCGGCAGCTCGAATTCGTCGATGAACTCGTCTTCCAGGACGTCGATACCGCTGTCGCCGTTGAGCAAGCCTTTCCACGTGGAATCCACGTCACCCGCGATGGACGTGGTCGCCGCCAGGCTGGTGACCACGACCGAGGGAAACTGTCCGTTTCTAGTGGAAGGCATCTGCATGTTTCGCTCACTTTCCCTAGCGTCGCTCTGGAACTTCGTCGAGCAAAAGCAATGCGCGAGCGCGCCACCAGGATCGTGGGCGGCCCGCGCGGATGGCACTGGAGCGCAGGCGGATCGGCCGGTCATCACGTCCGGGTGCGACCACCCTTGTGCATTATTGGAAAAGCGCACCGATCGCACGGCGTGACACGCGGACCGTACCAGGTGCCGGGGACGATGGTCGCGTTGTTCGGGGAACGCCTCGGACGACTCGAGTAACCTGCTCCCCGGGCACAGGACGCGCGGGCGGCGTCCGGTGTGGACGCGAGAAAGGGAAGGTCGTTGACGGGCGCGCGGATGGTCGGGCTGTTCGCCGGGATCGGCGGACTCGAGCTCGGCCTCGGCAGGCACGGCTGGCACACCGAGTTGCTGTGCGAGATCGAGCCCGGAGCCCAAGGCGTGCTCGCCGCCCGTTTCCCGGACGTGCCGCTGCATTCCGACATCACCAGACTCCGCGCCATCCCGGCGGGAACGGAACTGGTCGCGGCGGGATTCCCGTGCCAGGACCTCTCCCAGGCGGGGCGCACCGCCGGTATCACCGGCACGCGCTCGGGTCTGGTCGACGAGGTGTTCCGCCTGGTTCGCCGGAAGCGGGGCCCACGCTGGCTGCTGATCGAGAACGTGCCGTTCATGCTGCAACTCGGCCGCGGCGCGGCCATGCGGCACATCACGGGCGCGCTCGACGAGCTCGGCTACACCTGGGCCTACCGGGTGGTGGACGCCCGCGCGTTCGGCCTGCCCCAGCGCAGGCAGCGGGTGCTGATGCTGGCGTCCCGCACCGAGGACCCGCGCGGGGTGCTGTTCGGCGAGGACGCCGGTCCCCGCGCGATCGGCGATCCCGAGATCGATCCGTGCGGCTTCTACTGGACCGAGGGGGTGCGCGGACTGGGCTGGGCGGTGAACGCGGTTCCGACCCTGAAGGGCGGCTCCGCGCTCGGCATCGCCAGCCCGCCCGCGGTGCGGCTGCCGTCCGGGGAGATCGTCACGCCCGGCATCGCCGACGCCGAACGTCTGCAAGGTTTCGACGCGGGCTGGACGGCGCCCGCGACCGACGTGCCCGGCATCAGGAAGGGCCACCGCTGGAAACTGGTCGGCAACGCGGTGAGCGTGCGAATGGCGGCCTGGGTGGGGTCCCGGCTGGCCGCTCCGCTCGCACCGATCTCCGGCGAGCAACCGCTGTCGCCGGGCACTCCGTGGCCGGTCGCCGCATGGGGACACAACGGTGCCGCCTATCGGGTGCCGGTTTCCACGTGGCCGGTGCACGAGCCGTACGAGGACCTGGCCCACTTCCTCACCGACGCGCAGTTGCTCTCCGCCCGCGCGACGGCCGGATTCCTGCGCCGCACCACCATGGGCAGTCTGCGCTTTCCGCCCGGCTTCCTCGCCGACGTGGAAAGCCATCTCGATCGGATGGGTGGATGGGCGGCATGACCCGCAGGCCCACGACCGACGCGGTGACCAGCGCGAGGATGGCGCGTCAACGGCGCACCGGAACCGATCCGGAGCTGGCGCTGCGCCGGGAACTGCACCGGCGCGGGTTGCGCTACTTCGTCGATCGCGCGCCGATCCGGGGACAGCGCAGGCGCGCCGACCTGGTGTTCCCGCGCAGGCGCATCGCGGTCTACGTGGACGGGTGCTTCTGGCACCGCTGCCCGCAACACGCCACCGACCCGAAGAACAACGCCGAGTGGTGGGCGGCCAAACTGGCGGGCAACGTGGCCAGGGACCGGGCCACCGACGCGGCGCTCATCGCCGCGGGATGGCACGTGGTCCGCGTTTGGGAGCACGAAGATCCCGTCAGTGCGGCCGACCGCGTGCAGGCCGCGCTGTCAGCGGTGTCGCACCCGCACGAGTGAACGCGGAGCGTGGGCGGCCAGATAACCGGACGCCACCATCACCGTCATGACCGCGATTCCGGCGGCGGCAGTCGCGAAACCGAGCATGGGGACCTCCTCGAGTTGCAGCTGTCGACCAGCGTGCCGGGCGAAGCTGACAAGACCCTGTGTGCCGGATGGTAATGACGTGTGCGGCCCGCCGCTGTCCGGCGCGCTCGAGCGACCAGCAGAATGAAGGCGTGACGAGTGGCCCGAAGATCGCTGTTCGGCGCGTACGACCGGCGATGGTGCTGGTCGCCGCGGCGATCGCGATCGCTGGGATCTGCTACTCGTCCTGGGTGCTGCAGTTCGTGCTCGGCATCGACCTCGACCCGGTCGACACGTTCCTCAGCGAACTGGACGCGGAGGGCAAGCCGTACCGGGAGGTGTTCGCGACCGCCGACCTGATCGTCGGGGTGGTCCTCGCGCCCGCGGCGATCGCGGGCCTGGTGTTGTTCCCGCGCCGCAGACTGACCAACGTCGGCTGGGTCGCGCTGTTCTGCTTCGGCGCGGCGACCGTCGCCGACGTACTGCTGCCGCTGCACGACTGCGTCCCCGGTGAGAGCGGGTGCGGCGGCCCGAGTGAACTATTCCCGCAACTGCATCAGCCGCACGCGCTGACGAGCACGCTGGCGGTCACCTCGATCGCGGTCGCCGCCTTCGCCTTCAGCCTCGCCGCGTTCCGGTATCGACGCTGGCGGGTGTTGCGCGAATCCGGCCTGGTCGTGCTGGTGATCGGGTCGCTGGCGACGGTGTGGATGCTGGTGGCCGACAACCTGCCCGGGAACTACGCCCTCGGCATCGCCCAGCGGATCCAGGTGGGCGCGATGTCGCTGTGGTTGATCGCGCTGGCCGCCGCGGTGATCGTGGAGGGCCGGGAACCTGCGCATGGCCGCGCCGAGCGCCGTGGGATGCTGTCGCCCATGAGTGATCGCGTGAACATCGCCTCGGGTTCGGAGTTCGAAGACATCGTCGGCTATTCGCGGGCGGTCCGGCTCGGCGATGTCATCGCGGTCAGCGGCACGACCGCGTCGGCCCCCGGCGGCACGGCGGTCGGCGGCGACGACATCGGCGAGCAGACCAGGGAAACTCTGCGGCGCATCGCCGCGGCGCTGGAAGAGGCGGGCGCGAGCCTGGCCGACGTGGTGCGCACCCGCATCTTCGTCACCGACATCGCCCGCTGGCCCGAGGTCGCGAAGGCGCACGCCGAGGTCTTCGACGAGATCCGTCCCGCGACGGCGATGTACGAGATCAAGGCGCTGATCACCCCGGCCTTGCTGGTCGAGATCGAGGCCGACGCGATCGTCGGCGGGTAGATCGCCGAGCGGGCTTCCAGGCCGCCGTGGTCTGTCCGGCTACCTGCCGAACTGGCGAGCCGTCATGCCGCCGAAGCGGATGATCGTCGCGCGAAACGAGCGGCGATCGCACTCATCCCAGATCGCCCCAGCCCGCTGGCAGTCCTGGGCGGAATCACGGCTTGTCGCCCACGACGGCGGCACGCCCATCGCTAGGGTCGAAACCGTGACCACCGCCTCGCAGACTCCCGTGCACCTCGACACCGTCGCCGAGGCGACCGCACGCCTGCTCGACACCATCCGCGGCCTCGACGAGCACGCCGTCACCGAGCCCTCCCTCCTGCCCGGCTGGACCCGCGGCCACGTCCTCGCGCACCTCGCCCGCAACGCCGACAGCTTGGTGAACCTCCTGCTGTGGGCGCACACCGGCGTCGAAATCCCGCAATACGCCAGCCCTTTCCTGCGCGACGCCGACATCGAGGCGGGCGCACCCCGTCCACTCGCCGAACAGCTCGCCGACAACGAGGCCGCCGCGACCCGTTTTCTCGGCCTCGCACGCTCCCTCACCGACGACGCTTGGCGAGCACAGGTCCGCACCCGCCAGGGCCGCCCCATCTCCGCAACCGAAGTCCTGTGGATGCGCTTGCAAGAGGTCGAAATTCACCACGTAGACCTGAACGCGGACTACCACCCCGCCAACTGGCCCGCCTCCTTCGTAGCCCGCATCCTCCCCCAGGCCACCGCCGACCTCACCCGCCTCACCGCCGACACCCCCCTTGCCATCACCATCCAGGCCACCGACGCCGACTTCACCGCCCCCATCGGCCCCTCACCCACCGACACCATCTCCGGCCCAGCCGCCTCCCTCGCCGCCTGGCTCCTCGGCCGCACCCCCGGCACCGACCTCACCGGCCCCCTCCCCACCCTCCCCGCCTGGAAGTAACCACGAGTGGCACACCACTGCGGCATCGCCCGAGAAGCCGTCTCGCTGGTGTGCCACTCGCGAGCGTCACCTACATGGATGTAATGCGAGAAGGCCCCTCCGCTGCTACCGGAGGGGCCTTCTACCTGCGTGCGCCCGAAGGGATTCGAACCCCTAACCTTCTGATCCGTAGTCAGATGCTCTATCCGTTGAGCTACGGGCGCATGTGTTATTCAGTTGTACCCGGTTTCCCGGGTGTGGCGGAGGCGAGAGGATTTGAACCTCCGGTCCCCGTGAAGGGACAACTCATTAGCAGTGAGTCCCATTCGGCCGCTCTGGCACGCCTCCTGGAGCCTTCTCTTCGAGGGCACCGGTCCTTTCGAACCGCCGAGCAGAAAGGTTACAGGAGCTACCGACCAGATCACAAAACGGCTGGTCAGCGTAGGTTGCTGTCGAACCAATCGAAGATTCTGGTCTGCGAATCGACCGCGTCGCCGTCGTCCGCCTCGGAGGTGTCGGCTCGGTGGTGCAGGCCGGAGTAGGTGACCACCAGGCTGGCGACCGCGGCGCGGGCGGTCGCGTCGCGTAGCTCGTCCACCTGGGCGGGCGGGGTGGATGGGTCGTCGACGCCGAACAGGCCGAGCCACGGCGCCTGCAGGTTGGGCGCGGCGCGCACGAGGGCGTCGGCCTGCTCGGTGAGCGGCTCGGTGATGCCGTGCGCCGCGACGCTCACCGCGGCGCCGATCGGGCGATTGGTCGCGACCAGGAACGCGGCGGTGCCCGCGGAGTCGAACCCGAGCACGCCGATGGTGTCGGGGAACACCCCCCGCCGGGTGAGCCAGTCGAAGCAGGCGTCGAAGTCCGCGAACAGCTCGTCGCCGAAGACCCCGGCGCCGGGTTCACCGTCGCCCCGATGGAAGAGTTTGGGCGCGACCACCGTCCAGCCCTCGCCGGCCAGCGCGTTCATCAGGTCGCGTAACGCGCCGCTGAACTCGCGCGACTCGTGCAGCAGCACGATGCCGCCGCGGGCGTTTCCATCCGGCTCCACCACCGTGATGGGCACCTGCCCACCGCTGGCCGGCCGCTCGTCTTCCTGGTCGCTCGCCCGCAGCGGAGCCAAATCGTCGTAGGTGCCCGACATGAAACCAGCGTAGGGCGAGTTGCTGAACTTCGGTAGAAGTTGCACGTGAGGGCCTATATCCCAGAGAATTTCCGGTACGCCGATCGGGCTTTTCCCGGCGCCGATTAGGGTTGGAGTGTGACAGCGCAGATCCGGCCGGACCTCGAATCGATCCCGGCGTACACCCCCGGCCGCAGCAATCCCGGCGCGGTCAAGCTGGCCAGCAACGAGACGACCGTCGGTCCGCTGCCCGCCGCCGCCAAAGCCATCGCCGAAGCGGCCGAGCTGGCCAACCGGTATCCGGACAATCAGGTGACCGAGTTGCGGACGGCGCTGGCCGAGTTCCTCGGGGTCGGCTTCGAGAATGTCGCGGTCGGCTGCGGCAGCGTGGCGCTGTGCCAGGAGCTGGTGCAGATCACCTGCTCGTCACCGTCGGACGAGGTGCTGTACGCGTGGCGCTCGTTCGAGGCGTATCCGATCGTGACCAAGGTGGGCAACGCCACCGCGGTGCAGGTGCCGCTCACGGCCGGTCAGGTGCACGATCTGGACGCGCTGGCCGCCGCCGTGACCGAGCGGACCAAGTTGATCTTCGTCTGCAACCCGAACAACCCGACCGGCACCGCGGTCGGCCGAACCGAGCTGGTCCGGTTCCTCGACGCCGTGCCGTCGCACGTGCTGGTGGTGCTCGATGAGGCGTACTACGAATACGTGCGGCTCGCCGACCGCCCCGACGGCGTCGAGATCGGCCGGACCAGACCCAATGTGGTTGTGCTGCGCACCTTCTCCAAGGCGTACGGCCTGGCCGGGTTGCGGGTGGGCTACGCGGTGGGCGATCCGGCCGTGATCACGGCGCTGCTGAAGGTGCACATCCCGTTCAGCGTGAGCAGGCTCGCGCAGGCGGCGGCGATCGCGTCGCTGGAGTCACGCCACGAATTGCTGGATCGCACGGACGTTCTGGTCGTCGAACGCGAGCGGGTGCGCGACGCGTTGGTGGCGGCGGGATACCCGGTGCCGCCGAGTGAGGCGAACTTCGTCTGGCTGCCGCTGGGCGCGCGCAGCGCCGAGTTCGGCGAGGCCAGCGCGGCGGCCGGGGTGCTGGTGCGGCCGTACGGGACCGACGGGGTGCGCGTCACCATCGGCGACCCTCACGAGAACGACCTGTTCCTGAGCTTCGCCAGCGCCCCGGAGGTGCTCGCCCGGTTCCTGGGTTAGCGGACGCCTATCGCGGGCGCGATCGTGGGCCAGGAGAGGGCGAGCTCGTCCTCCCAGTACGGCCAGGAGTGCGTGCCGGTGGCCCGGAAGTGCGCGGTGACCGGGATGCCGAGCGACCGCAGCCGGTCGGTGAGCCGCCGGGTGCAGGCGTTGGTGGCGGCCTCCAGCGGGCCGCCGAACGTGATGGCGCTGGGCAGGTCGACATTCGGCGTCCCCGGCACGTCGTGCACACCTGGCAGGCCGCTGCCGACCGACAGGTAGATCGTCTTGCCCCGCAACGCGTCCGCGTGCAGGGTGACGTCGTGCGCCAGCCAGTCCGGGTCGTCCTGCTTGCCGAACATGTTGTCCGGCTCGCCCATGTAGGTGGCCACCACCGCCCGCGCCTGCGCCTGGCCGATGTCGGTGCCCATCGAGAAGCAGCCGCTGTGCGCCCCGATGGCTTTGTAGAGCGTCGGCTGCCGGAACGCGAGCATCATCGCGGCCTCCGCACCCATCGAGACGCCCATCACCGCGTTGGTGCCGTTGCCGTCGAACTTCGCGTCGATCAGCGGAGGCAACTCCTTGGTCAGGAATGTCTCCCACTTGTTGGTGCCGAGCACCGGGTCCGGCTGCTGCCAGTCGGTGTAGAAGCTGGCCGGCCCGCCGACGGTGAGCACGACGTTGACGTCCTTGTCGGCGTAGAAACGGTCGGCGTGCCCGAGTTCGGTCCAGTTGTTGCTGTCGGGGCTCGCGCTGCGGCCGTCGAGCATGTAGACGGTGGGACGCGGGCGCGACTGGTCGCGTGGCAGCAGCACCTGCACCTCGACCACCCGGCTCATCGCGGGCGAGGCGACGTAGACCCGCAGCCACCGATCGTTGATCGGTTCGATGCGCTCGATTCGCGGCGTCGAGGGCTGTTTACTGGTCGGCTCCGCCGGGCCGGGACCGTCCGACGATCCGGTGTTGACCGGCGGCGGATTGCCGGGCGCCGCCGTGACCTGGGGTGCACCGAATGACACCACACCGGAAACGAGTGCGGCACTGATCAGAGCGCTGGAAAGCCAACGCCGCACCCCGCGACACAGCATGCCGACCATCCTGCCAGAGATGTCGATGGCCGCAGGAAGGCCGTCGCCGTGTCGAAGACCACGCACCGTGCTCACCGGGCGGGCAGACCGTCCTGCCAGCGCCGCTCCACGCCGGTGAAACGCCACACCGCGACGGCGACCGCCCAGGTGAGCACGAACAGCCCGACGATGATGAACCCGAGATCACCGAGGTCGAGATTTCCGATCCAGGCGACGACGCCCGATCGGACCTCGAGCCGCTCGGCGAAGATCGAGACGATCTCCTGCCCGCCGATCAGCAGCGCCACGGCCACCGACAGTCCGGTGATCACCAAGTTGTAGTAGATCTTCCGCACCGGCTCGGCGAAGGCCCAGTCGTAGGCGAAGCTCATGAACGAACCGTCCAGCGAGTCGAACAGCGCCATGCCCGCCGAGAACAGCACGGGCAGTACCAGGATGGAATACCAGGGCAGCCCGGTCGCCGCCGCGCCGCCCGCGATCACGAGCAGCCCGACCTCGGTGACGGTGTCGAAGCCGAGGCCGAACAGCACGCCCACCGGATACATGTGCCGCGGCCTGCGGACGAGGCCGAGCACCGGTCGCAGCAGCCGGTTGAGCAGGCCCCGGCTGTCCAGCTGCCGTTCCAGCTGCGCCTCGTCGAATTCGCCGCGGCGCATCTGCCGGAACACGCGCCAGATGCCGATTAGCGACGCCAGATTGAGCAGACCGATCAGGATCAAGAACGTGCCGGAGACGCTGGTGCCCCACAAGCCCGTCCAGCGTTGCAGGGCCGAATCCTCGTCCGCCAAGGTGGACGCCAGCGCCCGCACACCGAAGGCGAGCAAGGCCACGAGCACGAACACGACCGTGGAGTGGCCCAGCGCGAACCAGAAGCCGACCGTCCGGACCTTTTGCTTCCCGCTCTCCGCCACCAATTTTCGAGTGGTGTTGTCGATGGCGGCGATGTGGTCGGCATCGAACGCGTGCCGCATGCCGAGCGTGTACGCCGTCACCCCGAGACCGATGCCGAACACCGAACCGTCGATCACATAATGGTTCGGCGCGACGAACAGCAGCAGCGTCCCCCAGCCGAGGACGTGCAGAGCCACGACGGTGATGGTCATTCCGATGACACTGCGCACGAGCGAACCCCTCGACCCCCGAAATGCAGACGCGTCAACGATACTCGACCGCACCGGCATCGGTCCGCGCCTCGGGGCGATCCAGCAAATCCAGCAAATCGCGGCACACCATCAGCACACCCGCCGTACGCTGAGCGCCGAGCCTTTTCCGGGTATCGAACTAGGACGGGCATGATCGCGCATCCACACTATCGGCGCCGAGGTCACCGCACTGCGCTGCACCGCACCGTGCGGACCGGCCGCCCGGTTCACAGTCGCGACGGCCCCCGTGTCTCCTGAGTTGGCCTCGAATAAAAGCTAATCCGTGGCATCTGCCATGCGCGGGCCACCCCGACGAAGCGGTGCCCGCTGCGCTTCCCGCGCGAATTCTCTGCTCGATTCGTCTGTTTCATCGCAGCACCTATGCCCGACCGGAGAAAACCGTGAATCCAGTGTCGCCCGTCTCCTCGATCGAGAACGAACCGGACACAAATCCTTTCCCGCCCGATCTGGAACGCCGGATGCGGGAGTGCGACGAGTTCTTCCGGCTGCCCGAGTTGGCGCACCTGAGCGCGCAGCGCCGACGCTGCGCGCTGGAGCAGCTCGAACAGACCGGCTCCTACCTCCAGACCGCCGAGGAGATCCTGATCGGAGCCAAACTCGCCTGGCGCAATCACGCCCGCTGCGTCGGCCGCAAGCACTGGCGCTCGTTGAAATTGCTCGACGCCCGGCGGGTCCGCTCGGCGCGCGACCTGGCCGAGGTCTGCTGGCAGCACCTGCACATGGCCACCAACAACGGCGCTATTCAGTCGATGATCACCGTCGGGCCGCCGCGGCAACCGGACGGGCGCGAGTTCCGCATCGTCAGCCCGCAGATCATCCGCTACGCGGGCTATCGCAACGGGGACGGGACGGTCACCGGTGACGCCGCCAACGTCGAGCTCACCGAATTCGCGATGAAGCTCGGGTGGCGCGGCGCCGGAACGCCTTTCGACATCCTTCCGCTGCTGATCAGTACGCCGGACGAGCCGGTTCGCTGGTTCGACATCCCGCCCGAACTCGCACGCGAGGTGGAACTCGAGCATCCCGAGTTCGAGTGGTTCGCCGGACTGGGCCTGCGCTGGCACGCGCTGCCCGCGGTGTCCGACATGAATCTCGAGATCGGCGGCATGACCTATCCGTTCGCACCGTTCAACGGCTGGTATCTGGGCGCGGAGATCGGTGCGCGCAATCTCAGCGACACCAACCGCTACAACATGCTCCCGCTCATCGCGGAGATGATGTGCCTGGACACCCGGGCAGAGCGCAACCTCTGGCGCGATCAGGCTCTGGTCGAACTCAACCGCGCGGTGCTGCACAGCTTCCGCAAGGCGGGCGTGTACATCGTCGACCATCACACCGTCGCCAAACAGTTCTGCGATCACGTCGAGCGCGAGGAAGCCGCGGGCCGCGCCTGCCCCACCGACTGGTCCTGGATCAACCCGCCGATCTCCTCCGGCCTGACCCCGACCTTCCACCGCTACTACGACCCACCCGACATGGACATCCGGCCGAATTTCGTCCGCAGAGACTTCCGCGCCGACACGGGACTATAACCAGCGGCGGTTCCAACGGGACAGTGCCGAGCCATCAACTGAAGGTCCAACCGTCAACGGCAACCTCCGGCCATCAGCGGGTGCCCGGACCAGCAACGCGACCCAGCCAGCAGCGGAAGACCCGGCTCAACCCACAGCGGGTCCGGGGGCGAAGCCCGCCGGACGGGGTGTGGGGGTTGCACCCCCCACAAAAAATTGCGAAACGAGCCCGGCTCATGCTCTCCATGAGCATGAGCCAGCGACGAGTGGAGCGGAGACGGAGGGATTTGAACCCCCGGTCGCTCTCGCGACGCTCGCTTTCAAGGCGAGTGCATTCGGCCGCTCTGCCACGTCTCCAGGGACCTGATCGTAGCGGACGGCTCAGCCGGAGTGCTTGCCGATTTCCTCGTCGACGCGGCCGAAGACGTCGGCGATCACCTCGAGCTGGGCCGGAGCCAGCAGGTCGATGAAATGGCGGCGGACGGCTTCGACGTGGCCGGGCGCGGCGGCTTGCAGGCGGCGCAGGCCCTCGTCGGTGAGTTCGGCGAGCACGCCGCGGCCGTCCTCCAGGCAGGTGTTGCGGCGGACCATCTTCTGTGCCTCCAGCCGCCGGATCTGGTGGGTCAGCTTGCTGCGCGAGGACAGCACGCCGTCGGCCAGCTCGCTCATCCGCAACGAGCGGTCGGGCGCCTCGGAGAGCAGGACCAGGATCCGGTATTCGGCGACGGTCAGGTCGCTGTCACGTTGCAGCTGACGATTCAGTGCTGTCATCAGGCGCTGGTGGCCGTCCATGTACGCGCGCCAGGCGCGCTGCTGGGCCGGGGTGAGCCAGCGGGGCTCGGCCACGACGCGACCGCTCGGTTCGGGATGCACGGTGGTCATTCTATGCGCGACGAACTGCCGAAATGGGCAACTCTCGCAGGTCAGCGCACCGTGGACAGCAGTGCGCGGTTCACCGCGGCCGGGCTGGCGCATCCGGCGAGGCCGAGGGTGGAGTCGAAATCGGCGAGCAACGTGCGCAGCGCGTGCCGTACCCCCGCGGCGCCCGCGAGCCCGAGGCCGTAGGCCCACGGCCGCCCGTACAGCACCGCCTTCGCACCCAGGGCCAGCGCCACGAGCACGTCGGAACCGGTGCGCAGGCCGGAGTCGAACAGGACGTCGGCGCGGTCGCCGATGGTGGCCACCACCGCGGGCAGCGCGTCCAGCGCCGCGATCGAGCCGTCCACTTGGCGGCCGCCGTGATTGCTCACCACCACCGCATCGGCGCCGGCATCCACTGCCTGACGTGCGTCGTCCGGGTGCAGGATGCCTTTCACCGCGATCGGGAGATCCGTCCATTCGCGCAGCAGCGCGAGGTCCGCGAGCCGCAGCGTGTGGTTGCCGAACAGGCCGACCCAGGTGAGGATGGCCGTCCGCATCGCCTCCTCGCTCTCCTCCGGCGCGGCGGGCAGCTTGGCCCGGAACACCGGGTCGGACAAATAGTTGGCGATGCCCTTTGCGTGCAGGAACGGCAGGTGCGCCTGTTCCAGGTCGCGCGGCCGCCAGCCGAGGGTCGGAGTGTCCACGGTGACCACGATCGCCGAAGCTCCGGCCTGCTCGGCGCGCCGGACGAAAGAGCAGGCCAGTTCGTCATCCGCGGGCCAATACAGCTGATACCACCACGCACCGGCCGCCGCGCCGACGTCCTCGATGGTCGAGGAAGCGGCCGTGGACAGCACCGTGCCGAGGCCGAGTTCCTTGGTCACCTCCGCCACGATCACCTCGCCGCCCTCGTGCAGGAGTTCCAGGACGCCGACCGGCGCGGTGAGCACGGGCGCGGCCAGTTTCGTGCCGAGCACCTCGACGGACAGATCCCGGGCGCCGGGGCCGGTGGAGCCGCGCAGCATCCGCGGCAGGATGCGGTAGCGGTCGAAGGCGGATCGGTTGGCGGCGGCGGTGCGCTCCGCGGACGCGCTGCCCGCCACGTAGGCGAAGGCGGCCGGATCCAGCCGCTCCCGCGCCAGCGACTCCAGACCCGCTGCGGTCATGGGCAATTCGGGTCTCACGCCGCCCAGACCGCCGAGGTAGATCTCGTTCTGGAAATCGATGAAGCCGCCACTCATCACCGGAACGGTAGTCCGTGACGCCGGTCACCGCAGGCCGCTTGCCGGATCGGTCCGGAAAGGTCGGCTCCGGGGGCCAGCGCGCGGCCGTCCGTCCGCGCGGAGCACTATGGCATGGTGCGCGCTATAGATCTGAACGGTTTCGGCGGTCCCGATGTCATGGTCTTGGCCGAAGTGCCGGAGCCGAAGCCGGGACACGGAGAAGTGCTGATCGAGGTGGCCGCCGCGGGTGTCAACCGGGCCGATCTGTTGCAGCGTCAGGGCTTCTACCCGCCCCCGCCGGGAGCCAGCCCGCTACTCGGCCTGGAATGCTCCGGCGTGATCGCCGGAATCGGCGACGGAGTGCGCGACTGGGCGGTCGGCGATCGGGTGTGCGCGCTGCTGTCCGGCGGCGGCTACGCCGAGCGGGTCGTGGTGGCCGCCACCCAGTTGCTTCCGGTTCCGGACGGCCTGGACCTGGGCGCGGCGGCCGGGCTGCCCGAGGTGGCGGCGACCGTGTGGTCGAACCTGGTGATGACCGCGGGTCTGCGGGCCAACCAGCTGGTGCTGATCCACGGCGGCGGCAGCGGGATCGGTACGCACGCCATCCAGGTCGCCAAGGCCCTCGGCGCGCGCGTCGCGGTGACCGCCGGATCGGCCGAGAAGCTGGCGCGCTGTGCGGAACTCGGGGCGGACGTGCTGATCAACTACAAAGAGGACGACTTCGTCGCGGCCGTGCGTGCCGAGCGGTCGGGCGCAGGCGGCTCCGGCGCGGACGTCATCCTCGACAACATGGGCGCGGTCTACCTGGGACGCAACGTCGACGCGCTGGCCGAGCACGGCCGCCTCGTGGTGATCGGCATGCAGGGCGGAGTGACCGCCGAACTGAACCTGGGCGCCCTGTTGCGCAAGTGGGGCACCGTCCACGCCACCAACGTGCGCGCGAGGCCCGCGACCGGAGCGGGCGGCAAGGCCGAGATCGTGGCGGAGGTGCGCGGGCAGCTATGGCCGTTGATCGCCGACGGCACGGTGGCGCCCGTCATCGCGGCCGAACTGCCGATCGAGGAGGCCGCCGAAGCGCACCGGCTGCTGGACTCCGGCGAGGTGGTCGGCAAGGTCGTGCTGCGGGTGGCGGAACTCTGAGCGGCGCTCACTCCAGCGCCAGCAGCGCCCTGCCGAGCTGATCGATCTCGAACTTGGTGGTGTAGGGCGCGAGCCCGATGGTCACGGCGCCGCCCTCGTCGTTGACGCCGAGCGCGTCCAGCAGCCTGCTGCCGCCGTGCACACCGCTCACCGTGCCGATCCGGTTGTCGGCGAGCTTCGCCGCGACCTTCTCCGCCTGCATGCCCGCGAGCGTGAAGCTGACCGTGGGAATGCGGGTGGACGCGCGGCCGATCACGGTGAGGCTCGGGATCGAGTCGAGCATGCTCATCAGGTGCTCGAACAGCTGGTCGTGGTAGTCCTGCAACGAGGTGATCGACATCTCCAGCCGCTCGCGCCGGGTGCCGTGGGCCCGCTCGTCCAGCCCCGCCAGGAAATCGATCGAAGTGGTCAGGCCCGCGAGCAGCGCGTATTGGTGCCCGCCGACCTCGAGCCGCTCGGCGCCCTTCGCGTAGGGGTTGAGCGACATGGACGGGATCCGATCCAGGAACGCGGGGTCACGGAAGACCAGCGCGCCGATCTGCGGACCGCCCCACGCCGGTGCGCTCAACGCGACGACGTCGGCGTTCAGTTCCTCGATGTCGATGAGCGCGTAGGGCGCGGCGCCGAACGCGTCGGCCACCAGCAGGCCGCCCACCTCGTGCACCCGGTCCGCGGCAACCCGCACGGCGGGCGCCGAGCCGACGATGGGCGAGGCGGCGGTGAGGGCGACCAGCCGCGCCGTGGGTCCGATCAGCTCCTCGAACTGCCAGGACGGCATCTCGCAGGTCTCGATCTCCACCTCGGCCCAGCGCACGTGCGCGCCGTAGCGGTTGGCGATGCGCAGCCACGGCGCGACATTGGCCTCGTCGTCCAGCCTGGACAACACGATGCCGGTGCCGAGTCCGAGGCGGGAACTCAGCGATTCGGCCAGCCAGGCCAGCAGGACCGCACGGTCGGGACCGAGCACGACACCCGCCGGGTCACCGCCGACCAGGTCCGCGACGGCCTCGCGGGCCGCGTCCAGAATCGCCGCGCTGCGCACGGCCGCGGCGGTTCGGCCGATATGCGAGAAGGAAGAAGTTCGGAAACCCGTTGAAACAGCCCGGGATACCGCGTCCGGGATCAGCATGCCCGCTTGCGGGTCGAGATGGATCCAGCCGTCGCCCAGGGACGGTATCAGGCCCCGAACCCGCGCGACGTCGTAAGTCATGCTGGCCACTCTAAGGGCAGCGGGCGAGCCTGTGTAACCGCGTTCCCCTCCACATCGTGGCGAGAGCACAGCGACCTGGGACTCAGCATGGCGACCGACTTTCGACAAATCCGAATCACACGACCCGAACAGAATAGAACGCCGGCTCCCAGGGCGGTGCGTACCAGCGACACGCGCCGCGCCCTGCCCAGTGTGCCCGTCCGCGGAACACCGGCTTAGCGCGTTCGGAGCGAACACGACATGATAGGGACCATGACGCACTCGGACGAGGCACCGGACCACATCGTCGTTGTCGGACCCGACGGCAGGCCGTTGGCCATCCCGGCGGCGGCCGGACCGGGGGCTCCCTTCACCGCGCAGGTCGTGACCGACGATAACAAGGACAAGTCGGACGATCGGGACGACTCCGGCGAATCGCTCGCCGACATGGTCGAGCAGCCCGCGAAGGTCATGCGCATCGGCACCATGATCAAGCAGCTGCTCGAGGAGGTGCGCGCCGCCCCGCTGGACGAGGCCAGCCGCAATCGCCTGAAGGAGATCCACACGTCCTCGGTGCGGGAGCTGGAGCAGGGCCTCGCCCCGGAACTGCGGGAGGAGCTCGAGCGGCTCACCCTGCCGTTCACCGACGACGCCGTCCCGACCGACGCCGAGCTGCGGATCGCGCAGGCCCAGCTGGTCGGCTGGCTGGAGGGCCTGTTCCACGGCATCCAGACCGCGCTGTTCGCCCAGCAGATGGCCGCGCGCGCCCAGCTCGAACAGATGCGCCAAGGCGCGCTGCCGCCCGGCCTCAACGCCGTCGACCCGCGCGGCGGCCAAGCCGGTCACGTCACCGGCGGTTCCGGCCAGTACCTGTGAGACCGGCGACGCGCGTGTGCCACGCGGCGGCGGGAAGCGGCCGGGGTAGTCTCGTGCACCGTGCCCGCCGCTGCCGCTCGCTCCGACTCGGTCTCCGATCCGAGTGCGGTGCGTCCTGAAGAGAGCTCAGTTGGTTCCGATGACCAAGCACGTTCAGATGACAGCTCGCCGACCCCCTCGGCCGAGCACACGGAGCGTTCCGGCGACGACTCACCGGAGGACCCGGTGAGCGCGGCAACACCGGAGACGGAGACCCTGCACGCCGGAGCCACCGTGGCGAAGATCGTGCCGGACTCCCAGACGTTCCGGCGCGCGTTCCAGGACTTCGCGGTCGGCTTCGCGCAGCGGGAGCTGTGGCTGTCGCTCGGCTGGCAGGACATCAAGCAGCGTTACCGGCGCTCGGTGCTCGGTCCGTTCTGGATCACCATCGCCACCGGCTTGCAGGCCGTGGCGATGGGTGTGCTGTACGCGGCGCTGCTCGGCCAGCCGCTGCGGGAGTATCTGCCCTACGTGACGGTCGGCTTGATCATCTGGAACGTGATCAGCGCGAGCATCCTGGAGGGCTCGGAGGTCTTCATCGCCAATGAGGGCCTGATCAAACAGCTTCCTTCGGCCCTGAGCGTGCACGTCTACCGGCTGGTGTGGCGGCAACTGCTCTTCTTCGCCCACAACATGGTCATCTACGTCGTGATGCTCGCCGCGTTCGGCGTGTGGCGCCATCTCGGGGTGGCCAGCCTCATGGCGATTCCGGCGATCGCGCTGATCTTCCTGAATTCGATGTGGGTGTCGATCGTGTTCGGCATCTTCAGCACGCGCTACCGCGACATCGCGCCGATTCTCGGCAGCACCACGCTGATGCTGTTCGTGCTGACCCCGGTCATGTGGACGACCAAGACGCTGCAATCGCAGATGAACAACGGCGACCGCGCGAAGCTGGCCGAACTCGTGCCGACGTTCCACTATCTCGAAATCGTCCGGGCGCCCCTGCTCGGCGAACCGCAAGAACTGCGGCACTGGCTGGTCGTCGGCGTGATCACCCTGCTGGGCTGGATCGTGGCGATCCTCGCGATGAAGCAGTTCCGTTCGCGCGTGCCGTACTGGGTATAGGAGCGCCCCGATGAGTCGTGTGAGTATCGAGACCCAGGAAGCCTGGGTCGAATTCCCGATCTTCGACGCCAAATCGCGGTCGTTGAAAAAGGCGTTCCTCGGCAAGGCCGGCGGCGCGATCGGACGCAACAAATCCGACGTCGTCGTGGTCGAGGCCCTGCGGGAGATCAACCTGTCGCTGAAAGAAGGCGACCGGGTGGGCTTGGTCGGGCACAACGGCGCGGGCAAATCGACGCTGCTGCGCCTGCTCTCGGGCATCTACGAACCGTCGCGGGGCAGTGCGCGCATCCGCGGGCGGGTGGCTCCGGTGTTCGACCTCGGCGTCGGCATGGACCCGGAGATCTCCGGCTACGAGAACATCATCATCCGCGGACTGTTCCTCGGGCAGACCCGCAAGCAGATGCTGTCGAAGATCGATGAGATCGCCGATTTCACCGAGCTCGGCGAATACCTGTCCATGCCCCTGCGCACCTATTCCACCGGTATGCGGGTGCGCCTCGCGATGGGCGTGGTCACCTCGATCGATCCCGAGATCCTGCTGCTCGACGAGGGCATCGGCGCCGTCGACGCGGAATTCATGAAGAAGGCCCGCAAGCGGTTGCAGTCGTTGGTGGCGCGTTCGGGCATCCTGGTCTTCGCCAGCCATTCGAACGAATTCCTCGCGCAGTTGTGCGACACGGCGTTGTGGATCGACCACGGCCAGATCCGCTTGCGTGGCGGCATCGAAGAAGTGGTGCGAGCCTATGAGGGGCCGGAGGCGGGGAATCACGTCGCGACCGTGCTGCGCGAGATGGAAGCGGAGCGGGGCGAGAAATCAGATCGAGAATTGGAGCGGAATCAGGCATGAGCGGTCAGGCCCGGAGGCGGCGGCGAAGCGTGACCACGGAGGGCCCCGCACATGCCAGGAAGGCCACAGCATGAGTGAGCCGACCGGGCAGGACACCCCGATCGACGAAGGGGCGCAGGCCCGGATCGGCTCCGCACCGGAGGATGCCGTCGAGCTCGCCGATCCCGCCGCGGAATTCGCGGCGCCGGATCCGGATTCGCAGCCGCGCGTCGTTGCCGTCGTCGTCACGCACAAGCGCCGCGAACTGCTCGCCGAGTCACTGAAGGTCGTCACCTCGCAGTCCCGGCCGGTGGACCACCTGATCGTGGTGGACAACGGCAACGAGACCGAAGTCGCCGACCTGGTGCGCGACCAGCCGGTGGAATCCACCTACCTGGGCTCGGCGCACAACCTCGGCGGCGCGGGCGGGTTCGCGCTCGGCATGCTGCACGCGTTGAGCATCGGCGCGGACTGGGTGTGGCTCGCCGACGACGACGGCAGGCCAGAAGGCCCCGATGTGCTGTCCACCCTGCTGGACTGCGCGAACCGGCACGGTCTGGTCGAGGTTTCGCCCGTGGTCTGCGATATCGACGAACCCGACCGCCTCGCCTTCCCGCTGCGCCGCGGCGTGGTCTGGCGCAGGCTGCGCTCGGAACTCGGCGACGACGACTTCCTGCCCGGCATCGCCTCGCTGTTCAACGGCGCGCTGATCTCCGCGCGGGCGGTCGACGTGATCGGCGTGCCGGACCTGCGCCTGTTCGTGCGCGGTGACGAGGTGGAGGTGCATCGCAGGCTGGTGCGCTCCGGGCTGCCGTTCGGCACCTGCCTGCAGACGGCATATCTGCATCCCAACGGTGCGGCGGAGTTCAAGCCGATTCTCGGCGGCCGGATGCACACGCAATATCCCGACGATCCGGTGAAGCGCTACTTCACCTACCGCAACCGCGGCTATTTGATGTCGCAGCCGGGTATGCGGAAACTACTGCCCCAGGAGTGGGTTCGCTTCTCCTGGTTCTTCCTCGTCACCCGCCGCGACCCGGCCGGCCTGCGCGAGTGGTTCCACCTACGCTCACTCGGCCGCCACGAGCAGTTCGGCAAGCCCGACTGAGCTCGGAAGGTCGCCGCGCGGCGCCTCGGATCAGTCCGATGCGTGGCGCTTCCCGACCCGAATCGGTAATTCGGTTGTGCGGAGCCGGAGTCGAGTGCAAGAGTGGGCAGAACTGCGAGAGAGGCAAGGAGGTGTGGACCGTGACGAGGAACGTTCGGGTTGTCGTGTTCAGGCGAGCTGACGTCGGTCATGCCGCCACACGAAACTCCACCTCATTCTCCGCTCGCTGAACCCTTCGTCGGGTTCGGCGCCCGACGAAGGACTCCTTCCATCATGGTCGACCACGACCTTCTCGTCCCTTACGGCTGGACCGAAGCCGTTGCCGCGCAGTACGCCTCGATGATCGAGGAATACTGTGTGCCCGCGCGAGTGATCCGCATGGACCGCAGCGAATGCGATGTGGCCACGCCCGACGGGCTCGCCCGCGCTCGCTGCCCGCGCCCGGATTCCGAGGTCAGCGGGCTGTGCACCGGCGACTGGGTGACCGTCGACGCCACCTCGGCGGTGCGCCGGTTGCTGCCGCGCCGATCGGCGATCATGCGATCGTCGGTCTCCGGCCGGTCCCAGGGCCAGGTGCTCGCCGCCAACGTCGACACCGTGCTGATCTGTGCCGCCGCCGACGGCGACGTGGATCTCGGCCGCATCGAACGCATGCTCGCGCTGGTGTGGGAGAGCAATGCCCAGCCGATCGTGCTGCTCACCAAGGCCGACGCGGCCGACGACCTCCCGCTCGCCCAGGTACGCGCCGTCGCGCCGGGCGCTGCCGTGCTCGAGGTGAGCGCGAACACCGGCCTCGGGCTCGACGTGCTCACGGCGCTGCTCGACGGCACCGTCGCCCTGCTCGGCCCCTCCGGTGCTGGGAAGTCGACTCTCGCCAACGCGCTGCTCGGCGCGGAGGTCTTCGCCACCAACGCGGTTCGCGACACCGACAAGAAAGGCAGGCACACCACGGTGCACCGGGAGCTGCGCCCGCTGCCCGGCGGCGGCACCCTGATCGATACGCCGGGGCTGCGCGGCGTCGGGCTTTGGGACGCCGCCGAAGGCATCGAGAAGACCTTCAGCGACATCGAAACCCTTGCCGCCCAGTGTCGTTTCGGCGATTGCGCGCACCACGGCGAACCCGGGTGCGCGGTGCGGGAGGCGATCGACAACGGCGAACTCACCCAGCGCAGACTCGACAGCTACGACAAGCTGGCCCGGGAGAACGAGTGGATGCGGGCGCGCACCGACAAACGGCTGCAAGCCGAACGCGAGCGAGCCTGGCGGGACATCAGCAAGCGACACCGCAAGATGTTCCGGGAGCGGAACTCGCGACGCTGATCGAGCGGGGGCACGGTAGGGTGCCCTTCGCATCGTTCGCTATCTGGGAGGGATAGATGAGTCAGCCCGGCGGGTACCCGCCACCCGGTCAGCAGCCCGGCCAATGGCCCGGACAGCCGACATTCGGTCAGCAGCCGCCAGTCGGCCAGTACCCGCCTCAGCAGGCGCCCGCGCAGTACGCGCCGCCCGCGGGGCAGCATCCGAGCCAACCGCATCTCGCCCAACCTCAGGTGGGCCAGTCGCCATACGGGCAGCCCGCGCCCCAATTCGCCCAGCCCGCACCGCAGTACGGGCAGCCGCAGCCCTACGGCCAGCCGCAACAGTTCGGTCAGCCGCAACCGTACGGTCAACCGCAGCAGTTCGGCCCGCAGGGCTACGGCAGGCCCGCCGATCCGCCGGGCATCACCATCGATGCCTCGTACTCGCTCTGGACGTTCATGCTCGGGCTGACCAAGCCGAAGATCCTGGTCAACGGACAGCGGGTGCCCAACACCCGTTGGGGCGCGAACCACATCCCCGTCGGCCCGGGCCAGTACCACGTCCGGGTCACCACCCCGTGGTTGTTCGACATGGGTTCGGCCAACGTGACCGTGCCGATCGCCGAGGGACAGGCCGCGCGGTTCTACTACAAGCCGCCGGTTGTGATCTTCCTCAACGGCGCGATCGGACCGGTTCCGCAGAAAGCGCCGGGCCTGCTGTTCCTGTACATCGTCTGGGCCCTGGTCGGCCTGATGTTCTTGCTGAACATCGTGCTCATCGCCGCCACGGCCTGAACCGGAAGAGGGCACCGGCACGCCGGTGCCCTCTCTTCGCACCACCTATGCAACTGGTTGCATAACGAGCGGGTTTACGCTTAGTCTGCAAGCGCGTACAGCCGCGGGCTGATGCCTGCGGCGGAAACGAAGGAGCAGGTCAGATGACGGAACCGGGATCCAAGCCGCTAGCGGGCCGGACGATGATCATGTCCGGCGGCAGTCGCGGCATCGGGCTGGAGATCGCCAAGCGGGCCGCGGCCGACGGCGCCAACATCACCCTGATCGCGAAGACCGATCAGCCGCATCCCAAGCTGCCGGGCACCATCCACACCGCCGCCGCGGAACTCGAGGCGGAGGGCGGGCAGGTACTGCCGTTCGTCGGCGACGTTCGCGTCGACGAGTCGGTGGCCGAGGCGGTACGCCAGACGGTCGAGCGGTTCGGCGGCATCGACATCGTGGTGAACAACGCCTCCGCGATCGACTTGTCCCCCACGGACGCACTGCCGATGAAGAAATACGACTTGATGCAGGACATCAACTGCCGAGGCAGCTTCCTGCTGTCCAAGCTGAGCATCCCGCATCTGCGCGAATCGGCGAAGGCCGGGCGCAACCCGCACATCCTGACGCTGTCCCCGCCGCTGAACCTGGACCCCAAGTGGGCGGGCATGGCCCTGGGCTACACGATCGCCAAGTACGGCATGTCGCTGACCACGTTGGGGCTGGCCGAGGAGCTCAAAGGCGACGGCATCGGCGTCAATTCACTGTGGCCGCGCACCACGATCGCCACCGCGGCGGTGAAGAACCTGCTCGGCGGCGAGGAGATGGTCTCCACCTCGCGCACCCCCGACATCTACGCCGACGCCGCCTACCTGGTGCTCACCTCGCCCGGCAAGGAAACCAGCGGCAACTTCTTCATCGACGACGATGTCCTGGCCGCCCACGGCATCACCGACCTGGACAAGTACCGCGTCACCCCCGGCGACGGGGAACTCACCACCGATCTATTTCTCTGACGCGCACGCAAGATACGGGCGCCCCGAAACCGGTCAGTGACCTGAACGCGGTTTCGGGGGCACTCGGGTCAGGCGCGTGGAGCGCCGGACCTTTCGATCCCGTACAACCGCTCCCAATTCTCGCGGCTGGTCAATTCCGGCATGGCCGCGCGGTACTGCGCCTGGACCGCGGGCAGCTCACGGCGCAGGCGACGCAGCACACGCACCATACGACGCAGCAGCCGCAGCGCGCGGGCCTTGTCGCGCCGACGCACCCGGACACCGGATTGCGAGGCGTCGGTGACCACCACGTGGTCGAACAGCGAGACATGCCACCAGTAGGCGTCTTCCCTGGTGACGCCGATGATGCCGTGCTGGGTGCGGCCCAGCCACTGATTGATCGCGCGCTTGATCAGCACCAGCTTCGCGCGGCTGGGTTCCCCACCGGCACGGCGCAACTGGATGTCCGCGGAACGGACCGGCGGCGTCGAGGCCGGATGCTTGATCGTCTCGGCGTAGTCGGCCCGGCTGGTCCGCGCGGCGGCCAGCGCCTCGATACCGCCGTCCCGCAATACCTTCGGGCCCTTCAAGAAGTCCTCGATGCCCTGCAGGGTGGTGTGCACCAAGCCGTACTGCATCGCGACCAGCTGCTCGGCCATCTCCCGGAACAGCCGGCCCGAGATGTCCTTACCGTCCAACTCGGTGTGCAGCGAGCCGACGATCAGCGAGTTGCGGGTGCTGAAGTAGCGCGCCCAGTCGTCGTAGTCCTTCCAGTAGAAGTCCGCGTGCCAGACCGCGGCGTTGGGCAGCGTGACGGTGACGAAACCGTGCTCGCGCGCCCGGATGCCGTACTCCACGTCGTCCCACTGGAAGAAGATCGGGATCGGCAGGCCGATCTTCGCGACCACCTCGGCCGGGATGAGGCAGGTCCACCAGGCGTTGTAGCCCGCGTCCACGCGGCGCTCCTGGTTCTTCTTCAACATGCTGGTGTTGCGCAGCGCCTTGGGCACCTTCTGGCCGTGCCGCAGCCGGTTCAGATGCACTTCCTCGGCGCCGACGTTGAGGTAGTCGGGGTTGAGCAGGAACAGCATCTGCGCGCCGACCAGGGTCGGTTCGACCGTCAGGTTGGCGAACGCGTTCAGGCGCAGCACCGTCTCCGGTTCGCACAGGATGTCGTCGTCCATCAGGATGACGTCGGCGTGCTCGTTGACCGCGGACACCTCATACAGCCCCCGGGTGAAGCCGCCCGCGCCGCCCAGGTTGGGCTGACGCAGGTAGCGCAGCTTCTCGCCGAGGACCGGTGCGACCTCCTGGTAACGCGGCCGGTTCTCGACCAGATCGGTGCCCTGGTCGACGACGTACACCGCGTCGATCGCGGCGAGCACGGTCGGGTCGGAGGACAGCGCCGCGACCGTCTCGGCGCAGTCCTCGGCACGGTTGAAGGTGCAGATCGCGATGGCGACCGGACGGACGCGTTCCGGCGCGACGGCGGTCCAGCTCAACTCCGCGATGCCGAGCGCGCCGCCGATGGCGTCGAACTCCAGCCACAGCGCGCCGCCGTCGACGTACTGGTCCAGCGGGGCGGTCAGGGTGACCGAACCGCTCGCGTCGACCCGCTGGGTGTCGATGATCCTGCGGTGACCGGCGATGTCGGAGGCCACCAGACGGATGTTCGCCTTGGCGGCGACGTCGAGCACCATGGTGACCCGCACATCGGTGACCGTGGTCCAGCGCTGCCAGTAGCTCGCGGCGAACCGGCCGAAATAGGTGTTGGTGTGCGCGGTCGCGCCCTTGTCCAAACGCAGGGTCTGGCGTTCTCGGTGCGCGCCACCTTTCACGACGGCGTACAGCTCGTCGCTCACCTTCGCCGACGGACCGGCGAAGATACCGCGCTGGAGCACGAGCCGGTCCGGCGCCCGATGGTCGGCGCGCAGCGCGGCAGGCGCCTCAGCGGCCGTCGAGCGATCGTTTGTTTCGGTAACGGCCTCGATAGCCGACTGATCCATGAAATCCTCGAAATTCTCATTGTGCCGGACGGGACAGACACGCCCCTCGATGCCTTCACGGCGGGGGTGAGGATATCAACCGCCCTGTGCGGCTGCCCGCCGTACGGCCACGCCGACGTGTGCTCGAAGCATTGCTAAACGTTCGCCGATTCGTTGTCGGTGGCGCTGCCGGTACCCGCTCGCGCTCCGGTGAAGACGAACTTGTCATAGGCCCAGTACCGGAACACCACGGCCACGATCTGCCCGATCAACGTACCGGAGATGTTGTCCGACAGCGGGCTGGACAGGTCGAGCACGTAGCGGGAGAAGCCGAGACAGCCCAGTTGCAGGCCGATCGCGACGACGTTGAACACCGCGTACAACAGGTATTCGCGACCGGGATTGTCGGTCCGCTTGTGCGCGAAGGTCCACCACTTGTTGCCGAAATAGGTCACCACCGTGGCCACCGCGATCGCGATGATCTTTGCCGGCAGTGGGTAGTGATAGAGCACGCCCTCGCCACCCCAGAAGACCAGGAGGTTGTACGTGCCCGCGTCCACCAGGAACCCGATCGCGCCGACCACCAGGAAAGCCCCGCCTCTGCGCAGCGCGGTGAGCACCTTGCGAACGATCGCTTCGGTCTCCTGCGTCACTGGCTCGTCCGCGGGTGCGGTGGACTCACTGGATGGCACGGCCCGACGGTACCGCAGGAGCGCCGAAGCGCCCGCGCCGGGAAATTCCGCCTCCGCACACGGTGAGGTCGGCCACGCGCAAACTGTGAGTTCCCTGTACCCTCCCCGTGTTCCCACATTCACCACCGATCGCGAGGATTGACCCGGGTGGACTCCACCGAGCTCCGTATTGCCGCCGTGGTTCCGTGTCACAACGAAGAGGCCTCGGTCGCCAAGGTCGTGGCCGATCTGCAGGCCGCCGTGCCGGGAATCGTCGTCTACGTCTACGACAATCTGAGCACGGACAAAACCGCCGAGCGCGCACGCGAGGCCGGAGCGATCGTGCGCCACGAGCACACCAAGGGCAAGGGCAACGTGGTGCGCCGCGCCTTCGCCGACATCGAGGCGGACGTGTACTTGATGGTCGATGGCGACGACACCTATGAGGCGTCCGCCGCGCCGCTGATGATCAAGACGTTGCTCGACGGCCCCTACGACCATGTGCTCGGCGTGCGCAAGCAGGACGAGGGCGCCTCGGCCTACCGCGCGGGCCACGAGACCGGTAACAAGGTGCTCAACGGCGTGGTCGGGAAGGTGTTCGGCGAGAACGTCGAGGACATGCTCTCCGGTTTCCGGGTGTTCTCCCGCCGGTTCGTGAAGAGCTTTCCGGCGGTGTCTCGTGAATTCGAGATCGAAACCGAGCTCACGGTGCATTCCCTGCACCTGCGGGTGCCGCGGACGGCGGTGCCGGTCGGCTTCCGCGATCGTCCGGCGGGCAGCGAGAGCAAGCTGCGCACCTATCACGACGGATTCAAGATCCTCGCCCTGATCGTCGGGCTGGCCCGGCACGAGCGGCCGGTCGCGTTCTACGGCCTGTTCGGCACGCTGAGCTGGCTGGTCTCGATCGTCCTGACCATTCCGATCGTCGTCGAGTTCTACAACACCCACACGGTGCCGCGGTTCCCGACGCTGTTCCTCGCCTTCACGCTGCTGCTGCTCGGCAGCCTCGCCTGGACCGCGGGACTGATCCTCGACGGCATCCGGCGCTCCCGCCACGAGGCCGCGCGCCTGGTCTACCTGCGCTACACCGCGGTGGGCGCGGAGGACCCGCGCAGCGCGGGCAACGGCGGAGCCGGGCGTTGACGACCTCGGCGGATCGGGCCGCGACACCGGAGGAGAATCTGGGCGAGCGTTCGGACACCGCGCCGCTACCCGCCACCGACACCGCCCCGCTACCGGCTGTGGACGCCGAGGCGGCGACCACCGGCACGGACCGGTCGGCGAAAGGTCTCGCGGAGCGAGTGGTGACGCGCCTGGGCGCGGCGACGATCGCCTTCACCCTGCTGGCGACGATCTTCGGTGCGCTGTTCACCGTTCTCACCCCGCCGTTCTGGGGTCATGACGAGATCACCCAGTTCGGTCGCGCCTACCAGGTCGCGCACGGCGGGTTCCTGCCGCAGCGGATCCACGACGATCGCGGCATCGCCTACGGCGGCGACGTCCCGTCCAGCATCACCGAGCTGATGGGCTACGCGCTGCGGGACTACTCCACCAACCCGGACGAGCCGGATCCCATGGTGGCCGACCCGGCCCGCTACGACCAACTGACCGGCGCCGCGGTCTCGGACGCCACCGAACCGGTGTGGTTCACCAATACCGCGGCTTACTCGCCGATCCCCTACATTCCGGCCGCTATCGGCATCCGCCTCGGCGAACTCTTCGGGCTGAACGTGGGTGGCCTGCTCCTGCTCACCCGGTTCGCCGGACTGGTGGCCTATCTCGCTGTGGTCGGGTTCGGCCTGTACGCCTTGCGCGCGCACCGGGTGCAGTGGCTGGCGTTCACCGTCGCCGTGCTGCCGATCGCGGTGTTCCAGGCGGGCACGGTGACCGCCGACACCATGACCAACGCGCTGGCCATCTTGGTCTCCGCGCTGCTGGTGAAGGCCATCTTCCTCGGCATGCGACTGGGCCGGGTGGAGATCGGCGCGCTGCTGGCCGCGACGATCCTGCTGCCGGTGAGCAAGCCCACCTACGTGTTGCTCGCGCTGCTGGTCGCCCTGGTGCCCGCCGACCGATTCGGATTCAGCGGGTGGCGGCGCGGGATTCCGTGGGTGTTCGCCGCGGCGGGCGCGCTCGCGTTCGCGGTGTGGATGAAGATAGCGGCGCCGACCGGCGACGGCATGGGCCTGATGCGGCCGCCGCACCAGTGGCACTCGGTGCGTCCCGGTGACCAGCTCAGCGGCATCCTGCGCGATCCACCGGAGTTCGTGCACGTGTTCGGCGAGAGCATCGCCCTGCGCGACCAGCGCTGGTTCAGCCAGTTCTTCGGCGAACTCGGCTTCGCCTACGTCGACGTGCCCGCCATCGCCATGCTGGCCTGCCTGCTCGCGTTCGCGGTGAGCATCGGCATCGCGGAACGGATGACCGTCCCGGCCTTCCGCCGCACCCTGATCGTCGCGCTCACCATGGCCGCGAGCGTCGCGATGATCTACGTGACGCTGTACATGTCGTTCACGCCGGTCGGCTACTACATCATCGACGGCGTGCAGGGCCGCTATTTCGTGCCGCTGGCGATCGTGACGCTCGCGGTGCTGCTGCGCTGGATGCCGCTGCGGCTCACGGACTCCGCGGGGAAGACCCCGACCGTGGGCCCGGCCGTCACCGTGCTGGTGGCGACGAGCGTGGCGCTGATCGCGGCGGCGGCGAAGTACTACACCATCGTCTGGGGCTGAGCGGCGTCTCGGGTATCTCCCGGGGCGCCTTTCAGTCTCCCGCCGCGCTGAGAGTCCGCTCGCCCGCAGCGAGGTAGGCGTGCTCGGTGGCGGCCTTGTACGGGCGCCACCAGTTCTCGTTGTCCCGGTACCACTGAATCGTCGCGGCGAGTCCGGCGCGGAAGTCAGCGTAACGGGGGCGCCAATCGAGTTCGGAACGCAGCGACGTCGCGTCGATCGCGTAGCGCTGGTCGTGGCCGGGCCGGTCGGTCACGTGGTCGAAATCGTCGGGGTCGCGGCCGAACTCCGCGAGGATCATCTGCACCACGGACTTGTTGTCTAGTTCGCCGTCGGCGCCGATCAGGTAGGTCTGCCCGATCCGGCCCCGGCGCAGGATCTCCCACACGGCGCGGTTGTGGTCGTCGACGTGGATCCAGTCGCGTACCTGGTGTCCCGCCCCGTAGAGCCGGGGACGGACCCCATCGATCAGATTGGTGATCTGGCGCGGGATGAATTTCTCCACGTGCTGGTAGGGCCCGTAATTGTTACTGCAGTTGGAGATCGTGGCGCGTACGCCGAACGAGCGGGTCCACGCGCGCACCAGCAGATCGCTCGAGGCCTTGGTGGCCGAGTACGGGCTGGACGGGTTGTAGGGGGTGGTCTCGGTGAAGGCCGGATCGTCCGGGGCGAGGTCGCCGTAGACCTCGTCGGTCGACACGTGGTGATAGCGCACGTCGTGCCTGCGCACGGCCTGCAGCAGGGAATACGTGCCGACGATATTGGTCTGCACGAACGGCCACGGCTCGGCGAGGGAGTTGTCGTTGTGCGACTCCGCGGCGAAGTGCACCACCGCGTCCATGCCGCTGACCAGTTCGTCGACCAGGTCGAGATCGGCGATGTCGCCGTGCACGAACTCGATGCGATCGGCCACCGGGTCGAGCGAGGCTCGGTTCCCGGCATAGGTCAGGGCGTCGAGGACGGTGACGGCCGTATCCGGGTGGGCGGACACGGTCTGCTGGACGAAGTTCGCGCCGATGAATCCGGCGCCACCGGTGACGAGCAATCGCACCCCATGACTGTACGTGGGGCCCCGCCGCACCGGCGACGGACTCGAAACCCGGTGCGGCCAAACCGAACTCCAGGTTTTCGATCTGTGACATTCGTCTCATTGACTTCCCAACGATTGGAACTCTCAGATTGATATGGCACGGAAAAGCCCGGTCAGCGCCCCTATTTCCGCGACCCCACCAAGCCGTGGGTCTCGATGGTGAACAAAATTTGAATAAACAGTCACAAGGGGTTCACCACGCGTTAGCTGGTCTAGATTTTGCTCGTCTAGTCCCCTCCGAACGCTTCAATCGAGGTTCCAAACAAAATGCTGATGAGGAAATTCGCCGCGACGTCGGCACTGCTGATCGCCGCCCTCGGCGTCACCGCCGGCACCGTGAACGCGGCTCCGGCCGCCGAGGCCGATGACGCGGTGAACTTCACCGCTCACGCGACCGACACCCAGTCCATCATCACGACCGATGCCGGTTCCATGGTCGTCGAGGATGGCGTTTTCAAGGTCAAGGCGGCCAACGGCAACGTGCTGACCGGCATGCCGATGACCTTCCGGGTGGATGATTTCGAGTTCCCGATCGCTGCCGAGATCGCGGACCACACCGCCACCCTGACCCCGCAGTTCGACATGGCGCACGCGACCTACAAGCCCGTCGCCCTGCCGTTCGAGGACAAGGCGCCCTGGAAGTCCGAGTACGACCGTGAGCAGGCCGCCTTCAACCGCATGAAGGACACCATCTCGACCGGCGCCACCATCGGCACCCTGGTCGGCGGCATCGGCGGCGGCGCCGTCGGCTGCGTCCTCGGCGGCATCGCCGGCGCGACCGTCGCCTCGGCGGCCATCGTCGGCCTGTTCGGCGCGTTCATCCCGGCCGCGGCCATCGGCTGCCTCGGCGGCATCATCGCCGTCGGCGCGCTGGGCACCCTCGCGGGCCAGCTGCTGATCACCGCCCCGGTCGCCATCGGTGCCGCGATCCAGTACTTCACCACCATCAACCAGCCGTTCGTCGCCCCGAAGTAATTCCCCGCGACCGTACGGACAACTGAAAACGAATCGAAGCCCCCTCCGCGCTGTCCACGCGGACGGGGCTTCATTCATTGCCGCCGCGAACGAAAGTTAACTAATCCTGAACAAAAAGTGAAGCGCCAAGATTGCGACGTCGTGACCTCGGCTATCAAGGATAGATAACTTCGATTCGGAAATAATTTCGCCCGGAGCAGTGCACCACCCCTGCACAGACGCGAGCCCCGTCCCGTCTGATGCGGGGCGGGGCTCGCCTGGGCAGGGCCCGACCGGTTACGCCGTCCGAGCCCGCTGGTCCCCTTCGATCCTGGCCCGCACGAACCGCGCGACCCGCGCCAGCGCCGCCCTGCTCTCCGGCAGATTCGGCGCGATGCTCATGAAGGCGTGGACCTGGCCGCGCCACAACTCCAAGGCGTTCGGCACGCCCGCCGCGGTGAGCCGCTGCGCCATCAGTTCGGAATCGAAGCGCAGCACCTCGTCCTCGGCGGCGACCAGCAGCACGGGTGGAAGCGCGGACAGCGCCGCGTTGACCGGCGAGAGGCTCGGATCCAGCGTCCCGTCGACCTCCGCGCCGATGCGCACCACCGCTTCCAGCGCCGAGAGCGGGATATACGGATCGCGCGCGACGTTCACGTAGTCCCGCTTCGCCGCGTAGTCCAGGTCGAGCAGCGCGCTCAAGCCGACCAACCCGGCCGGTGCGGGCAGCCCCGACTCCAGGGCCAGCAGGGCGGTCGCGAAGGTGAGGTATCCACCCGCCGAATCACCCGCGAAGATGATCCGCCCTGGATCCGCGCCATGGCGCAGCAGCCAGCGATAGGCCGCGAGGCAGTCCCCCACCGAATCGCTGATCCGCGTCCGGGGCAACTGGCGGTACTCGACGTTGATCACGGGCAGGCCGGTGCGGCGGGCCAGGCTCGCCGCGACCGGGCGATGACTACGGGTACTGCAGATCGCGAAGCCACCGCCGTGCATGTACAGCACCGCGCCGTGGCGCAACGCACGCGACGCACCGGCCGGGCGGATGATCTCCAGGCGGATGCCGTGCAGCGACACCTGCTCTCGATCGATCCCCTGCGGTCGAGGACGTAACCGCGCCAGCCCGTCGACGGTGGCCGCGCCGACCGGGATGGTCGTCCTCGTCACCGGAAAGGTTCGCAGCATCGGGCGGACCACGCCCATGCAAGTGGCCAGCAGCAGACGCGATTGCGCGCTGGGGCCCTTCGGATTCATCACCGCACCGGGCTCGCCGTCTCTGGTCGCCATCGCGCACCTACCTCACAACTGGCGCGCCGAATCACGACCGGACCGTGCCCAGCGAGCTGTCGGCGCTGACATCTCACACAGTGTCTTTTCAGAACACCATGCGCATCGTGACCTACGCAACAGAATCGCTCGAAGCCCGCCGCCGCGGAACGCCCGTAACCGAATCGAGGACTACTCGGAACCTCACCGAATCCCGGAGCCGCGAAACTGGCAGACTCCAAGGCATGCGCGGAATCATTCTGGCGGGCGGCACCGGCTCCCGGTTGCACCCGATCACGCGCGGGGTGAGCAAGCAGCTGGTCCCGGTCTACGACAAACCCATGGTCTACTACCCCCTTTCCACGCTGATGCTCGCGGGGATCAGGGACATCTTGGTGATCACCACGCCCGAGGACGCGGCGGCGTTCCGGCGGCTGCTGGGCGACGGCACGCAGTTCGGGCTGTCCCTGAGCTACGTGGTCCAGCCGGAGCCGGACGGCCTGGCCAGGGCCTTCGTCCTCGGCGCCGACCACATCGGCGGCGATTGCGCCGCACTGGTGCTCGGCGACAACATCTTTCACGGCCCCGGCCTCGGCACCAGCCTCAATCGCTTCCACGGAATCGACGGCGGCGCGGTGTTCGCCTACTGGGTGTCCGACCCGACCGCCTACGGCGTGGTGGAGTTCACCGAGGGACGCGCGGTGTCCATCGAGGAGAAGCCCAAGACGCCGCGGTCGAACTACGCCATTCCAGGGCTGTACTTCTACGACAACGACGTGGTGGAGATCGCCCGGTCGCTGCGCCCGTCCGCCCGTGGCGAGTACGAGATCACCGACATCAATCGCGCCTACCTGGAACAGGATCGTCTGAGCGTGGACGTGCTCGCCCGCGGTACCGCCTGGCTGGACACGGGTACCTTCGATTCCCTGCTCGACGCCGCCAATTACGTACGCACCATCGAGGAACGGCAGGGCCTCAAGATCGGCGTCCCCGAGGAGGTGGCCTGGCGGATGGGCTTCATCGATGACGAGCGGTTGTGCGCGCTGGCCGAGCCGCTGGTCCGCTCCGGCTACGGCCGCTACCTGCTCGATCTGCTCGAACGCGGACGGGACTGGTGAGCATGGAGTTCCGGGAACTCGCGGTGCCGGGCGCGTGGGTGATCACGCCGCGCCAGCACGGCGACAGTCGCGGCATGTTCCTCGAGGGGTTCAAGGCCTCGGAGTTCGAGAAGGTGACCGGGCGGCCGTTCGACCTGCGGCAGGTCAACTGCTCGGTGTCGGCCGCGGGGGTGCTGCGCGGGATCCACTACACCGAGGACCCGCCCGGACAGGCCAAGTACGTGACCTGCGTGCGCGGCGCCTTCCTCGACGTGGTCGTCGACCTGCGCCCCGGCTCGCCGACCTATGGCCGCTGGGACAGCGTGCTGCTCGACGACGTCGACCGGCGCTCGGTGTTCCTGTCCGAAGGGCTCGGCCACGCGATCCTCTCGCTGGAGGACGGCTCGACGGTCACGTACCTGTGCTCCCTGGAGTATCAGCCGGAGTTCGACCACGATATCGACGCGTTCGATCCCACGCTCGGCATCGAGTGGCCGCGGGTGGGGCGCGACGGCCGGGAACTCACTTTCGTCCGCTCCGCGAAAGACACCGTGGCCCCGCCGTTCTCGGGAGCCGCATGAGGTGGCGGATATCGCCCGCGCCGAGCCGAGCGCTGCCACCCGATACGGGTGACAGCGCTCGGCAGCACGGCAGTCAGGCGACGAGTTCCAGTTCCTTCGCCTCGTCCGCCGCCTGCTCCCGGCCGCGGAATCGCGGCACGAAGGCCAGCAGGGCGACCAGCGCGCCGACGATGGACACGCCCGCGGCGAACTCCAGACCGGGACGGTAGGTGTCGAGCATCCCGGCGGCCGAGATGTCGGCGTGTGCGCCGGAGGCGATGATCGCCGTGGTCACCGCGAGCACGATGGCCGCGCCGACCTGCATGGACGTTTGCAGCACGCCTGCGGCGAGACCCTGCTCCTCGTCATCGATGCCGTTGGTGGCCTGGATGTTGATGGCGGGGAAGCCGACCCACCCGATGCCGATGAGCAGCACCGCGGGCAGCAGCATGGTCAGGTAGGAGGGTGCGGTGTCCAACCGCAGGAACAGCAGGTAACCGACGGCCATCACGGTCATGGTCACCGCGATCACCGGCCCGGTGCCGAAACGATCGACGAGTCGGTCGGAGAAGAAGGCCGACAGCACGACCAGCAGACCGACCGGCAGCAGCGCCATGGCCAGCTTCAGCGGAGACCAACCGAGAGTGTCCTGCATGTACAGGGTCACGATGAACTGCCAGCTGAAGTAGGAGCCCGCCACCGCCACGATCGCGAGACTGGCCCGGACCAGCGAGGACTTGCGCAGGATCCCGAGGCGCACCAGCGGGTAGCGCACCCGCTTCTCCACCGCGACGAATCCGGCGAACAGCGCGGCGACCGCGACGAACGAACCGATGGTGCGCGCGGACGCCCACCCGGCTTCCGGCGCGGCGACCACGGTGTAGACCAGCAGCAGCATGGCGGCGGTGGACAGCAGCGCCCCGAACAGGTCGTGTCCGCCTTCCTCGGCCGGCTTGTCCTTGGGCACCAGCACGTAGGCCGCGGCCAGCGCGGCGAGCGCGATCGGCACCGGGAGCAGGAACGTCCAGCGCCAGCCGACGCCGGTCATCAGACCGCCGAACAGCAGGCCCATGGAGTAGCCGCCCGCGCCGAACACCGTGTAGATGGACAACGCCTTGTTGCGGGCGGGTCCCTCGGCGAAGTTGGTGGTGATGATCGACAGGCCGGTCGGTGCGGTGAACGCGGCGGCGAGGCCCTTGACGAAGCGGGTGAGGATCAGCAGCGGACCGGAGCTGACCAGACCGCCTGCCAGCGAGGCGACCGCGAAGACGGCGAGCGCGATCAGGAAGACCTTGCGCCGCCCGAGCAGGTCGGCGGTGCGGCCGCCGAGCAGCAGCAGACCGCCGTACCCGAGGACGTAACCGCTGACCAGCCATTGCAGGGTCGAGGTGGACAGATCGAGTTCCGTGCCGATGGACGGCAGCGCGACGCCGATCATCGAGACGTCGAGACCGTCGAGGAACAACACGATGCACAGCGTGATCAGCATGCCCCAGAGCCGGGCTGCCCATCTGGTCGGATCGCTCGCCTGAGCGGCCGAGAGCGTTGCTGGTGAAGTCATGCGGAGGACATTACATGCGCACGCATTAAATGCCAACACATTTAATGCAGTTGCATGGACATGCCGTGCCCACTAAGATGGGGCCATGTCGAAGCCGACCACCGTGAGCACAGCCCGGCGCGCCCCCGCGCCGGCCGGGCTGGTTGGAGAGTGGCGCGAGCTGCTCGACCGGCACGCGGCGGTGAGTTGTGCGCTCGAGAAAGCGCTTCAGAACGGTCATCACATCGGGCTCAGCGAATTCGAGACGCTGGACCGGCTGATCGACGCGAACTGTGGCGACTACCGGATGAGCGACCTCGCCAACGACATCTACCTCAGCCAGAGCGCGCTGTCGCGGGCCGTGGCACGGCTGGAGCGCGACGGCCTCGTTCAGCGCACCATGTGTGCGGAAGACCGCCGCGCCGTGTTCGTCTGCCTCACCGAGAAGGGCCGCGAGGTCTACGACCGGGCCCTGCCCACCCACCGGGCGGTATTGAGCGACACCTGGGAATTGCCGGGGCCGCCGAAGTGCTGATCAGCGCGGGCTGAAGCGTTTACTCAGAGCGCTTTCCGTGCGTCCTCGATGTGCGCACGCGCGTCGATCGTCGCCGCCTCGATGCTCGCGAACGCCGCTCGGAAGCGCGCGATCTCGTGCTCCTTGTCCACGTAGACGGGACCGGTGAACGTCTCCAGGTAGACCACCGGCGGTTCCGGCCGCTCGCCGGAACCCGCCTCGGCGAACTCCAACAGCACGAAACGACCCGACGCCATGCCGTCGTGATAGCCGCAATCCGCGGGCACCAGCCGGATCCGGACGTTAGGCAGCTGCGCCATCCGGAGCAGATGGTCGAGTTGCTCGGCGGTCACCGCCGGGCCCCCGATGCGCCGTCGCAGCACCGCCTCATCGATCAGCGCGTCCAGCCGCAGCGGCGCGTCGGCCCGGGTGACCAGGGTCTGCCGGGCCTGGCGCAAGCGCACCCGGCGGTCGATCTCGTGCGCGGCCAACTCCGGGTGCGCCGCCGTGCACAGCGCGCGAGTGTAGCCCTCGGTTTGCAGCAGGCCGGGTAGGAGTTCGTTCTCGTAGGTGGACAGCCTGGTGGCCGCCTCTTCCAGCCCGATATAGACGTCGAAGCCCTCCGCGATCACGTCGCCGTAGGTGGTCCACCAGCCCTTGGCCTTCGTGTCGCGCGCCAACGCGCGCAGCGGTTCGAGCAGGTCGGGCGGCGCGCCGTAGACCTTGCACATCGCCTCGACGTCGAGGCCGCGCAGCGAGGTCTGCCCGGTCTCGATCCGCCAGATCTTCGCCTCCGACCACTCCAACTGCTGCGCGGCCACCCGCGTGGTCATCCCGGCCCGGTTGCGCAGATCACGCAAATGCCTGCCGAGCTGCCGCCGCGGCATGGTCGATCCGGTCGTTCCCTGCGGTAAAGCCATGCTTCCCCCCTGTTCGCCCTACACCGCGCGCACCGTGAACCATCCTCGGTCTGCGACGCGGCACGCCCTCGGACACCCGAGGTGGATGCCGGGTATCCGAACAGCATTGTTCACAGTGAAGCTCGCAGCGGTCACGGCGCGTGTCCCAGCCAGGCCGGTGGCCCCTGCGAGTCAAACTACTTCCGCACGACGCGATTTCGTCCCTACCTGCGCGGGTTTCGCTTGCGGAAGCGCCAGAATTGCACCGCCCGAACGTCTTCGGACAGCTGGTTGACCGGCTCGGCCACGTCCGACAACGCCTGGAACAGGTCGTCGGCCAACTCGCTGATGTGCTCCACCCTGGTCGCCAGACGCGAGGCGTTCACCAGGAACTCGAGCATCAGGCGCACGGCGGCGGCGATGGTCAGGCCGAGCGGCACGCCCAGCACCGCGGCGAGCACGCCGAGCACCGCGGACACCCGCCACGCCGATACCGTCAACGTGATGGGCACGGCGAAGGCGAACACCAGTCCCAGGATGTAGGCCAGCGGCAAGAGAGTGCCGGTGGCCGGGCGGTGGAACTGCACGTCGAGCAGGGCGCGCGCAGCCGCGGCGCTCCACTGCGCGAACGCGCGCGGGCTGCGGAACGGCTCGGCGGGCTGCTCTTCGCCGGGAGCGGACCTGGAGAACCGCTCGGCCGCCGACTCTTTCCACGTGATCCAGCGCGATTCGGCCTCGTACTCGTCGGCGTCCGCGGGCGCGCCGGGTCCGTTGGCTTCGTCACTCATGCCGGGTCCTCCTTCGAGCCTGACGCTCATGCCGAGAATCCTCCCTGTCCGGGGCGGGGGGATCCAGCCGGAAACACACGCCCCCGGTATGTTTTCGCACCCGCAACACCCATTACGCCCACCCCACAGCGATCTCACAGCTCCGGCGCAGCGAGTGGCCAGGTCCACGGCCGAAAGTAGCTGCGTGGCAGGCATGGCGAGCCACCTCGGGATGCCCGGCGATACACGGACGAACCTTCCGGAAATGAGACGTAGGCGACACTCTGGAAATTCTTTCGGAGAACCCGTAACGCCCACGGCGTCCCCCGCCGATACGACCCATGAATGCAGGACCCAGAGATCTACCGGGGAATGGAGAAGACAGTGCGCACCACGTTTCCGACTTCCGTCACGGCGGCCGAGCTGACCGCCGCTGCGCAGGACTACAACCAGCGCGGGTGGACGGTCGCCGAAACGGCCAACGGTCTGAGCCTGATCACCGACGACGACCTGTCCGGCATCGAAGTCACCGGCGAACTGGCCGGCGAGGTCCGCCGCTTCCTGCGGGCGAACAACCTGTCGGGTGCGGTTATCGAGATCCCGGGCACGGAGCGTCGCGAGATTCACCTGGTCACGGGCGTCCGCAAGGCGGCGATGGCGCTCGAGGCGCTGCGCGAGGCCGGAGCGACCGTGTACACCGACGGCGCCGGCATCCCGCTGCCGCCCACCCACCTGTCGGCCGGTTCGGCTTGCTGGGGCGTCGCGCCCGGCGAGGCCCGCTGGGTTCCGCCGGTCGTCGCGATCGCCGCGGCCGTGCGCGCCGCCACCACGTCGCGCCGCGCCAAGCTGACCATCGCCTGCTGAGCAACGCACCCCTGAGCGAGTTCACCTGCTGATCGCGGGCCGGGGCCGCGCTACCCGGCCTGTTTGCGACCGGTATCCGTCCCGGCGCTCCGGACCCCCACCCCGGAGCGCTGCCGGGTACCGGTCGTTCGGCGTCGCCGATATCAAGCGTTCTCTTTTCAGTTCCACTGTCGAACGCAAAGATGGGGTATGGCCCCGATCACGCAATCGCGCAATCTGCTGCGGACCTGCCCGCTCTGTGAGGCGGTCTGCGGCCTGGAAATCACCCTGGATCCCGACGACCACGTGACCTCGGTCCGCGGCGACCGCAGTGATCCCTTCAGCAAAGGCTTCATCTGCCCGAAGGGAGCCAGCTTCGGTCATCTCGACGAGGACCAGGACCGGGTGACCGACCCGCTGATTCGTGACCGCGCTACCGGTGCCTGGCGCACCGTGACCTGGGACGAAGCCTTCGATTACATCGCCGAGCGGTTCCCCGCCGTCGTGGCCGAGCACGGAACACAGTCGGCAGCGGCCTACTTGGGCAATCCCAACGCGCACACCGTGGCGGGCACGCTGTACGTACCGGCGTTGCTACGCGCGCTGGGCACCAAGAACATCTACTCCGCCAGCACCGCCGATCAAATGCCCAAGCAGGTGGCCAGTGGGCTGATGTTCGGCGATCCGCTCACCGTGCCGGTGCCCGACCTCGACCGCACCGATTACCTGCTGATGCTGGGGGCCAATCCGCTGGAATCGAACGGTTCGCTGTGCACCGCACCGGATTTCCCGGGCAGGCTGAAGGCGCTGCGTGGCAGAGGCGGCCGCTTCGTGGTGGTCGATCCGCGGGTCACCCGCACCGCGAAACTCGCCGACGAGCACCTGTTCATCCGGCCAGGCAGCGATGCGTACCTGCTGTTCGGCATCGTGCACACGCTTTTCGCCGAGCAATTGACCGATCTGCGCGTCGAGGTGACCGGCCTGGACGAATTGCGCACCGCCGCCGCCACGTTCGACCCGGAGACGGTCGCGGCCCGCACCGGCGTACCGGCGTCCACGGTCGTGCGGCTCGCCCGTGAGCTCGCGGCGGCGCCGACCGCCGCGGTGTACGCCCGTATCGGCACGTGCACCGCCGAATTCGGCACCATCACGCAGTGGCTCGTCGACGCGATCAACGCGCTCACCGGCAACCTCGACTCTCCCGGCGGCGCGATGTTCGCCACCGCCGCGGCCGGCGGCATCCCCCGCACCAAGCCGTTCCGCGCCGGGCGCTGGACCAGTCGAGTCCGCGGGCTGCCCGAGGCGATGGGCGAGCTGCCCGTCGCGACGCTCGCCGACGAGATCACCACGCCGGGCGAAGGGCAGATCCGTGCCCTGGTGACGGTCGCGGGCAATCCGGTGCTGTCCGCGCCGAGCGGGGCGCGCCTGGACGAGGCGTTCGCCCAGCTCGAGTTCATGGTGAGCGTGGACCGGTACGTGAACGAGACCACCAGGCACGCGGATGTGATCTTGCCTCCCCCGCGTCCGACGCAATCCCCGCACTACGACTTCGCGCTGCTGCAATTCGCCGTGCGCAACTACACGCGATACTCGCGCCCGCTGGTGCCGCTGGGTGACCGGCCTTCCGAACCCGCCGTCCTGGCTCGCCTCGCCGCCGCGCTGACCGGCAGGCCGCACGACGGCTCCGACGGAATCGATCCGCTCACCGCCGTGGACGAACTCGTCATCGCGGGGATGTTGCACAAGGCCGGTTTCCCCGAACGGCGCGGCGACCTGATCGGCGAGAACAGCACCGAGCAGCGCATCGACCTGATGCTGCGCCTCGGGCCGTACGGCGAATGGAACGGCGGCACACTCAATCTGCGAGTGCTGTTGGACAACCCGCACGGTATCGACCTGGGTCCGTTGCAGCCGCGCCTGCCGGGCGCGCTGCGTACGGCGAGCGGGCGGGTGGACCTGGCCCCGCAGCCGCTGCTGGACGACGTGGCACGGATGCGGGCGCGCCTGGCCGACGCCGCGCCGGAGATCGTGCTGATCGGACGGCGGCAGCTGCGGTCGAACAACAGCTGGATGCACAACATCTCGACGCTGGTGAGCGGATCGAATCGGTGCACGTTGCATATCAATCCGGCCGATGTGGAGCGACTGGGGCTGGGTGACGAGGCGGTGGTGAAATCGGCCGCCGGAACGCTGACGGTCCCGCTGGAGCCGACCGAGGCCATCATGCCCGGGGTGGTCAGCCTGCCGCACGGGTGGGGCCACGCCGACAGCGCGCAGACCGTGGCCCGCACGCACGCGGGCGTCAATGCCAATGTGCTCACCGATGATTCGGTGGTCGACGCGCCCTCCGGCAACGCCGTGTTCAACGGCGTTCCGGTGACACTGACTCCGGCCTGACATCTCTCCAACCGATCCCGCAAATCCCGACCGGCCGGACATTATTCCGGCCGGTCGGCTTTTAGCCAACCGTCGGAAATACTTGCGCCGCAGCCGAATCAAGGGCATTCTCGACGGGGATTTCGACGTTTTGCCGCGTGGATCTCATCTAAAATGGACGCGATCTCGAGACGACCGCGGTTCAACGTCGAGCCTGGTGTAACCCGCATTCCGGCGACCGGAGGGGGCTGCGATGCCCGGTGGACACAGTGGCAGCGACGGAGAGCGTGAGCTGCAAGAACGGTACGGAACAGAAGATCGAGCACAGCGCTTCTACGACGATCAGGTGCTCGACCGGCTCAATCCGACGATGATAGATTTCATCGGCCGGATGGATATGGCGTTCATCGCCACAGCCGACGAACACGGCGAATGCGACTCGAGTTTCCGCGCCGGATTGCCCGGTTTCCTCCATGTGATAGACGACCGCACGATCGCCTATCCGGAATACCGCGGCAACGGCGTCATGGCGAGCCTCGGCAATATCCTGGAGAATCCGCACGTCGGGATTCTGCTCATCGATTTCGTGCGCGACCTCATCGGACTGCACATCAACGGCTCGGCCCGCATCGTCTCCGACCCGGCACTTCGCACCACCGTGCCCGACCTGCCCGTCAACCACAAAGGCCGCGCCGCGGAGCAGTGGGTGGTGGTCGATGTGCAAGAGGCATACATCCACTGCCGCAAGCACATCCCGCACCTGATCCCCGCCCCGCGCGAACAACGCGAGTGGGGCACCGACAACATTCGCGCCAAAGGCGGCGACTACTTCGGGGCGAAGGCGGAGAAACGTGAGCTGGCCGACACGATGATCAGCGGCTCCTGAAGGGCGTGGCGCGGCGGATCACCGGCTGCGGCGAGATGTGCCGGGCGCCGCCAGCGGTGGACCAGGCCCGTCCACCTCGCTGATGGTGCGCGAGCAGGCGGGTGAGCAGGCGGGTCAGTTCGTTTCTGTCCTCGGCCGACAGCGGTCCGAGCAGGTCGTCTTGCACCTTCTCGAGCGCTTGATCCATGCGCCGCAGTTGCCCTTTGCCCGCCTCGGTGAGGGTCACGATATTGCGCCTTCGGTCGTCCGGGTCCGGCGTCCGCTCGACGAAACCCTGGCCGACCAGTTCGTTGATCGCCGCCACCACGTCGCTGCGGTCCATGTTGCACCGGCGCCCGAGCTCAGCCTGGCTCGCCGCCCCGAACTCGTCCAGCGCGGCCAGAATGCGGTAGTGGTACCCACGCGCACCCACCTCGCCGAAGCTGTCGGACGCCAACCGGTGGGCATGCACGGCCAACTGGGTGACCAGCCAACTCGGCTTCGCGACCAGGCGCGCGGGTGTCTCCTCCACAACAGCCACCATACATCGTTGGGACTGCCAATCAATCGGGCTGCCCGCGAGCGACGCGTCATCGAGACCTCCCTCGGGCAATCCGCAGCCGTGTGCCTGGACGACAGCAGGGTCTAATTGCTTGGTGCGCAACATACTTCGTAACGTCGGGGTAATTGCTGCCGATCAGTCGGTTGCGCGGCCTTACGAGCCGCCATCCAGAACCACGGAAAGAGGCCACCTGATGAAGAAGCTTGTCGTCGTCACCGCCGTGATCGCAGGACTCGTCGTTCCGGTGGGCTCGGCCGCCGCGGAACCTGTCGCCGCACCTGTCTCCACACCCGTCGCCACGATCTCGGCCGTGACCCCGGTGGGTTCCTGGTCGGAGGATCTGTTCTGCGCCGTCATCAAATTCCTGAAGGGCGGCTGGGCAGGCCGTCCCACCGACTGCTCGTTCTGACCGGCTGAGCGCGATTCCTCGACTCGAACCTCTCTCGACCGGTCCCCGACGAAGTGAATCGTCTGGTCGGCGCCTTCCTGGCCGACCACGCCGCCACGAGCGGATAACTCAGCGGAGCTTGAAGATCACCAAGCGTTGGACGATGAAGTTGATGACGGTCGCGGTGCCCTGGGCCACGACGAAGGCAAGCGGCTGGCGCCACCACTCGTCGGCCAGCGAGAAGTACAGCAGGTTGTTGATGCCGACCTGCACCGCGAAGGTCACCGCGTAGAGAACGACCACCGCGAGGAAGCGGATGCGGCTGGGCGGAGCCTGGAAGGTCCAGCGGCGGTTGATCAGGTATGCCGTTGTGGTGCCCGCCACGAAGCTGATCGACTTGGCGACACCGACCGGGAGACCGACCAGGTTCAGCAGCAGGCTGTAGAGCCCGTAGTCGACGACGGCCGAGAACCCGCCGGTGAGAGTGAACCGGATGATCTGCGTCTTGAGGTCGACCTCGGTGCCGCCGGGCTCGTCGACCAGGGGCAACTCGGCCGGAAGCGGCAGTTGGGGTTCGGCTTGCACGCCGACGAGCGTAGCGCCGGACCGGGTCGGGCACTCATTACGGTTCTAAACCGACGTGTTCGTCACTACCCATGGGTAGAGCGACCGCGTCCCCATCTGCCGTCATACCTGTAGCCTCTATGCCGATGTCCACGAAAGCTCCGACCGCCACCAAGACAACCGGGAACGACAAAGGCGCCGGCGTCGCGAACGACGGCCCGGCCGCGGGCACCGCGTTCACTCTTCCGACGCGCACCCGCACGTTGACCGGGTGGGGTCGCACCGCACCCACCTCCTCCGAAGTGCTCTCGACCAGCGATCCCGAACTGATCGCCAAGGCAGTCGCCATGGTCGCCGAGGACAACGACGGCAAGCCCGCCCACCTGCGGCGCGGCGTGATCGCGCGCGGCCTCGGCCGCTCCTACGGCGATCACGCGCAGAACGCGGGCGGTCTGGTCGTCGACATGACCGCGCTGAACAACATCCACCGGATCGACCGCGACACCCGCATCGTGGACGTGGACGGCGGCGTCAGCCTGGACCAGCTCATGAAGGCCGCGCTGCCGTTCGGCCTCTGGGTCCCGGTGCTCCCCGGCACCCGCCAGGTGACCATCGGCGGCGCGATCGCCTCCGACATCCACGGCAAGAACCACCACAGCGAGGGCAGCTTCGGCAACCACGTGCGCTCGATCGATCTGCTCACCGCCGACGGGCAGGTGCAGCACATCACGCCGAAGCGCAACGCCAAGCTGTTCTGGGCGACCGTCGGCGGCAACGGGCTCACCGGCATCATCCTGCGCGCCACCATCGAGATGGTGCCGACGGAGACGGCCTACTTCCTCAACGACGGCGTGAAGACCACGACCCTCGACGAGACCATCGCCGCGCACAGCGACGGCAGCGAGGCCGACTACACCTACTCGAGCGCCTGGTTCGACGTGATCAGCCCGCTGCCCAAGCTGGGCCGGGCCACCATCACCCGGGGCAGGCTGGCGAAGCTCGACGAGCTGCCCAAGCGGCTGCGCAGCAAGCCGCTGAAGTTCGACGCGCCGCAGCTGATGACCGTCCCGGACATCTTCCCCAACTGGACGATGAACAAGCTGACGCTGATGTCCATCGGCGAGGCCTACTACCGGATGGGCGGCAACTACACCGGCAAGGTGCAGAACCTGACGCAGTTCTACCACCCGCTGGACATGATCGCGGAGTGGAACCGCGGCTACGGCTCCAACGGCTTCCTCCAGTACCAGTTCGTGGTGCCGACCGAGGCGGTCGAGGAGTTCAAGCGAATCATCGTCGACATCCAGGCCTCCGGGCACTACTCGGCGCTGAACGTGTTCAAGCTGTTCGGCCCGGGCAACCAGGCCCCGCTGAGTTTCCCGATGCCGGGCTGGAACATCTGCGTCGACTTCCCGATCAAGCCCGGTCTCAACGAGCTGGTCGGCGAGCTGGACCGGCGCGTGCTGGAGTTCGGCGGGCGGCTGTACACCGCGAAGGATTCGCGGACCACCGCCGAAACCTTCCACAAGATGTATCCCCGGATCGACGAGTGGATCAAGGTCCGCCGTAGCGTCGACCCCACAGGCGTTTTCATGTCCGATATGGCGAGAAGGCTGGAGCTGCAGTGATCAATGCCGTTGGTAACCCGCAGTCGATTCTGCTGCTGGGTGGCACGTCGGAGATCGGCTTGGCAATCTGCGCGGAGTACCTGAAGAAGGGGCCCGCGCGCATCACTCTGGCGGCGCTGCCCGGTGATCCGCTGCGCGAGGGCGCGGTCGCCCAGATGAAGGCCGCGGGCGCGAGCCAGGTCGAGGTCATCGACTTCGACGCGCTCGACACCGATGGGCACGCCAAGGTGATCGACGCCGCCTGGGACGCGGGCGACGTGGACGTCGCGATCGTCGCCTTCGCCCTCGACGGCGATCCCGAAGAGCTGTGGCAGAACCAGGCCAAGGCCGTGCGAGTCGCCCAGATCAACTACACCGCCGCGGTCTCCGTCGGCGTGCTGGTCGGCGAGAAGATGAAGGCGCAGGGCTTCGGCCGGATCATCGCGATGTCCTCCGTCGCCGGCGAACGGGTGCGCCGCTCGAACTTCGTCTACGGATCGACCAAGGCCGGTCTGGACGGCTTCTACCTCGGGCTCGGCGAAGCGCTGCGGCCGCACGGCCCGCGTGTACTGGTGATCCGGCCCGGCATGGTGCGGACCCAGTTCTCCGCGCACGTCAAAGAGGCTCCGCTCACCGTCGACAAGGAAGACGTCGCGGCGCTGGCGGTCGCGGCATCGCAGCGGGGGAAGGAACTGGTCTGGGCGCCGGGGACCTTCCGCTACGTGATGATGGTGCTGCGGCACATCCCGCGCTCGATCTTCCGCAGACTGCCGATCTGATCGGCGACCGAACTCGGACATGGTGCCCGCGTGATCAGTGATCGCGCGGGCACCTATCGTCTGACGGAGTGACCCTGTGAACCCGGAGGCGCCATGCGAGTAATCCAGTGCGACGAGCGCGGAGCGGTCCGTTGAGCACGGTGACCGCGGCGGACGAAGCGCCGCCGCGTCCCGTCGATCCGGCCCCCGCGCCGGGGCGCGGGTCACTCGTGGCACGTCAGATCGCGGCCGGCGTCGGCGAGGCCGCGCTCGCGGCGGTGGTCGCCGCCGTGGTGGCCGTCGTCGGGCTCGTCGCGTTCTCGCTGGTGCAGTGGCCCGCGTTCAACTCCTCCAACGTGACGCGGGCGCTGACCACGGTCGGGCAGGTCGGCGCTGCGGTCGTGCTCGCGGTCGCGATCGCGCTGCTGCGGCTGCGCAAGTGGCCCTGGATAGCGAAACTGCTGTCCTGGGTGGGTCTTTCGACGTTCGTCACGTTCACGCTCGGCATGCCGCTGGCGGCGACGAAGCTGTATCTGTTCGGCGTCTCGGTGGATCAGGAGTTCCGCACCGAGTTCCTCACCCGGCTCACCGATTCCGCCGCGCTGCGCGACATGACGTACGCGGATCTGCCGTCGTTCTACCCCGCGGGCTGGTTCTGGATCGGCGGGCGGGTGGCGAATCTGCTCGGGATGGACGGCTGGGAAGTATTCAAGCCGTACGCGATCACGTTCCTCGCCGTGGCCGCGGTGGTCGCGCTGGTGTTGTGGTCGAAGCTGATCCGCGCGGACTGGGCGGTGGGCGTCGCGGCGGCGAGCACGGCGGTCACCCTGGCCTACGCCGCCCCCGAGGCCTACAGCGCCGTCATCGTGCTGCTGCTGCCGCCCGCGCTGGTGCTCGCCTGGGGGGCGCTGTATCGCCCGCTGGAGGGCGTGACGGAGGAGCATCGCACGGCCGGTGGCTGGGGCGCGGTCGTCGGCACCGGGCTGTTCCTCGGCTGGGCGGCCACGTTCTACACCCTCTACTTCCTCGCGGCGGCTTTCGCGGTGGCCCTGATGGGTCTGGTGGCGGCCTTCCTCGCGGTGCGTGCGCGGCGCGCCGACCGTCCGCGCCGCGCGCGCGCGGCGACCGGGCCGACCCGTCCCGCGTGGCGCGCGGCGGCGCCGCCGCTGGTGCGGCTCGGGGTGATCGCGGTGATCGCCGGGCTGTTCGCGCTCGTCGTGTGGGCGCCGTACCTGGCGAAGGCGCTGCGCAGCGCGACGGCGAGCTCCGGGACCGCCCAGCACTATCTGCCGGAAGCGGGAGCGGAACTGCCGTTGCCGATGTTCCAGTTCTCCCTGCTCGGGGCGTTGTGCCTGGTCGGCATCATCTGGCTGGTGCTGAGCGGCGCGTCGTCGCGACGGGCGCAGGCGCTGGGCATCGGGGTGGCGGCGATCTACCTGTGGGCGCTGCTGTCCATGGCCGCGACCGCGGCGGGCACCACGTTGCTGTCGTTCCGTCTGGAGCCGGTGCTGTTGGTGCTGCTGTCGGTCGCGGGCGCGTTCGGGTTCGTGGAGGGCGCGCGGGCGATCTACCAAGCGTTGAACGAGCCCGCCCGGTTCCGGCTGGTGGCGATCGTCGTCGCGACGATCGGCGCGTTGGCGTTCGCCCAAGACATCCCGCACGTGCTGACTCCGGAGATCACGACTGCCTACACAGACACCGACGGAGACGGAAAGCGAGCCGACAAACGGCCTGTGTCGGCCGTGTCTTTCTACGACGAAGTGGATGCGGCGCTCACCGCGCAGACCGGCCGACCCCGCTCGGACACGGTGGTACTCACCGCCGACACCAGCTTCCTGTCCTTCTATCCCTACTTCGGCTTCCAAGCGCTCACCTCCCACTACGCCAACCCGCTCGCCGACTTCGCGGGCCGGGCGGCGACCATCGAGCGCTGGAGCAAGCTGAAGACGCCGCAGGAGTTGCTCGACGCGCTGGCGGCCGGCCCGTGGCGCGCGCCCGACGCGTTTCTGTTCCGGCACAGCGGCGACACCTACACGCTGCGGCTGGCCAAGGACGTCTACCCGAACGACCCCAACGTGGCGCGCTATTCGGTGAGTTTCCCCAAGGAACTGTTCGCCGACCCGCGTTTCACCACCACCGACATCGGACCGTTCACGCTGGTCACCGTCCACCGCTGAAATCGCGGCGGTTGAACTCGCGCGCAGTGGATACCCCTCTCGTTTGTCGGTCCACGCACAGCGTGGTTGTAACGGAGCGCGCTGGCGAGGAGTGATGCGCAGGTGACACAGGCACAAGACGCCGAGACCGACCTACCGGCGGAATCGGCGACGGTCGCGATCGCGACGAAAGAGGCGACGGCGACCGGAGTGCTCACCACTCCCGCGCGTACCCGGCGGCTGCCCCGACTTCCGCTCGCCGATCTGCTCGTATGCGCCGGTTACCTGGCGCTGGCAGCGACGGTGCTATCGGGCCAGTGGCGCGATACCGACAACGGATATCTGATCAAGAGCGGTCAGGACCAGACGATGTGGGAGTGGTTCTTCGCCGTCACCGCGCACTCGGTGGCCGCCCTGCACAACCCGCTCGGTACCGATCTGCAGAATTTCCCGGCCGGGGTGAACATGATGGCCAACACGGCCATGTTCGGTGTCGGCGTGCCGCTGACACCGGTCACCTTGCTTTTCGGGCCGACCGTCACGTTCGTACTCGTGCTCACCCTCGGTCTGGCCGGAACGGCGTTCGCGTGGTATCGCCTATTCGTCCGCGAGCTCGTCCGGTCCCGGGTCGCGGCGGTGATCGGCGGACTGTTCTGCGGATTCGCGCCCGGAATGATCTCGCACGCCAACGCCCACCCGAATTTCGTCGTGCTGCTGTTGCTTCCGATCATCGCGGGCCTGCTGATCCGGATGGCGCGGCGAGCGGCCGCGGCGGAACGGGAACGGCCGGGCGGGCGGGTACGGGATGCCGCCGTTCTCGGACTTCTGGTCGCGACGCAGATCGCGCTCGGCGAGGAACCGCTGTTGATCTTCGCCCTCGCGTTCGGCCTGTTCGGGATCGTGTACTACGCGCATGCTCCGCGCACCGCGCTGCGCGTGACGCGAGTGGTCGCCCCGACTTTCGCGCTGGCCGCGGTGATCACGTTGGCACTCGCCGAGATTCCGCTGTGGTGGCAATTCTTCGGCCCGCAGAGCTATCGATCGATCGACCACGGCCCGATGGGCAACGACCTCGAAGCGCTGGTGCAGTTCCCGTCCGAATCGCTGGGCGGCGTGTTCGCGCCCGGCGCGAACGTGGCGATCAATCCGACCGAGCAGAACGCGTACTTCGGCTGGCCGCTGCTGCTGTTGGTCGTGTTCACGGTGGGAATGCTGTGGCGCGACCGCGTGGTGCGGGCCGCGGGCGTGGTGATCGCGGTCTTCGGCCTGCTGTCGCTGGGCGCGGTCGCCACGATCGGTAAACAGCCGACCGGCGTCGACCTGCCGTGGCGCTGGGCCGAACATGTTCCGCTGCTGAACACCGTGCTGGAGAGCAGGATGAGCATGGCCGCGATCCCGGCCATCGCGGTGGTGCTCGCGCTGGCCAGCGACCGCGCGGTGGGGACATGGACGCAATCGGCGGTGGACTGGAAGCCGCTGGCCTGGTTCGCGGCGCTCACCGGTGCGCTGCTGCCGCTGATCCCGACCATCCTGCCGGTGGTCGAGCGACCGCCGACACCGGACTTCTTCGCCGACGGCGCCGTCCGCCGTTACGTCGGCGACGGATCGGTGGTCCTGGTGCCGCCGCCCCGGCCACCCGACGCACGGGCGCTACGTTGGCAGGCCGACGCGGGTTTCACCTTCCCGCTGGCGGGCGGCTACTTCGTCGGCCCTACCGGTGCCGGCAAGAAAGGCATCTACGGTCCCGAGGCCCGTACGACCACCGCTCTGCTGGTACAGGCCCAGGACAGTGGAGTCGTACCGCCGATCGACGCGGGCGTGCGTACCCGTGCGACGGACGATCTGCGGTTCTGGCAAGCCGACGTCTTGGTGCTGCCCGCGACGAAGAACGGCGAAGTGTTGCGGGAGACCGTGACCCAGCTGCTCGGATTCACGCCGACGCGGGTCGAGGACGTCTGGCTGTGGGACGTTCATTCGCTGCGCGCGTCGGGGGCAGTCGGCATCACACCGGGCGGTAGCTAGCATCAACCACCGTGCGACCGGACCGATCTTCTCCAGCGTTCACCCGTATCCGCTTGATCGCCCTCCTCTCCGGGCTTCTCGGATTCCTGCTGGCCTTGCTGACCCCGCTGCTGCCGGTGCGGCAGGATCGGGCGAGCCTGGACTGGCCCGAGTCCGGCGCCGGGAGCGTGGCGGCGCCGCTGGTGTCCTACGAGCCGCTGCGGTTCAGTGCGACGCTGCCCTGCTCGATGACCGGAGAGCTCGGATCGGGCGGTACGCTGCTGTCCACCGCCCCCGTGGCCTCCGGGCGGGCGGCTACCAAGGGCCTGGTGGTCTCGGTCGCCGACGGCGTCCTCTCGGTGGTGCAACGCGACATCCCGCTGTTGTCCGCGCCGCTGGCCGAGGTCGGGTCCTGCGCGACGATCCGCATCGAGTCGACCGCCGCCGCGACGACGGCTGAACTCACCGGCGTCACCCGGCGGGACGGCACGCCGTTCCAGTCCACGGTCGGCCGGGACATCCGGCCGCAGCTGGTGGGCGTGTTCACCGATCTGAAGGCCGATCGGCTCGCCGGAGCGCAGGTGCACGCGGACATCGACTCGCGTTTCTCCTCCACGCCGACGCCGTTGAAGCTGGCCGCAATGATCGCCGCCGCCGTGTTCACGCTGATCGCACTCGTCGCACTGCATCTGCTGGACACCGCCGACGGGCGCCGACCGCGCCGGTTCCTGCCCGCGCACTGGTGGCGGGTCACCCCCGCGGACGGCGTCGTGCTCGGCACGCTGGCGCTGTGGCACGTCATCGGGGCGAACACCTCCGACGACGGCTACATCTTGAACATGGCGCGCGTCTCCGGGCACGCGGGCTACATGGCGAACTACTACCGGTGGTTCGCGGTCCCCGAGGCCCCGTTCGGGTGGTCGTACGAGGTGCTGGCGTGGATGTCGCGGATCTCCGACGCCAGCCTCTGGATGCGACTGCCCACGCTGCTGGCGGGCGTGATCTGCTGGCTGGTGATCAGCCGCGAGGTGCTGCCCCGCCTCGGCGCGCGGGTGCGCCGCAACAAAGTGGCGCTGTGGACGGCGGGCCTGGTCTTCCTCGCGTTCTGGCTGCCCTACGACAACGGCCTGCGCCCCGAACCGCTGATCGCGGCGGGCGCGCTGCTGACTTGGTGCTCGATCGAGCGCGCCATCGCGACCGGACGGCTGCTGCCCGCCGCGGTGGCCGTCCTGATCGCCGCGTTCTCCCTCGCGGCGGGCCCCACCGGCCTGATCTGCATCGCGGCGCTGATCGCCGGTTCACGGCCGGTGCTGCTGATCATCATCAAGCGCGCTCGCGGCGCCGTCCCGGCCCGGACCGGGCCCGATGCCGACGCGGCTGCCGCCGGTTCCGCCGAAGCCGCGGCCGCGGTGAACGCCCCCGCGAAGGTGCGCGAGCCGTCCCGGGCGGGCGCGGTGTTCCGGTTCGCCGCGCTGGTCGCCCCCGGCCTCGCCGCGGGCACGCTGGTGCTGGTGGTGATCTTCGCCGACCAGACCTTGGCGACGGTGCTGGAAGCCACCCGGGTGCGCACGATCGTCGGCCCGAACGTCGCGTGGTTCGACGAGCGCACCCGCTGGGACTCGTTGCTCATGCTCTCGCCGGACGGTTCGCTGGCGCGGCGGTTCGGCGTGCTGGTGATGCTGCTGTGCCTGCTCGTGAGCGTGCTGCAAGTTCTGCGCAAGGGCCGGATTCCGGGCACCTCGCGCGGCCCCTCGGTGCGCATTCTCGGCATCGTGTTCGCATCGCTGTTCCTGATGATGTTCACCCCCACCAAATGGACGCACCACTTCGGCGTGTACGCCGGACTGGCCGGATCGCTGGCCGCGCTCGCGGCGGTCGCGGTGGGCACCACCGGTATTCGCTCGCCGCGCAACCGCGCGTTGTTCGCCGCCGCCGTGCTCTTCCTGCTCGCCGTGACGTTCACCGGCTCGAACGGGTGGTGGTACGTGTCCAGCTACGGTGTCCCGTGGTGGGACAAGGCGCCGTTGATCGCGGGCAAGGGGCTGTCCACGTTGTTCCTCGGGCTCAGTGTCCTCGCGCTGCTGGTCGCGATATGGCAGCACTATCGCGAGCCGTACCGGCGTGAGCGGCCCGGAGCGCCACGGCGATTCGACCGGTGGGCCTCCGCGCCGCTGACCGTGGCCGCCGCGCTGCTGGTGATCTTCGAGGTCGCCTCGCTCGCCAAGGCCGCTGCCACGCAGTACCCCGCGTACTCGATCACCAAGTCGAATGTGCAATCGGTCGGCGGGGATTCGTGCGCGCTGGCCAACGAAGTGCTCGTCGAGACCGACACCGCCGATTCGCTGCTGCAGCCCTTCACCGGATCGCCTGCGGACGGCTTGGCCGCGCAGAACAAAGGATTCACCCCGAACGGGGTGGCGCGTGACCTCACCGCGGACGCGGAGGAGACGGTCACCGGCGGCGCGAACTCCGTGGACAAGGATTCGGAGAACAAGACCACCAACACCACCGGCGCGGGCACCGGCGGCGGCACCACCGAGCAGGCGGGCATCAACGGCAGCACCGTCGCGCTGCCGTTCGGTCTCGACCCGGCGAGAACCCCGGTGCTGGGCAGCTACCAGGAGGGCGAGCAACAGCAGGCGAAGCTGACCACCCAGTGGTACCGGCTCGACCTGACCGACAGCATGCGCAACGACCCCGCCTACCAGGTGCTCGCGATCACAGCGGCGGGCCGGATCCGCTCGGTGGACGCCGACGGTGTGCTCACCTACGGACAGGAACTGCACCTGGAGTACGGCGTACGTGGCGCGGACGGCGAGGTGCGCACGCTCGGCTCGATCGATCCGCTGGACATCGGCCCAGCGCCGTCCTGGCGCAACCTGCGGGTGCCGCTGGACCGGCTGCCGGCGGAAGTGAACGCGGTGCGGCTGGTCGCGATCGACAACGACATCACGCCCAAGCAGTGGCTGGCCGTCACCCCGCCCCGGCTGCCCAAGCTGGCCACGCTGAATTCCGTGGTCGGATCGCAGGCTCCCGTGCTACTCGACTGGCACGTCGGCCTCGCCTTCCCGTGCCAGCGGCCGTTCGACCACAAGGACGGCGTGGGCGAGATTCCGCAGTGGCGCATTCTGCCCGACCGGGTCGGCTCCGACGCCTCGAACGCCTGGCAAGACGACATCGGCGGCGGCCCACTCGGCTGGACCGGCCTGCTGCTGAAATCCCAAACCGTCCCCGCATACCTCGACCGCGACTGGGCTCGCGACTGGGGCTCCCTCGAACGCTTCACCCCCTACGACCCCACCGCCATTCCTGCCCCCATCACCACCACAACCCGAACCCGCACCGGCCTCTCCACCGACGACCCCATCCGCATCCGCTGACTCCGCGAGTCGCACATGGTGGAGCTGGCTTCTCGCGATTCGCCGCAGCCGTGTGCCACTCGTGGAGGGTGTCAGGGGATGAGGACGAGGCGGCCGCGGAGGCCGCCGAGGGCTAGGCGGGATTGGGCTTCTCGGACGGCGGTGAGGGGGTGGGTCGCCGCTACGCGGAGGGTTAGTTTGCCCGCGTCTACTCGGGTTACGAGGTGGTCGAGTCGGGTGCGGTCGGCGCGGACAAGGACTGTGTGGACCTTGGTGCCGCGCAACGGGATCGGGGTGTCGGGAACGCTGATCGACGCGAATCGCCCGCCGCCGCGCACCGCGGCGAGCGTCGCCGGGCCGAGGGCAGCCGCGTCCAGGGCGGCGTCGACGCCGCCGGGGACGATGGCGCGGACGGCATCCGGCAAGGACGCCTGGCGCGGAACGAAATCGGTGGCGCCCAAGGCGCGCACCGCGTCCTCGTCGGCGGGTGCGGCCGCGGCGATCACCCGGATACCCTGCGCCGCCGCGAGTTCGACCGCGAAGCCGCCGACAGCCCCCGCCGCGCCGGTGACCAGGAGCGTGTCGGTGGACGCGAGATCCAGCGCGTCGAGAGCCTGGAGCGCGGTGAGACCGTTGAGCGGGAGGGTCGCCGCTTGCACCGGCGACACGGAAACCGGAGCGGGTGCGACGTTCCCGACCTCCAGCACCACGTAGTCGGCCTGCGCACCGAGCGAGACGTCGAGCCGGTCGCTGATGCCGATCACCGCTTGCCCCACCGTGAACTCCGTGACGCCCGCGCCGAGCGCGTCGACCGTGCCCGCGACATCCCAGCCGACGCCCCACTGATCGCGCTGCGCGGCGAACGGCGTGCCGCCCACGCCCGCCCGCACCATCAGATCCACGGGGTTCACCGTCGCCGCCGCGACCGCGATGCGAACCGTACCCGGGCCGGGCTGCGGAGTCGGCACTTCCACGATCTCCACCACGGCTTCCGGTCCCGGCCGGCGGACTACCACTGCACGCATGATGTTCCTTCCTGTCTGCTGCCGACCAATCTAGGAACGGTTACTATCCAATGGGTAGTAGTTACCCGAAAGTGCGTTAGAGGCAGCGAGGTGCTCCCGGTGGCGACGAAGACCGCGGCGCAGCGCCGTGAGCTGGCAAAACAGCGGTACGACGCGTACATCGCCGAGTGCCCGACCCGGCAACTCCTGGACCGGATCAGCGACAAATGGGTGAGCCTCGTATTGGCCGCCCTCGCCGACGGGCCGTTGCGCTACGGCGAACTGAACCGGATCATCGCGGGCGTGAGTCCCAAGATGCTCACGCAAACGCTGCGCGGACTGGAACGCGACGGCCTGGTGGAGCGACGGATCACCGCGGAAGTCCCGGTCCGCGTCGACTACGAACTCACCCCGCTCGGCCACAGTCTTCAGCCGGTCATGAGCGCGGTCAAAGCATGGGCGGAGACACGCATGGACGACGTGATCGCCGCGCGGGCGCGCTACGACCGCACCGTCCAATAAACCGGTTGTCCGGTCTGAAAAATATGCTCCCACCTGTGGCTATGCATCGCAGGACGAATCGGGCCGCTGGCCTTAATCTGAATGCCATGACAACGGCATTCGATGAAATGGATCTGCGCGATCTTGTCGGACTGCTCAACGAAGAGGAACAACGGGAGCTGCGGCCTGCGGTGCTGCGCGTGCTCGGCCGCCTCCCTTCGCAAGAGGTGCTCCGGCGCGAGCTCGGCCTTCGGCTGAAGGTCTGAGCGCCCGGTAACGCACCGGCGACATACGGCAGGGCCGCCGCGCAGGATTCACCTGCGCGGCGGCCCTGTGTTCTGGGCACCTAGCCCGTGGCCAGCTCGCTGAACGCGACGTCGACGGGTATCGGCACGTCCACAGCCAGACGGCGAGTATGCAGACAGACCAGGTGGTAGCGACCTTCGGAGAGCCGGTACTCCTCGATCTGCTCGATTCCATCGCCGGGCTCGGTGAGGAAGACGATGAGGTAGACCGGGATACCGACCGCCGCGTATGCGGCCTTTTTCTCCACCGTATCGGTGTGGTGTGAACTGTCGGGAGAGACGATCTCGACCACGAGCACGGTGTCATCGGCATACAGTCGCGCATCGTCGTCCAGACAGCGATACACGACGACGTCCGGTCGGCGGAGGCTGAGCGGAACGTCGCTGAGCCGGACGTCCACGTCGGTCTCGACCATCAAGCACGGTTCCGGCTTGCGCGCTGCTTCCATATGCGCGGCCATGCGCCGCGCCACCCGATTATGCAGCCGTGAGGGGCTTTCGCACTTGACGATATGGCCGTCGATGACCTCGATGGTCCGGCAGAAATCAGGGGGCAGCTGTTCGTAGTCCCGCGCCGTGATCTGGTCCGGGATCCAGCGGTACCAGTCGCTGGGTGCGCTGCTCGTCATGCCCTGAGACTACCGGCCGGCTCGCGCATTTCACGGTACGGATTCGCACTGCTCAGCCCGTGCGACGATGTCCTGGATAAGGCAAAGGCCGTCGCATCCGGTCCCTGTACCGATGCGACGGCCTGGTGTTTGCCCGAAACGGATCAGAACACGCGCATACTGCCCGGCGACCAGAGGCCCGAGCGCGTCGCGGTGCCGGTGTCCAGCTTCGCCGGGACCGCGCTGCGGTCGTACTGCTCGTAGCGCTCCAGGGAGCCCCAGTCCCGCGCCCAGTCGTCCTTCAGGTAGGTGGGCACGGAGATGGACCTGGCCAGCATCTGCGTGAAGCCGAGCACGCCGCCGAACTCCTCGGCCTGCCAGGTATTCGTCGAGCTGATGGCCAGCGGGCGGTCCGGCAGGATGCGGTAGCCGGGCGCCTCGGCCACGCCGTTGCGGTGGTCGAACGGACGCTGGCATGGGAACTGCAAGCCCACCGCCCAGTCGAGCAGAATCGGCTGCTGGGAACCCAGCAGGCTGTTGAGCGTCTGCAACTTCGGCATCCGCGGCGGCGTGAACGCCAGCCACTGGTCCCCGATCAGGATCGGGTCGTTGGCGACGATGCGCACCGCGTCGGCGTCGGGCGCGATCTCGTCCAGCGGCACCCGCAGGTTGCGCCAGGACGGGAACGGGCCGATGTCACGCGGCAGGTAGGTGCCGAGCTTCTGCACGCTGCCGTCGGGCTGCCGCTTGCCGTAGTCGACGGTCAGCGACTGGCCGTACTTCATCGCGCCGGTGTCGTCGAAGGAGAGGATGCGACCGGCGGCCGAGATCACCACCAGCGGCTTGTCCGCCGAACGCGCGGGCAACTGGTACCAGCTCGAGGTGACGTTCGCGGGCTGCTGCACGCCGTTCTGGTAGCTGCCGAGGATCGGCGTGGTCGCCGGATCCAGGCCGAACGGGAGGGCGACGGTGGAGCCGTTGACGCCGCGCGCGCCCTGACCGCCGCCGGTGCCCGCGCTCTGCCCCTCCGCGAACGCCGCGCCGACCGACTGCGTGGAAGTGTTCCCGGTGCCCGGCTTCACCTCGACGCTGTCGGCGGACAGATCATTGGGCACGCCGTTGGGGTCGAAACCGACCGGATCGACACCGGCCAGCGGATCGGACGGATTCGTCGGCGGATGCGCCGGATCCATGATCGGCTCCAACTTGCCCGCGTTCGGGTCCGGCTCGACCAGCACGTCATTGGCCAGGCCGCAGGTGCTGCCGCTGAGCGCGTCGATGTTCGACCGGGCCAGCGAGTACGCCGGATACTGCGAGACCGCGCCCTTCACCAGCGAAAGCACCTCGAGCGCGACCATCAGCGCGGCGACCACGGTCAGTGGGATCGCCGCGAACCGGCGGATCCGCCTGCCACGTGCCGTCTTGGCCGACGGCTGCGGCGCGGTGTAGTCCTCCCGCAGCGCGTACCAACCGACCAATGCCAGCGCCACGCCGAACAGCACGAGCATGAGGGTGTTCGACTGGTAGCCGTGCAGCGAGACGCGCTTGTCGAACCACGGCACACCGAAGCTGGACACGTACCAGTAGCCGTTGATGCCGGAGAACGCGATCGCGAGCACGAACAGCAACCCGGCCAGGAAGATGGCCCGGTTCTTGCGGGCTCGCAGGGCGCTCGCCGAGACCGCGACCGCGGTGACCGCCGCCAGCGAACCCGCGATGCCCGCGTACGCGCCGAAGTGGTGGGTCCACTTGGTCGGGTTGAACATCATGAAGAAGATCGTCCCGAAGACCACGCCCATCAACCGCCAGGTCGGACCGCTGGAGATACCCGGCACCCGCCTGCGGCGCAGCAGCACCAGCATGGTGGTGAACAGGCACAGCAGCATCACCAGGAAGGCGAAGCGCCGCGACAGCGAGCCGTCGACGGTCTCCACGAACAGGTAGTAGTAGCGCAGGTAATCCTCGTACCAGGCCAGGTTCGGCCCGGTCACCTGGCGAACCCGGTTGGCCTCCTGGATGCCCGCGAAGGTCTGGTCGGTGTAGACGGCCGTCAGCACGAGCACGCCCGCCGCGGCGATCGGTGCGAGCAGGGGCAGCGTCGAGCCCCACCGACCGGCGCCGAGCGCGGCGAACTGCCGGTGCTTGCGTACCACGATGCGCAGCATCGGACGGATACCGGCCAGCAGCGCGGCGACGCACATCAGGCCCGTCGGCGCGGCGGCGAGAGTGAACGCCGCCACCAGGACGGCCACCGCGGCGGGCAGCAGCCGCCCGGTCGCGATGGCCCGCTCGATCGACACCCAGGTCAGCAGCGCTCCGAGCGCGACGATCGGCTCGGAGCGCAGGCCGTTGTCGAACGGCAGCCAGAACGCCAGGAACACCAGCCCGCCGGTCCACAGCGCCACCTTGCTGGTGCGCACGCCGCGACCCAGCCGGGGCACCACCTCGCGGCTGATCACCAGCCAGCACAGGATCGCGCAGGCCAGCGCAGGCAACCGCACCCAGGCGCTGGCGGTGGAGATCTCCGAGAAGACCTGGATGACGTAGTAGTACCAGCCGAACGGCGCCTCCGGCACGCCGTACCAGCGGAAGTAGTTGGCCATGTAGCCCGCGTGCGGGGCCACCCGCACCATGCTGAGGATGTAGCCGTCGTCGGAGGTGTTCGCGCCCGCGAAATGCCACAGCAGCAGCGTGCCGACCACCGCGCCGTCCGCCCAGGTCGGCTTCAGCCAGTTCGCGGGCAGGAACCGGCGGTGCCCACGCCCGTCACTGCTGTCGAGCCGGGCCAGCGCCGCCAGGGCGATCAGCGTGCACAGCACCGCCGCGATCATCGCGACCAGCTTGATCGCGGTCGGGCTGGAGGAGAAGCGGGTGTCCACCGTCATGGTGAACGACAAACCGGTCGGCGCCGCGCCCTTCAGATCGGAGAACACGCCGACCACCTGGGGCCGCAGATCGCCGCCGAGCTGCCCCTCCACCGGCACGGTGACCGACTCGTTCGCCCCGGGCGCCCCGCCCTCGATCGGCCGCTCCACCTGCCTGGTTATCCCGTTGAACACGCCGTAGGTGCTGTCGCTGTCCGAGGCGATGCTCAACGACGTGCACTCGCCCATGCGGCTGCGGTCGGCCGACACAACCACTGCGTTGCGGTCGATCACGTCCACCGAGGTCTCCGACACCCGCACGAACAGCGCCTCCAGCGCGGCCCGGTCGCCCTGCGGCGGCGCGGTGGCCAGCAGCATGCCACCGCGCTCGGGTAGCTGGGCGATCGTCTCGCACGGGATCGTCGCCTTCAGGTCGATCGGGACCTGCGACATCAGCGGCGCCTGCACGTTGCCGAGCGTCCCGCCCTGCGGCCAGTTCAGCACCGCGGTCGTCTGTGTGACCGGCAGGAACGGCGTCGCCAGCGCGAACAACGCGCCGAGCACTCCGGCCACCAGCGCGATGAGCCGGGCGGTCCGGAAATCGTTCGGGGTCACCACCGGGGCGGCGGGAGGTTTCGTGAGTACAGCGGTTGCGGCGTCGGGCACGGTTGGCAATGCTAGCTGGCTCCCCCGCCTCTCCGGGTCTTTAGGCCGTGCTAGTGGGGCGTCGCGCCATTTGCGTTCAGGCCCTGCGTCAGGTGCGACTCAGGTTCTGGACGTTCCCGGCGAGTTACCCATGTGCTCACGAAACCAGTTCGTCGGTATCGGACGCTACTGGAAAAGTACCCGTATGACGCAACCGTCTACGAAAGGATGGAAAGGTGGGTGTATGACCAAGGTGAATATCTCGACGAACTACGGATCTATCGTGCTCGAGCTGGACGATCAGAAAGCGCCGAACACCGTGCGCAATTTCGTGGACTACGCGAACGCCGGCCACTACAACGGCACCATCTTCCACCGCGTCATCCCCGGCTTCATGATCCAGGGCGGCGGGTTCGAGCCCGGGTTGCGTCAGAAGGGCACCAAAGCCCCGATCCAGAACGAAGCGAACAACGGCCTGAAGAACAACAAGTACACCGTCGCGATGGCGCGCACCAACGACCCGCACTCGGCCACCGCGCAGTTCTTCATCAATGTCTCCGACAACGACTTCCTCAACCACTCCGCTCCCACCGCGGCGGGTTGGGGCTACGCCGTCTTCGGCGCGGTGACCGAGGGCGCCGACGTGGTCGACAAGATCGCGGGTGTCCGCACCTCCTCGGCGGGCATGCATCAGGACGTGCCGGTCGACGACGTCGTCATCGAATCCGTCACCGTCAGCTGATCATTCGAGACGCCAGACGCGAATCGGGCCGCGCCCCAAGGGGTGCGGCCCGATCGTGTACCGGTTGCTACAGCGGCAGCAGGTGATGCTTACGCGGATTGCGGGCAACGGACTTGTCCCGCAAAAGCTGTAGCGCACGACGGATTTCCAGTCGGGTCGTCGACGGCTCGATGACCGCGTCGACGTATCCGCGTTCGGCGGCCACCCACGGCGTCGCCACGGTGGCGTTGTAGAAATCGATCATCTGCTGGCGAATCGCCGCCCGCTGGTCCTCGGGCGCGGCGTCGATCTGCTTGGCTCCGATCAAGCTGACCGCGCTCTCGGCGCCCATGACCGCGATCCGCGCCGTCGGCCAGGCCAGGTTCACGTCGGCGCCCAGCTGCTTGGAGCCCATCACGGCGTAACCGCCGCCATAGGACTTGCGGATCACCACGGTGACCTTCGGCACCGACGCCTCCACGTAGGAGAACAGGAACCGTCCACCGCGCTTGATGACGCCGATCTTCTCCTGTTCCACGCCGGGCAGGAACCCGGGCGTGTCCACGACGAACACCAGCGGGATCTCGAACGCGTCGCACAGACGCACGAAATGCGCCGCCTTGTCCGAGGCGCGGGCGTCCAGCGCGCCCGCGTACACCATCGGCTGGTTGGCCACCACGCCGACGCTGCGGCCGTCCACGCGGGCGAAGCCGGTGATGACGTTGCGCCCCGCCGAAGCGCCGAATTCGTGGAAGGCGCCGTCGTCGAAGATGCGCAGCAGGATCTCGTGCATGTCGTACCCGGAGTTGTCGGAGTCCGGGACGATCGAGTTCAGCTCCAGGTCGGTGTCGGTGATCTGCGGCTCCAAGCCGGGATTCACGATCGGCGCCAGCTCCTGGCAGCTGGTCGGCAGGTAGCTCAGGTAGTCGCGCACCCACTCGAACGCGGCCGATTCGTCCTTGGCCACGTGGTGGATGTTGCCGTACTCCGCCTGGCTGCGCGCGCCGCCGAGTTCCTCGAGACTCACGTCCTCGCCGGTGACCTCACGGATCACCTTCGGCCCGGTGACGAACATGTACGCCTCTTCGGTCGCCACCACCACGTCGGTGTTGATCGGGGCGTAGACGGCGCCACCGGCGCATTTGCCGAGGATCATCGAGATCTGCGGGACCAGCCCGGACAGCGGCTCCTGCCGCCGCCCCAGCTCGGCGTACCAGGCCAGTGAGGTCACCGCCTCCTGCACGCGCGCGCCGCCGGAGTCGTTGATGCCGACCACCGGGCACCCCACCTTGGCGGCGTACTCCAGGATCCCGGCCACCTTGCGGCCGAACATCTCGCCGACCGAACCGCCGTAGACGGTCTGGTCGTGCGAGAACACCGCCACTGGCCTGCCTTCGACCAAACCGTGCCCGGTGACGACGCCGTCGCCGTAGAGCGCGGCGGAGTCGCCCGGTTTGCGGACCAGCGCGCCGATTTCCACGAAGGTTCCCGGATCGAGCAGCATGTTGATCCGGTCGCGGGCGCTGGGAATACCCTTCTTCGCCCGCTTGGCCACGCCCGCTTCACCCGCCGGCTCCTGCGCTAAATCCAGGCGCTTGCGCAGGTCGGCGAGTTTCTCGGCAGTAGTGCTCACTTGGCCCCTTTCGCCTCGATCGCGGCGAGCTTCGCGGTCAGGTCGGCTCCGATCTTGCCGATCCGCGGTTCGTCGATGATCTGCAGGTGGTCGCCCGCGATGTGGACGACCTCCAAATTCGGGATGTACTCGTCCCAGCCGCCGTTCGGCACCCGGTCGGCGAAGCGTGGCTCGAGCTCGATCATCCCGTCGTGGTAGCGATCGGCGAGGTAGAGCACGACGTTGCCGTCGTAGTGGGACGGTTGGGTACGGGCGAGGTGGCGACTATCGATCCACGAGGTGCGCTGGTGTTCGAGCACGCCACCGGGAATCTTCGCGCCACTGATCTTGATCAGGTCGCTGATCATCTTGAACTGCTCTTCGTCGGATGCCGCGGCCAGTGTCTCCAACTGCTCGCGGTCCAATTCGCCGTCGACACCGTAAGTCTTCTTGGCGAAGGTTTGGTAGCGCTCGATCCGCCGCACCCGCTCCTCGGGGCTGTTGTCCTCGCCCTGCGTCGGAATGGCCAGATCGATCAGGCCGACCACGCGCACGTCCGCGCCCTCGGCCCGCAGCAGTTGCGCGGTCTGCATGGCCAGCACCGCGCCCAGCGACCAGCCGTACAGCACGAACGGCCCGTCACCCTGGAGCTTGCGCAGCTCGGGCAGGTATTGGCGGGCTCGTTCCTCGATGGAACCGTCGACCCGTTCCAAGCCGTACATCGGCGTGTCGGCGGGCAGACGCTTCAGCAGAGGCTCGTACACCAGCGTGTTTCCACCGGACGGATGGAACACGAATACCGGAACCGCGTTCGAGCCCTCCGCGCGCGCCCGAAGCGGACGCACGAAACCGTCCACATCCGCGCCGCTGTCCTGCAGGTTGCGAACAATGTCGGAGAGCTGCTCGATGGTCTCGCAATCGAGGACGTCGTCCACGGTGACCTCGGCCTTGACCCGCTCGGTCAGGCGCGCGGCCAGCTTCTCCGCGGTGTCCTCGTCGAGGATCGGCAGCGTGTTGAAGATGCCTCCGGCCGACTTGCCGGTGACCACCGCCCAGGTGGCGAAGGTCAGGCGCTCGGCGGCGTCGCGCGGCGGGACGTCGTCCTCGTCGGCGGGCTGCTGGGCAGCGCCGCCGAACACGGCTGCGGGCGCGGCAGCAGGCTGGGGGGCGGGCGCCACGGCTTCGGGCACAGCGCTTTCCGGCGGCACGGAATCCGTCGGCGCGTCAGCCGGTGCGGCCTCGGGCGCGTCGGTCGTCTTGCCGGTCACCGCCGCGACCGGGTCGGCCCCGGTGGCCAGCGCCGCGCGGGCCGTGGCGATGAAATCGGAGTCGACGGCCAGCTCGCCGGTACCGCCCGCGGCCTTGTCGGCGGCCTGCTGATCCGCCATCGCCTGCACCTCGTCGCGGTGCTCGATCGCGTACCGCAGCACCTTGCCGACCTCGTGCAGGCTCGCGTCCCGCACAGCCTGTACCTGCAACTGCGGGATGTCGAACTCGTACTCGACCCGGTTCTTGATCCGCATCGCCATCAGCGAGTCCAGACCGAGTTCCATCAGCGGGATCTCCATCGGAAGATCCTCGACCGCGTAACCCATGGACTCCGCGACGATCAGCGCGAGCCGCTCCTCGACGGTCTGCGTGCCGTTCGGATCCCACCGGTCGCCGAAGGTTTCCACGACCTCGATGTCGGCGTCGCCCTGGGGCTGCGCGGCGGGCGCCGGGACCGTCTCGGTCGCAACAGGTTCCGGCAGCGGAGTACTGGAGGTGACCACGGCGTCGAACACCAGGCGGAAGGCGCTGCCCTCCTTGGCATGCACCTGCACCGAGGCGCCGCCGGGATGCGGGGTGAGCGTGGTGGTGAGCGTGCCCGCGGCCGGGATCGGCGCGTGCGGGATGGACGCGCCCAGCGACACGTCGCTGAGCACCTGCGCCGCCGCGGCGCGCACGAGTCCGGCGAGATCGGTCACCGAGGAGGCCTGGACCTCCCAGACGTGCCTGCCGTCCGGCAGCGCGACGTGCGCACCGGGAACCCGGCCGTTGCCGCCCGAGGACAGCTGGACCTTCGGCCAGTACTCCTTGCGCACGAACGTGGTACGCGGAACGTCGGCGTACTCGCCTGCACCGAGCAGCGAGAACAGATCCACCTTGTGCCCGTGCACGTACAGCTGGGCGAGCGCGGCGATCACACCGGCGGACTCGTCTTCTTTGCGCTTGAGCGTGGGGATGAGCTGCGCGTCGTGCACGCCCGCGGCGAAGGTGGTGCCCAGCACCTGCATCAGCGCGACGGAATTCGGCGCCAGCTCCAGGAAGGTCGTGTGCCCCGCGTCCACGGCGAGCTTCACCGCGTTGGTGAAGTACACGCTATGGCGCATGTTCTTGACCCAGTAGTCCTCGTCATGGATCGGGTCGTGACCGGAGCGGAAGAACTCTTCCTTGTGCACCGTCGAGTACAGGCCGGTCTTCAGCTTGGTCGGCTCGATACCGGCCAGCTCCGCGGCCAGCTCGCCGAGCAGCGGATCCATCTGCGAGGTGTGGCCCGCACCGCGGGTCTGCAGCACCCGGGCGAACTTGCCCGCCGCCTCTACCCGGGCGACGATCGCCGCGACCTGGTCCTGCGGACCGCCGATCACCGTGTTCGTCGGCGCGGCGTACACCGCGACCTCGACGTCCGGGTATTCCGGCAGCAGGCTCGCGACGTCCTCGGCGCTGTACTCGATGAGCGCCATGTTGCGCACGTCGTCGTCACTGATCATCTGCTCGCCCTCGCCCATAAGGCGGGAACGGGCGCAGATCACGCGCACCGCGTCCTCGAGCGAGAGACCACCGGCGATGTACGCGCCGGCGACCTCGCCCATGGAATGACCCACCACCGCATCGGGTTCCGCGCCGTGCGCGCGCAGCAGCGCCGCCAGGCCGACCTGGATGGTGAAGATGCCGACCTGCGAGGTGCCGACGTTGTAGTCCTGGCTGTCGTCGAGGAACAGTTCGCGCACCGAATATCCGGCCTCGTCCTGCACCAGCTCGTCGACCTCGTCGACAGCCTTCGCGAAGATCGAGTTCTCCAGGTACAGCTGCTTGCCCATCTTGCGGTGCTGCGCGCCGAAACCGGCCAGCACCCACATCGGGCCCATGGCCGCGGGCGCGTCGGCGGTGAAGACGCCGGTCCCCGGCTTGCCCGCCGCGATGGCGCGCAGTCCGGCGATCGCCTCTTCGTGCGTCTTCGCCAGCACCACGCCGCGCGAACGCCAGTGGCTGCGCTTGGCCAGCGACCGCGCCACATCGGCGAGCGGAGTCTGCGCGCCCGCCTCGGATTCCAGCCAGTCGGCCAGCTCGGCGGCGGCACGACGACGCCGCGAAGGCAGATAACCCGACACGGGCAGGATCTGCGGCAGCGGCTCGGTGCGCTCGGCGGTCCATTCCGCGTCGGCTTCGGCCGCCTCGGCCACGGCGTCGCCTGCCGCGGATTCCGTCTCCGCGTCGACGCTCTCCGCCACCGCGTCCTCGTCCAGCCGTGCCTCGAGTTCGGAGAACGGGGCCTCGGTCTCGGTCGCGGTCGGCACGTACTCCTGGACGACGACGTGCGCGTTGGTGCCGCCGAAACCGAAGCCGGAGATGCCGATGGTGGCCTTGCCGCTGTAGCGGGGGAACTCGGTGGGCTCGTCGACGATCTTCAGGTGCGCCTGATCCCACGGGATGTACGGGTTCGGTCCGGCGTAGTTGATGTTCGGCGGAATGACGTTGTGCTGCAACGACATGATCACCTTCGCCAGGCTCGCCGCACCGGCGCCGGACTCCAGGTGACCGAAGTTGGTCTTGGCCGAACCGAGCAACGCGGGCTTGTCGGCCGCACGTCCCCGGCCGACCACCCGGCCGAGCGCGTCGGCCTCGATCGGGTCGCCGATCAGGGTGCCGGTTCCGTGCGCCTCGATGTAATCCACCGCCGACGGCGCGATGCCCGCGTCCCGGTAGGCGCGACGCAGCACTTCTGCCTGGGCGTCGGGATTCGGGGCGAGCAGACCGTTGGACCGCCCGTCGTTGTTGACCGCGGAGCCCTTGATCACGGCGTAGATCGTGTCGCCGTCGCGTTCCGCGTCGGCGAGCCGCTTCAGCACCACCAGACCGCCGCCCTCGGAGCGGACCATGCCGTCGGCGTCGCTGGAGAATGCCTTGATGTGACCGTCCTTGGCGACGCCGCCATTGGCGTCGAAACCGAGCGTGGCCATCGGCGCGAGCAACATGTTCACGCCACCGGCGAGCGCCAGATCGGCGTCACCGCTGCGCAGCGCCTGCACCGCCTCGTGCACCGCGACCAGCGTCGAGGAGCAGGCGGTGTCGACGGCCACCGACGGACCGCGGAAGTCGAAGAAGTAGGAAACCCGGTTGGGGATGATGGACGTGACGCTGCCCATGATCGCGTAGGCCTCGGCCGATACCGGCACGTTCGGATCGCGCTCGCTGCCGAGGCCGAGCGCCGCGAGCAGCATGAAGTCGTTGCCCGACGAGCCGATGAACACGCCGACCGGCTCGCCCTTGAGTTCGCTGGCCGGAATCCTGGCGTGCTCCAACGCCTCCCAGGTCAGCTCCATCATCAGGCGCTGCTGCGGATCGACCCGCTCGACCTCGACCGGCGACATGGCGAAGAACTCGGCGTCGAAACCCTTGACGACGTCCTGATCGAGATAGCCACCCCTGGTGTTGGCGTTCTCGACCGCTTCCGCCAACTGCGGCTCGGCCAGGAACTCCGACCAGCGCCCTTCTGGCCGCTCCCGGATGCCGTCACCGCGTCCGATGAGGAATTCCCACGTCGACTCCGGAGTGTCGCCCGCGCCGGGCAGCCGCGTCGACAGACCCACGATCGCGATGTCGTGTGCCTCACCCGGCGCGTAACCCGCGGTGTAGAAGGCGTCGTCGGACGACTCCGCGGGCAGCTCCGGCTCGCCGTTGATGATCCGCTCGGCCAGCGAGGCGATGGTCGGATGCTGGTACACGATCGTCGCGTTCAGCATCACGCCGGTCAGTTCCTCGATGTCCCCGCCGAGGGCGATGGCGTCCCGCGAGGCGAGCCCGAACTCCTCCATCGGCCGGTCCACGGTGATCTGCTCGATCGGTTGCCCGGTCGCCTCGGAGACCCAGCGCCGCAGCCACTCACGCAGCTCCGCCACCGACATGTCGGTCTGCGCGCCGCCCTTCGCGGACTCGGCCGGGGCCGCCGCGTCGGCGACGGTCTCCACGGGTGGGGCGTCGGTCGTCTGGGTGGGCGTGCCCTCGTTGTCAGCCATCAATTCCTCAAGCTACCTGTCTGCGTACCGGGCGTACCGGGTTTGACGCTCGGCGCTCGAGAAGCTCGGCGCCGAGCGTCGATGGTCGGTCCGAGGCCGCCCCTGGCAATTACTCTTCCGGTGCATCGGGGAAAGCCTGCTGGGTGTAACCACCCCGCAGCGTTCCCTCCAGATAGGCCGCCCGGCAGGCGCGGCGGGCGATCTTGCCGCTGGAGGTGCGCGGGATCGATCCCGCGGGCACCAGCAGCACGTCTCGAACGGTCACGCCGTGGCGCTGGGAGATCGCCGCGCGCACCGCGTCGGCGATCGGCAGCGGATCGGCCTTGCCCGCACCGGGACCGCGCTCACCCACGATGACCAGCTGCTCGGACGCGTCGTCAGCGTCGAACTGCAGGCCGGAGTGGCTGCCCTGCTCGAACACCTCGGCCGGGAGCTGGTTGGCGGGCACCGAGAACGCCGCCACGAAGCCGGGACGCAGCGCGGTGCTGGCCTCCTGCGCGGAGAACTCGAGGTCCTGCGGGTAGTGGTTGCGGCCGTCCACGATGACCAGGTCCTTGACCCGGCCGGTGATGTAGAGCTCGCCCTCGAAGTACACGCCGTAGTCGCCGGTGCGCATCCAGTTCGCGTCCGGCTCGGTGCCCTCGGCGTGACTGCCCTCGGACAGGCGCTCGGTGACCTTGTTCTGGAACGTCGCCGCCGTCTCGTCGGGACGGCCCCAGTAGCCGATGCCCATGTTGTTGCCGTGCAGCCAGATCTCGCCGACGTGCCCGTCGGGCACCTCGCGACCGCCGCCCGACTCCACCGACTCCGGATCGATGATCGTCGCCCACTGCGAGAGCGCGATGTAGCCGCAGGACACCTGCGCGATCGCGTTCTCGTGACCGGGGTCGACCTTCACCATGCGGCCCGCGTTGAGTTCCCTGCGGTCGACGTAGGTGACCTTGGCCTCGTCCTCGGCCTTGGTGGCGGAGACGAACAGCGTGGCCTCGGCCATGCCGTAGCAGGGCTTGATGGCGGTCTTGGGCAGCCCGTAGGGGGCGAACGCCTCGTTGAACTTCTTCATCGACGAGGTGGTCACCGGCTCACTGCCGTTGATCAGGCCGATGACGTTCGACAGATCCAGCGACTCGCCGTTCTTCGGCAGACCGCGCGCCGCGGCGTGCTCGAACGCGAAGTTCGGTGCGGCGGCGAAGGTTCCGGCGCCGTCGGAAACCGCGGCCAGCTCCTTGATCCACCGGTAGGGACGGCGCACGAACGCGCTCGGCGACATGATGGTGATGTACTTGCCGCCCACCGCGGGCAGGATCACCGTCAGCAGGCCCATGTCGTGGAACAGCGGCAGCCAGGTGACGCCGCGTGAGTTCCAGTCCAGGTTGATCGCGTCGACCATCTGCAGCAGGTTGGTGCCCACCGCGCGGTGCGTGATCTCCACACCCGCGGGCACCCGGGTGGACCCCGAGGTGTACTGCAGGTAGGCGATGTCGTCGATCGCGATGTCCGGGCGCACCCAGCTCTCGCCGACGCTGTCGGGAATCGCGTCCACCGCGATGATGCGCGGGCGCTGGGCGGCGGGCAGCGAGCGGAAGAACTGCCGGACCCCGGCCGCGGAGGAGCTCGCGGTCAGGATGGCCGAGGGCTCACAGTCGCCGAGCACCGCGTGCAGGCGATCGGTGTGGCCCGGCTCGTCCGGGTCGAACAGCGGGACCGAGATGGTGCCCGCGTAGATCGCGGCGAAGAAGGAGATCACGTAATCCAAGCCCTGCGGCGCGAGGATCGCGACCCGGTCACCCGGGTTGGTCACCTGCTGCAGTCGAGCGGCCACCGCGCGCAGCCGAATACCGAACTCACGCCACGTCAACTCCTGCGCCTCACCGTCGCGCTCGCGCGAGTAGTCGATGTAGCGATACGCCAGGGTGTTCGCGTCGTTCCGGGTGTGCTTCTCGACGTGATCAACCAGGGTGTGATCCTCGGGAATGCGGATGTTCCCGGTTTCGTCCAGGTAGTCGTCGAAAGTCTCTTCCATTCCTTCTTCTCCTCCGAGGCACACGCAGCAAGACGGCGAGATCGCCGCTTTTACCTGTGAGGCCCCGACTCGCTTTCGCCCGCGGGTGCTCCAAGTGCAGAGCCAGCCTGCAGATTTTGTGCGGTCTGCGCGGTGACCGCTTATCGGCTAGATGTACTCAAACCAGAGTCATGTTACAGAGAAGACCGGCTCACTCGTCCCGCAGCAGGGGAATAACGGGGGCGAACGCGTCCATCTGGGTGGGGAATACACCGACATAGGACATCGAGGTGAGCTGCCGCACACGGCGGATCTGCTCGGCGATCTCCTCGAATGTCCCGATCGCCACGTAGGGCGAGTTCAGGATGTCCTCGACGGACAGCTGCACATCGACCTCCAGGTTCGGGTGCAGTCCCCGGTCCAACGCCGACAGCGCCATCTCCGCGGTCTTCTCGCGATCGTCGGTGATCACGATGGCGGTGATGGCCCAGTTCAGCTCGATGTCGGCGAACCGGTCACCGGCGGCCTCCTTGATCAGATTCACCTTTTCCACGGCCTTCTCGATGGTGATACCGGAGAGCAGGCCCTTGCCGTTCTTGGTGGTCACGGGAACGACGGAGACGATGTCGGCGTGCTTGGCGGCCAGCCGCAGCATCTTCGGACCGCCGCCGCCGGTGCAGATCGGGGGGCGTGGGCCCTGCCGCGGGCGTGGGGTCCCCTTGACGCCGCGGACCTGGTAGTGCTTGCCCTCGAAGGTGCACTCCTGGCCGCGCAGCAGCACGTCGAGAATGGTCAACGACTCGTCCAGCTTCTCCAGCCGGACACCGGGCGACTCGTACGGGATGCCCGCGTTCTCGAACTCCTCCTTGATCCAGCCCGCGCCGACGCCGACCTCGAGCCTGCCCTTGGACAGCACGTCGATGGTCGCCAGATCCTTGGCCAGCACGACGGGGTGGCGGAAACCGTTCGCCAGCACCGACGTGCCGAGCCGGATCTTCTCGGTGGCCTGGGTCAGCGCGCCGAGCGCGGCGATCGGCCCGATCTGCTCACCGAGGTGGTCGGGCACCACGAAGGTGTCGAAGCCGTACTCCTCGGCCTGCTGAGCGGTCTGCACGAACTTCCGCGCGCCGCCCTCCTGCTTGTTTCCTTCCCCGGCCGCCGCGAAGCGGAACGGGCGCAACGGAGTGCCCAGCGCGGACAACGCAGCATCCGCGTCACGGCTCGCCGTGGTGGCCGGTGCGGCGGCTTCTGTCATGAACTCATGCTCCTGGCTGTAAGGAAAATACGGGCGCGACGCCCGCTTCGGGTCCGCGCTGGGGTGGTGCCCGGCGTCGCGATCACCAGCGCACTTTACAGCGTGCTACCCAACTCGAGTTGCGCTTGTCACGCCAATCGGGTGCGGGGTATCTCACGGGCTGTGAATTTTCACGAATGAGCCGGATGCGGCGCTGTCTCGATGAGTCCGGCCGCCCAGTTCGCCGTCCACTGCGTCGCGGTGTTGCCGTCGCCGTCGACGACGAAACTGTTGTAGAGGGTGTGCACCGGGTTTCCCGCGGCCCGGACCAGCGTGTTCACGCTGCCCAGGATGTTCAACGGACTCAGCGCCTCCCGGGGTGCGTCGCAGATCAGATCGCCGGGCGCGCACATGGTGTAGGTGCGCTCGGCCAGCGTGCCGAAGCCCCCTTGACGCGGACCGGTCATCGTGATGCCGGGCACGTTCAACCCCTTCAGCGCGACTTCGGCACCCACACCCGGCGGCGGGGTGCCGATCTGGATCGCCTGGCCCGGGCCGTTGTCGCCGGTACGGCGTCCGTCGGCGATCAACGTCACGCCCAGCACCAGATCGGCGGGCACCGGGCCCGCGCCCGCACCGATCTGCGCGGCGACGTCACCCGCGATCACCGCGCCCTGGGAGAACCCCGCGAGCACGTAGGTGGTCAGCGGGCACTCCTGGTGCCGCGCGGCCATGGCGTCGACCATCCGCTGGGTGCCCTCGGATCGGCTGTTGTTGTACGACTGCTGGCCGTCCGGCGGGATCGCGATCGGATTGGAGAACTGCGCGACGTACGGAACGGTGTACACGTCCACCCGCTCGCTCGGGAACCGCTGGGTGATCGGGCCGGAGACGTTGAGCATCAGCGACACCGGGTTGGCGGTCGGATTGTGCGGATCGTCGGCGCTGTTCGACTCCCACGTGCCGGGCACCGAGATCATCTGCACATCCGGACAGCTCGCGGGCTGCGAGGTCGGGCGTTCCGGAGGTTTCGGCCCGGGGCCGGGCGGGCGCAAACGCCCTGCGAGCAGGTACCACAGCAGCAGGACCACCAGGATGATCAGCAGGATGCCGCCGATCACGAGCAGGCATCCCGCCGGCTTGGACCGGCGGGATGTCGAACGGACGCGCGAACTCACTGGCAGTACGTGGCGCGAGCGGTGGAGATGTAGATCTGCCCGGCCTTCTCCACCGGCATCTTCGCCGGGTCGAAGGACGGATCCGAACCTGCCATGGCGTTGACGAAGGTCATCAGATCCTGATCGGACGCGCCCGCGGCGGTGCCCTGGCAGACGTACGCGCCGATGCTCAGCGCGATGTCCGGGCTCGACGGGGTGACACCCTGCTTGGCCAGCTCGTCCAGGAACTTCTTGTCCTTGTCGGTGAGCTTCGAGGTGTCCGCGGGCGGGACGGCTTCGGTCGGCACCGGCTGCGGACGCTCGGGCGCCACCGTCGTGGTGGGCTGCTCCGGCGCGGGAGCGGGCCGGCCGGTTTCGGCGGGTGTCGAAGCGACCGGCGACGTGGTCGCCGCCGCTGCCGTCGTGGTGCGGGTAGGCGATGGCGTGCTCGTCGCGGTCGAATCATTGTCGCCGCACGCGGCGAGCAGGCCGGTTGCGGCAATCGCCACAACCACGCCGAATACCTTTCCACGGGTCCGATGCATGAATTCTTGTCCTCGATCTGTCACTGAGCGGGGTCGGGTCGCCCACCAGGCTAGCTGGGTCCGATTTGCAGCGCCTGCGGCGCTGCGTGTTCGCGGCCCCTTTATGGCTCGCGTCCGAGCGACCGCCGCTGGCGACTTCGTCGCGGACGCGGCGGCCACTCGGACGCGAGCCGGGCCGCGAACGGCGCATGCTCGGTCTCGCTTCGCTCGAAACCGGGAGCTGCGCCGACGTGCTCGTATACATGTCAGCTCACCAACCGATGCATGCTTCCCGGCACTTGGCCAAGGCCCGACGCACAACTTCCATCTGGCCGGGCGGGCGACGCCGTAGCCGCCGAACTGGCCGAACCGAACCAGGTGGCGCACTCGCGGCAGCTGCCGCTGCGGCCGACACAGGTCGCAAGGCGGGTGATGGTCCGCCCGCCGACGACAGCGGAGCGAACACTGTGTGCGCTGCGCTGACCGAGCCGGGACCGGCAACCCATTCGTGCGGTCGATCCGGAAGCCGCGCACGACCTGACCGCAGGCGCATCCGCTAACACGTGGCGCGGGTCGGGCAGGTCGGGTGAGAGCGCGCGGGCTGCCGTGCACCGGTCGCACTCAAAGCGCGTGCAGTTCCGGTTTGCCGTCGCGCAGCGTGATGAAACCTCCCTGGAAGTTCTGCTGCACGCCGTCGGAGATGGGGAACTCGTCGCCGGTGGGGAAGCCGAGTTTGCCGTTCTCGTAGCCGGCGTCGCGCCAAGCATCCAGTATCGGGCCGTTGCGGACCGCCCAAGCGCCGGACACCGGGCTCCAGTAGATGGTCCCGCCTTCGAATCGGCTGAAGCGGCCCGCGTCCTTCACCGTCTGCTCTTCGGCGACCGGGAAGCCGAGCGGACTGTTCTCGAAGCCCAGCTGGGCGTACTTGCCGAGGATCAGGCCTTGGACGCGGTGCACGCCGGTGGCCTGGCTGTAGTAGAACGGACCGTTCTCGAAGGCTTGCACGGCGCCGTCGCGACTCGGTGTCTTTGCCTCCGGCGCTGTCGGGTAACCGGCGGGACCGCGTTCGAACCCCTGCTTGCCCCACTCGTCGTAAATTGCGCCACGCACCATTTGAGCTCCGGTCTGCGGCGTCCAGTACAGCGCGCCGTGCTGGAATGCCTGGAACCGGCCGCGGCCGTCTTCCAGTGCGCGTTCCTCGCCCGTCGGCAGCCCGAGCGGTCCGGTAGGTCCTCCGGCCGCCTGGTAACCGGGCCCGAATACGCCGCCGACCGGGTAAGCGCCGCTGTCCGGCGCGAAGAACACCCGGCCGCCCTTGAAGTCCTGCGCGGTGCCTCCTGCCACGGCGTACTCCCCGGTGAGGCAGTCACCGAGCCAGCCCGCCGCGGCTGCTACCGGGCCGATCGCGCCGCCCGGCTGACAGGCGGGCTTGCCCTGATCGACGCCGAGCGCGGACGCGGCCTGGGTCCAGGACTGGCGCATCTCGAAGTCCCAGTACGGCCAGGAATGGGTGCCGGACGGGCGATAGTTCACCTGCGCGGGAATGGCCAGCTTGGACAGCTTGGTCACGAAGTTCTGCGAAGTGAGCCGGGAGAGGATCTCCAATCCCATGCCCGCGATGTTGGTGCTCACCCCGGGAATGCCGAGGGCGTGGTCGTAGGGACCGATCGCGCCGCTGCCGCTGGAGACGTAGAGACTGACTCCTCGCAGCTTGTCGGCCAGCACGTACGGGTCGTGCGCCTCCCACTCCGGGTCCGTCTGCCTACCCCACATGGCGGCGGAGTCGAAGCCGCCCGCATCCCGCATGGCGAACTCGATGGCCTGCGGCATGCCCAGCGTCGTCGTGGTCAGGAAGCCCGAATACGACGCGGCGTGCCGTACGAAGCCCGGATTGCGGGCGGCGAGGAACATCGCGGCCGTGCCACCCATCGAGAGGCCTTCCACGCCCCGCACGGGTGTCGCACGCCAATGACTCTCCAGCAGCGGCGGAAGCTCCTTGGTGAGAAAAGTCTCCCACTTGTAGGTACGGCCGTTGTCCGGCTGGAGCCAGTCGGCGTAGAAGCTGGCCTGCCCACCCACCGGCAGCACCACGGTGACGTTCTTGTCGGCGAAGAAATCGACCGCCCCCGCCTCCTTCGTCCAGCCGCTCTCGTCGTCGGTCGCGCGCAGACCGTCGAGCAGGAACAGGACGGGGAATCTGGCCTCCGGGTGGGCGTTCCAGTCTCTGGCCAGCAGCAACTGGACCTGGATCGGCACTCCCATGGACGGCGAGGTCACCCACAGCGCGACGCGACGGTCGCTGAGCCACTGGACCTTCTCCAGCGCGGGCGCGGCCACGGCCGCCGTTGGCTCCGCGACGGCGGGAACCTCGACGGACACGCTCGCGGCTAGCGGGATCACCATCGTGGCGGCGAGCAGCATGAGCCGCTCGCGTGCCGAACGCGCGACGAGACGCCCGCGTATGTCACAGCTACCGCGCGTAATCCCTGCCACAAAAGCTTTGTACTCCCGTTATAGCGACGTTTACGGGAGACACGCGCTGTCCAGCAAACAATGTTCGCTGTCACGCGATCATGGCTGCCCCCGAACGCAATTCAGGCCGCACCGAATCGGTGCGGCCTGAATGCGACGAGGCGGATCAGATCACCAGGCGCCGGTGGCGTCCAGGATCATGTTGCGCGAGGCGAACAGCTGCCCCTCCCAGTACTTCCAGGAGTGGGTGCCCGCGGCCGGGAAGTCGTACCGGGCGGGGATGCCCAGCGAGTTCAGGCGAGCCTGGAACGCGCGGGTGTTCACCAGCGAGAGGGCTTCCAGCGCCATCCCGTTGCCGGTGTTGAACACGCCGACCGCCGAGTTCGGCTGGTCGAACTGGCCCGGCAGGCCGCTGGCGGCCGAGATGTACATCGGCAGGCCGCGCAGCTGCGGCGCGAAGACGAACGGGTCCATCCGCAGCCACTGCGGGCTCCACGGCGCGGCCATCGAGTCGACGTTGAAGCGGCCCGCGTCCAGCATCGCGACGCGGATCGCCTCACGCATACCCGGCGCGGAGATGTTCAGGTAGCCCGAGTAGGAGGCGGCGAACTTGAACTGGTCGCGGTGGTAGGCCGCCAGCGCCAGCGCCGCGCTACCGCCCATGGACAGGCCGACGACCGCGTTGTTGGTGCGCGAGACTCCGTAGCCCTCCAGGAAGGCGGGCAGTTCCTTGGTGAGGAAGGTCTCCCACTTGTACGTGGTCTTCTGGCCGTTCAGGTTCGACGGCGCGTACCAGTCGGTGTAGAAGCTGGACTGGCCGCCGACCGGCATCACCAGGGTGATGTTGTCGTTGCCGAACTGCTGCAGCGCGTTGGTCTCGAACGACCAGGCGTTGCGGTCGTCGCGGGCGCGCAGACCGTCGAGCAGGTACAGCGCCGCGTTGCCGCCGCGTGCGGCCCACTGCACCTGCACCTTGATCGGGCCCATGCTGGACGGGACCATCAGGTCCTCGAAGCCGCCCGCGGGCGCCCGCAACACCGGCGTGTGCACCGACGGCGCCGCTGCGGCGAGAGTCGGGGTTGCCAGGCCTGCGGCGATCGGTAGCGCCAGCGCGGCGGCACCGACAGCCAGAATTCGATTACGCCAACCGCGAGCCGCGCCTCGCCGTCCCGACTGTGTTCTCTTCGGCGCGGCCGCCCTGCCGAAACGCATGAATCCTGCTCTCTTTCTGCTGTTGTGGTGCCACTCGCCGCCCGAGGGGCGAAGCGGCACCCGTGTTGCCAACGAGACGCGCGTCACGGACATGGTCCCGACAATCCGATCCCCATGACGGCGCTACAACGATCTGGTCACACTTGCGCTCGCTGGACGATATTCGACGCCCCCCGCTTTAGCAAGATCCGGGTCTTTCCACTGGCCGAAATCCATCCGTTCACGCAAGGTAATGGTGCGGTGACCTTATCGCGTTCTCGCGGTGATGTCGTGCTGGAACGCAAGATATTCGCGCTCCTGGCGGGAACTGTCACCGACCCGAGATCTTCGCAATCCCGACACCCCCAGCGGCCTCCCCGCAGGCCTTCGGCGCCTCCGAGCGACGAGGCGGAGTCCACCGAAACCAGTGACCGAACCGTGATCGGAACCGAGATCTGCCGTGATAGCCACAGAGGCGACTTCGGGCAAACAGCACCAAGCAGTGATAACCACTCAACAGCGATCATGTAGCAAACATGAGGTGGAATGCCCCCGGACTTCCCCGCACCGGCCCCACAGACCCCCTACTACCTACCCCACTCCCCCTAAGCTGGCTCCCCCGAGAACGCGCCTCCCTGGTTCAAAACGACCACTACGCAGCCCCTACAGCCAGGAAGACAACTGCACAAACCGCAAACAAATGCCCCCGCCAATCCCGCCGCACACCAGAAAGCGCAAGTTCCCCACACACTGAACCCACTCGGGTGCGAGTCTTACGAGCGCCGTTCGCGGCCCGGCTCGCGGCAGAGTGGACGAAGCGCATGCGCCGCAGGCGCGAGTCTCGTCCGCTCTGACGCGAGCCATAGGGGGCCGCGAACACGCGGCGCCGCAGGCGCCGCCAAAAGATTCAGCCGATGTTCGCCGACATATCCGGGATCATTCGCATGGCCTCGTCAGCCCAGTTGTTCCAGGCGTGAATACCGAACGGCGGGAAGGAGTAGACGGCGTTGCCGCCACCCAAGGTCGCCATCCGGACCTGGAACGCGCGAGTGTTCGCCAGCGCCAGGCTCTCCAGCCCCATGCCGTTGAGGGTGCCGAAGCTCGGCGGGTCGCCGGCCGAGGGCAGTCCGCTGGCCGCGGCGATCCACAGGCGGGTGCCGTTGCGGATCAGGTTGGGCGCGAACACGAAGGGGTCCATCCGCAGCCACTGCGGGCTCCACGGCGGCGCCATCGCGTCGACGTTGTAGCCGCCCGCGTCCAGCATGGCGGCGCGGATCGCCTCCCGCATACCCGGCGCCGAGTTGTTCAAATAGCCGGAGAACGACCCCGCGAAGCTGAACTGATCCGGGTGGTAGGCCGCCAGGGTGAGCGCCGCGCTGCCGCCCATCGACAAGCCGAAGGCGCCGTTGCGGTTGGGGTTGAACCCCAGCCGATCGCGCAGCGCCCAGCGCAGGTTGTTGGTCAGGAAGGTCTCCCACTGATACCGGTAGCTCTTGCCGGGCCCGCCCGCGAACCCGTCCAGCCCGCCGGAACCGGTGCTGGAGCCCGCGCCCGCCGGGACGCCGAAGAACTCGCTGGGCGCGATCCAGTCGGCATAGAAGCTCGACATGCCACCGACCGGCATGACCACGTTGATGTTCTGGCTCGCCAGGACTTGCGGGATATTGGTCTCGATCTCCCAGCCGTTCAGCGTCTCCGGCGCCCGCATGCCGTCCAGCACATAGGCGACGCGATTGGTGTTGCCGTCGGCGGCACGCAGGATCCGGGTCTTGATCGGACCCATGCCGGAATCGACCCAGAAATCGAAGGCCGCGGGGTCGAACGCCGCCGACGCCGTGGCGCCCACGCCCGCGACGGTCGCCCCGAGCGGCAGCAGCATCGCCGCGGCGATGCCGAGGGCGGACCGCCGCAACCACGAACCGGCTACTCGGGGCCTCTGGGGCCAGCGCTTCCCGCGCGCACTACGCATCACATCGACCTTTCCCTCAGGCGGCCCGGTCTGGCAAACTATTAGCAATCCCAACCGGCCCCTCGTCGGGCACCAGGACGAGACGCCCACCAAGAAACCGGACGAATCGACCTTGGTGCATGCTGTTCGGGTATCAATTGGAAACGAATGCCTTCATGTTGCTGGATGGTGATCCAGACCACAACTACCGAAGCCGTTTTCTCTTCGTATTCGTTGCCGAAGTACCCGCGGACGACCGGGTAAACGCCGAAAGGCCGCTCCGCGCCGATGGCGCGAAACGGCCTTTCCTCGCTATGACCGGGCTACTACCCGATGTTCGCGGACAGATCCGGGATCATCCGATAGACCTCATCGGCCCAGTAGTTCCAGTTGTGCACACCCACGGCCGGGAAGTCGTAGGTGACATTGTTCGCGCCCAGGGTGAGCATGCGGACCTGGAAGGCGCGCGTGTTGGCCAAGGCCAGCGTTTCCAGACCCATCGCGTTGAGCGTGTTGAAGCTGATGCCGTCCGCCCCGCTGGGCAGACCGCTACCGGCGGAGACCCACAGGCGAGTGTTGTTCGCCTTCAGTCGCGGCGCGAACACGAACGGGTCCATCCGCAGCCACTGCGGGCCCCACGGCGGCGCCATCGCGTCGATGTTGTAGCCGCCCGCGTCCAGCATCGCCACGCGCAGCGCCTCACGCATACCCGGCGCGGAGATGTTCAGGTACCCGGAGTACGAACCGGCGTAACGGAACTGGTCGGGGTGGTAGGCCGCCAGAGTGAGGGCGGCGCTGCCGCCCATGGAGAGACCGAAGATGCCGTTGCCGTTCGGGTTGAACCCGAGGCGGTCGCGCAGCGCCCAGCGGAGGTTGTTGGTGAGGAAGGTTTCCCACTTGTAAGTGCTGGTCTTGCCCGGTCCGCCAGCGGAACCGGTCAGCAGGCCGGAGCCGGAGTTCGCCGAACCGGTGGAGGACGAGCCCGCGCTGCCGAGGCCGAAGAAGTCGCTCGGGCCGTTCCAGTCGGCATAGAAGCTGGACTGGCCGCCGACCGGCATGACCACGTTGATGTTCCACTTGGTCAGCTCGCGCGCGACCTCGGTATCGATCTCCCAGCCACTGAGGTCGTTGCGCGCCCGCATGCCGTCCAGCGCGTACACCACGCGGCCGGTGTTGCCATCGGCGGCGCGGAAGATGCGCGACTTGATCGGCCCCATTTCGGAGTCGACCCAGAAATCCATGCCGTCCGGATTGAACGCGGCGGACGCCGGGGCGGCAGGGCCTGCCACCGACACCCCGAGCGGTAGCAGAACTGCCAGCGAAACCAGCATGGACCGCTTGAGCCAGGAACCCGCTCTTCGAGAATTAAGACGACGCCCGATCACGCCTCGCATCAGTTTCAACCTTTCGTTTGCACAGCGACAGCGGCAAGCCGTCCACACGGTAACCCGTCGATGCCCACGACCGGTGGACGCCAGGCCGGGCATACGGTCGTAGCGTATATCGGTATCGACACGGTGGCGTTACCAAAAAGAGATAAAGCGGCGTACGCCACTTTATCTACCTCGCATAATGGGGCCATTGGGCCCACCGTGCCCGATGGGCCCAATGTGATTCACGGGATCAGCGCTGCGGCGGGAAAGGATCGACCAGTCCGCACCGCTGGATCTCGTACTTCGGGACGCGATCGATGCGGTACTTCGCGAACCGCAACGCGTTGCGCAGGTTGTGCCGGAAACGCTCGAAGGTGAGCGGATCGCGGTAGGAGATCAACAACGCCTGGGTGTCCGGGCAGGACATCGCGGTGCGCGCCTGGGCGACCCACTTCTCGTCCAGGTACCAGGGCATCCACGGTTTCTTGTCCACCATGCCGGTGTCGACGACGACCCAGTCCGGGTACAGGCTCTTGTCGTGGCCGATCCGGCCGTCGGTGAGCCGGTCGGTGTGCGCGGCCAGTGGGTAGGCCAGACCCATCGGATCGATCACGGGCACGTCCAGCGGAACGTTCATGCTGGTCATGCCGAGATTCAGGAAGTAGACCGTGTGCCCGGCGCCGCCATCCGGAATCGGCTGGGGCGGCGGAGCGATGTACCAGAACATGAACGACGGCGAGTTGAGCAGCAGACCGCCGTCCGGAGTGCCGGTGATGTCGTTGACCATCGCGCGGATGCGCGGGTAGTCCAAGTAGTCCTCGGCCAGGATCGGGTGGTCGTGCCCGGTGTTGAGCACGTAGTAGACGCGCTCGTCGACGATGCCGGTCGAAGTGATCTTGGTGCCGGTCTTGATCGCGGTGGTGTTCGCCGCGAACAGCGCCCACCCCGCGACGCCGACGAATGCCACCGCCAGCGCCGCGTAGGACCAGTCGGCGGCGGTGGCCGCGCGCACACCGCCCTGCGGCGCCCGGATCGGAATGACCGCGACCGGGAGCAGGAACAGGAACAGCTGGGGCAGCAGCATTCGGCCGTGCATGAAGTCGCCGCCGACCCGAAGCGCGTAGACGGTCAGGAGGAACCCGCTGGCCAGAACCAAAGCGACCACAGCGCCCGGCGAGCGCAACCACTCCCGGATCCGGCCGATCGACCAGCCACGCGCGTCTTCGTTTTCGGCACGCGCGTTCCGAGTCGCACCCGTGCGAGCGGCGAGCACACCGGCGATCAGCAATACCAGCAGCGGCGCCCACAGGAAGTACGGGCCGACGAGGTCCCACAGGTAGGTGAAGCCCTGCCCCCACTTGGCGCCGCCCGCGTCCTTCGCGACGGCGGTGTTCGGGTAGGGCAGGCCGTAGTAGCCCATCCGCCAGATCTGGTAGCCCAGCGGCACCAGTCCGGCCACCGCGACGATCACCGCGCGCAGCACGATCGGCCGCAGCCTGCTCTCGGGCATGGGCGCGCAGAAGATCATCAGCAGCGCGAGCGCGCCGACCAAGGTCATCTCGGGACGGATCAGGGGGGCCAGCCCGGCGAGGAAGACCAGTCCGAGCAGGCCGGGCAGGCGCACCGACTTGGCCTGGCTCCAGCGCATCAGCTGCCACCACAGCAGGCCGATCCAGCAGATCACCAAGCCGCTTTCCAGACCCGAGGTGGCGTAGTCGCGGGCCGGGGGCAGCGCGATGTAGACCAGCACGCCCGCGGGCAGCAACAGCCCGGTGCGGGTCCCGCCCCACAGGCGCGCCGAGCCGAGCATGGCGAACACGACCGCGGCCAGCGAGACGGTGAGCGCGACGCCGAGCACCACGTACTCGAGCCGCGCCTGGGTCAGCCAGCTGAAGAACCAGACCAGGTAGGTCCACGCGGTGCTGGTGTTGGTTTCGACGCGCTCGCCCTCGTTGAAGACGGGGCCGTTGCCCGCCAGCAGGTTGCGCACCGTGCGCAACACGATGAGACCGTCGTCGGCGATCCACCGCCGCTGCCAGCCCCCGACCGCGAAAAGAACAACGGTGAGCGTGATCCCACCGACGAACGTGGCTTTGGACAGACGCGCGAACCGCGACGCGGATCCGGACGACTCATCGGCCGACCGCTCCGCCGCGTATTCCGTTCGCTCCGCCACCAGCATCTCGTCAGGTGAGATAGACAGCGACACCTACCGCTCCGATCCAGGCGATTGCGAGGAACTGCAGGACGCGGTCCCCCAGCGCGATCTCTTCCGGCTCCCCGGCCTCGCCCCCATCGACGTCGACCGCGTAACGCAGGATTGCGATGGTAAACGGGACCATCGAGATCGCGAACCAGTTCGTGTCCTTGATGCCGTCCTGCTGGAACGCCCACAGCCCGTAGAAAACCACCACCGCCGTCGCGGCCAGCGTCCAGATGAAGCGCAGGTAGGTGGGCGTGTAGTACTCCAGCGACTTGCGGATCTTGGCGCCGGTGCCCAGCGCGATCTGCAGCTCCGCGTAGCGCTTGCCCGCCGCCATGAACAGCGATCCGAAGGCCATGATCAACAGGAACCACTGCGACAGCTCGATGTCGGCCGCGGCGCCACCGGCGACCGCGCGCAGCAGGAAGCCGGAGGACACGATGCAGATGTCCAGCACGGCTTGATGCTTGAGTCCGAAGCAGTAGGCCAGCTGGATGCCGATGTAGACCGTCATCACCACGGCGAGATGCCACGAGGCGAGGAACGAGCCCGCGATCGACCCGGCCAGCAGCAATGCCGACAGCAGGTAGGCCAGGTTCACCGGGACGACGCCCGCGGCGATCGGCCGGAACCGCTTGGTCGGATGCGCCCGGTCGGCCTCCACGTCGAGCGCGTCGTTCACCAGGTAGATGCCCGATGCCGCCATGCAGAACACCACGAAGGCGATGCCGACGTGCGCGAGCACGTCCACGTTGGTCGCCGTGCCCGCGGCCAGCGGAGCGGCGAGCACCAATACGTTCTTGACCCACTGCCGCGGACGGACTGCCTTGAACAGACCGCCGGCCAGCGTCTTGGGCGGGCCCTTGACTACCGCCTCGGCCAGGTCGGCGCCGGTCGGCTCTTCACTCATGTCAACGAAGGCTCTTTCTTGTGCGGTCATTGTCGAGTCTCTTTTCGGCGGCGAGCAGGGCGGCGGCGGACGCGGCGCCGAGCGCGGAACCGGCGAGCACGTCGGTGGGGTAGTGCACCCCGAGGACCACCCGCGAAAGCAGCATCGGGGGGACGAGCACCGCAGGCAAGGGTAGCCCGGTCAATCTGCCGAGCAACACGGCCGCTGCCGTCGTCGAGGTCGCGTGCGAGGACGGGAAACTGAGTTTGCTCGGCGTCCCCACGTTGACCTGCACCGACGGATCGTTCGGGCGCGGACGGCGAACGACGCGCTTGATGACGATCGAGGCCGCGTGCGCGCCGACCGCGCCGACCGCGACCCCGGCCCACTGTCTGCGCCGCGGCTTGTCCACCAGCCAGCCTGCGGCGGCGATGCCGACCCAGCCGAGCGCGTGCTCGCCGAAGTGCGACAGGCCACGCGCGGCGGACACCACGGCGGGCTTGCTACCGAGGGTGGCCTGCACCGCGTTGATGATCGCGACCTCCGGCGGCGCCTGCCCGGCAGGCGCGGGGTGCGCGGACACCGGGCCACCGTGACCGTTGGCGCTGTGCAGCGGCGACTGCACCGCCGCGTCGTCGGCGGCGCTCGCTCCGAGACTCACTGCTGCTCATCCTTCGTGTCGATGCCGAAGACCTTCTCCCACGCCGCGGTGCTGGTCAGCTGCGGGTGGGCGGCGCGGTAGCGCTGCTGCATCTCCGGGAAACGGGCGGCCAGCTCCTTGCGCAGACGCATGGCCTCCTTGAACAGGCCGAGCGCCTGGCGGGGGTCGCGCTTGCGGTAGACGACGCCGCGGCCGTCGGCCGTGGTGACGGTGACGCCGTCGACCTGCGAGAGCAGGAACCAGCGCGCGTCCAGCGTCGGCACGTTCAGCTGCGGGGTCTCGTGGTGTTCGGTGCGCGCGGAGCGGAAGTTGTGCACCACGCCCTTGGCCAGCCGCGCCACCTTGGCGATCGGATTGGCCGGCTCACCGACCGCCCCGACGCCGATGTGGCTGGCCAGCGGCAGTTCGGTGGACGAGGGCAGGATCACCGCGTCCGGATACTGCTTGCGCAGCTCGTGCACCGCCCCCAGAGCGCTGGGCAGTAGCTGGAACAGCCGTTCCGGGCCTGCGAGGAAATCGCGGATGGCGAGGTTCTGGATCGCGACCGTCGAGTACTCCAGGCACAGCAAATGCTTCAGCGTCGCCTTGATCGTGTTGACGACCATGCCGCGCCCGTTGCCCGGCAGGTGCAGCGAGGCGACGACCAGGCGATTGCGCAAGTGGAAGTACGCCTGCCAGTCGATGGCGTCGTCCTTGTCGCTCCAGGCCATGTGCCACACCGCCGCGCCGGGCAGCGTGACGGTCGGGTACCCGGCCGCGCGAGCGCGCAAGCCGTACTCCGCGTCGTCCCACTTCAGGAACAGCGGAAGCGGCTGGCCGAGCTCCTCGGCGACGCGCCGCGGGATGACACAGGTCCACCAACCGTTGAAGTCGACGTCGATGCGCCGGTGCAACAGCTTCGAGTTGTCCCGGTCCTTGAGCGGGTACTTCGAGAAATCGTGGTCGTACTCGACGTTCGGCGCCGCGGTCCACATGAAGATGCCGCGATCGACCACTTCGCCCATGACGTGCAGGTGCGAGCGCTCCTGCAGGTTGAGCATCTGACCGCCGACCAGGACCGGCGACTTCGCGAAGCGGGCGAAGGCCAGCGCGCGCAGGATGGAATCCGGCTCGATCTCGATGTCGTCGTCCATGTAGACGATGTACTCGGCGTCGGTGGTCTTCAGTGCCTCGTACATGACCCGGCTGTAGCCGCCGGACCCGCCGAGGTTGGGCTGGTCGTGGATGGAAAGGCGATCCCCGAGCGCGGCCGCCGATTCCGTGAAGCCGGGCTCGTCGACGACCTTCTTCGTGCCCTGGTCCGGGATGATGACGGCCGCGATCTTCTCCAGCACCAGCGGGTCGGAGCCGAGTGCGGCGAGCGTCTTCACCGCGTCGGTGGGCCGGTTGAAGGTGGGCATGCCGACCGCGATGCTGCCCTCTCCGGGCGCCTCGATCGGCGCGTACCAGCCGCCCGACAGCAGCGTGACCGCCGTGTCGGTGGTGATGTCGAACCAGATCCAGCCGCCGTCCTCGAACGGGCCCAGGTCGGTCTCGAATTCGACGACCACCGAGTCGGCGCCGGTCGCGACCGCGAATTCCTTGCCCTGCACGTGGATTCGCGAGCCGTCGGCCTTGGATCGGTACACGTCCACCCGGCCGTGACCGGCCAGTTCCAGCCGCAGCACCACCGAGGACAGGATGCTCCAGCGCCGCCAGTAGCTCGCGGGCAGGGCGTTGAAGTACGTGCAGAAGGAGACCTCGGACTCCGCGCCGATCGACAGCGACGTGCGGGTGGTCGCGTGCGCGCGCCTGGCGTTGGTCTGCGACTCCTCGACGTAGAGCGTGCGCACGTCCAGCGGCTCGCCCGGCCGCGGCAGGATGATGCGCTGCAACAGCGACTTGGCGCGGGTCTCGGTGGTCATGTCTTCCAAAATGGATTGGGAGGTCATTCCGCTCCTAAGCCTCCTGGTCCACGAGCGGCGCACCATCCGCCAGATGCGGGTGCAGCACGTTGTCGAACGTGCTCAGCGCGCTGCCGATCGCCATGTGCATGTCCAGGTACTGGTAGGTGCCGAGACGGCCGCCGAAGACGACCTTCGCCGTGGCGGTCTCCTGCTTGGCCAGCTCCCGGTAGGCCAGCAGTTTCGCCCGGTCCTCCGGTGTGTTGATCGGGTAGTACGGCTCGTCGCCGGTCTGCGCGAACCGGGAGTACTCCCGCATGATCACCGTCTTGTCGGTGGGGTACTCGCGCTCGGGGTGGAAGTGGCGCGGCTCGATGATGCGGGTGTAGGGAACGTCCGCGTCGTTGTAGTTCATCACCGAGGTGCCCTGGAAGTCGCCGAGCGGCAGCACCTCGGTCTCGAAATCGATGGTGCGCCAGCCCAGCTCGCCTTCGCTGTAGTCGAAGTAGCGGTCCAGCGGGCCGGTGTAGACGACCGGCGCGTCCGGGCTTTCGGCGCGCAACTGCTCGCGCACTTCGAACCAGTCGGTGTTCAGGCGCACCTCGATCAGGTCGGAGGCGGCCATGTTCTCCAGCCACTTCGTGTAGCCCTCGCGGGGCAGGCCCTCGTAGGTGTCGTTGAAGTAGCGGTTGTCGAAGGTGTAGCGGACCGGGAGGCGGGTGATGTTGCCCGCGGGCAGTTCCTTCGGGTCGGTCTGCCACTGTTTGGCGGTGTAGTCGCGGACGAACGCCTCGTAGAGCGGGCGGCCGATCAGCGAGATGGCCTTCTCCTCGAGGTTCTGCGCGTCCTTGGTCTCGATCTCCGAGGCCTGCTCCGCGATCAGCGCGCGCGCCTCTTCCGGCGAGAAGTAGCGGCCGAAGAACTGGGAGACCAGGCCGAGGCCCATCGGGAACTGGTAGGCCTGTCCCTTGTGCATCGCGAAGACGCGGTGCTGGTAGCCGGTGAACTCGGTGAACTGGGTGACGTAGTCCCACACCCGCTTGTTCGACGTGTGGAACAGGTGCGCGCCGTACTTGTGGATCTCGATCCCGGTTTCCGGATCCGGCTCGGAGTAGGCGTTGCCACCGATGTGGTGGCGCCGTTCGATCACCAGAACCCGTTTACCCAGCACGGAGGCGGCGCGTTCGGCAACGGTCAGCCCGAAGAATCCGGAGCCGACGACGATCAGATCGAACTGTGAGGCGGAATGGACGGAGGTACCCGGGGACGATGCGACGGTCACGGGAGCCCAGAGTATCGGAAGTCCCCGCCGCGTCCGGGTGGAGTCGGAACTGCGCTGAGCGAGACCACTCACCGCACCCGGTTTCACCTCCCTGACCTCAGTATTTCGCCGGATGTTTGCCCAAATGGACTTCTTCGGCAACTGACCGGTTGTTTACTGCTGCGGCCCAATGAGCGCGCACGGCTCCGGGTGCTCCCGGCCGCCGGAGCCGGTGCGCGCTCGAGTGATCTTCTCGAGACGGGTCTCAGACCGGGAAACCTACGTCGAGCTCCACCTTGTCCCGCTCGGTGTACAGCCGCCAATAGTGATCGCCGAGCTCGTCGCCGCTCATACGGACGATCTCCAGGCCCGCCGGGATCACTTCCGGATTGTCATCGATGATCTGCGCGGCTTTGCTGCCGTCGATCAGCACGCCGATGTTGAGCAAGCCGACGTAGACGCCGGTACCTCGCAGTTCCACCTCGAGCTGGCGCAGGTAACCGCGCTGCGCGGCCAGCGCGATGCCGAAGTTGGCCAGATAGGGCGCCACGTAGTGCTCGGACGAACCCGAGGAGAACAGCAGCGCGCCTTCGCCTCGCTCCACCATCTTCGGCGCGAGCGCGCGTCATCAGGATCGGCGAGTGCAGCTTCAGCGCGATGGGCGCATCGAGGGACGGGATGTCCACCGACAGGGTGTCATGGATGCGATCGCTCATGTTGCCCGCCGCGCCGTGCATGGCCGCGTCGATCGGCCCGAACGTCGCCTCGATCTTCTCGATCACCCCCGTGACCTGCGCGCCGACCGTGACATCCGCGGGAAAGGCCGCGGCCTCGATGCCTTCGGCCGTCAACTCCTCCGCGTGCCGCCGCGCCTTTTCGGGATCCCGGCCGATGACGGCCACCCGGAAGCCTTCGCGCCCGAATCGGCGTCCTGTGCCGACGCCGAGGCCGGGTCCATACCCGAAGATCGCGATGGTCTTGGACATTGCCACTCCTGTTAAGTTGAGACATGGTTCAAGTTATGCAGTCGACGGTAGCATTAAGTTGAACCAATGCTCAACATATGCGTGTTGCCCGATTTGTAGGATCGGCCCGTGGACAAGCCGTTACGCAGCGATGCCCAGCGCAATCGGGACGCGCTCGTGACCGCCGCCCGCGCCGTCTTCGAGGAACGCGGTCTCGACGCGCCGCTGAAAGAGATCGCCGCCCGCGCCGGGGTGGCCATCGGCACGCTCTACAACCGCTTCCCGACCCGCGACGACCTCATCGCGGCCGCGGTCGAGGACCGGATCGAAGCGGGCAGCCGTATCGCCGAGAACGCGCTCGCCATCGATGACCCGTGGGAGTCGTTCGTCTACCTGGTGGAGCAGGTGTGCGCTTTACAGGCCGCCGACCGGCTGCTCAGCGAACTCGCCGTGCGGGCCGCGCCCAGTCCTGCCATCGCGCAGGCCCAGGAATACGGCCACGGCCTGATGCGCCGGATCATCACCCGCGCGCAGGAAGCCGGCGCGCTGCGCGCCGACTGGGTACTCGAGGACATCGCGTTCATCACCTGGTCACACACCAGAATCGTCGAGGCGACCAGTCACATCGCCCCCGAAGCCTGGCGGCGCCACCTCGGTCTGATACTCGACGGCCTGCGCGCGGAGGCCGCCCACCCGCTTCCGGTGCCTCCGATCACGGAGCACCAATTGATGCACGCGCTCGGCCGCGACGACGAAAGTTGATCCGGCGGCCGGTACGCGCACATGCGTACCGGCCGCCGGAGAGTTGCGCTCTACAGCCGCTGCTCGGCGTAGACCTTCATCGCGTCGCGCACGAACTCGGCGGTGCCCGCGCCGTGCACGTCGTAGTTCGCCGCGAAACGCGGGTCGGCGACGTACATCTCGCCGAGGTTGACGAACGCCTCCCGCACCACCGGACGACCCTGCCAGCCGATGCCGATCCACTCGTAGTGGCGCTGGACGATGGCCTGCACCTCGTCGGCGTCGGGCGCGAGTCCGTCGGCGTGCGCTCGGCCGTAGTCGGCGGCGATGTCGAGATGGGTTTGCTGGAAGTTCTTCTTGTCCGCGTCGGACATCGAGCGCCACCAGCGGTCACCGCTCTCGTAGGCGTCCTTGCCCCAGCGTTCGATCACCTCGTCCTTGTACTTCGTGTGGTCGAAGCCGTCGAAAACTTCTGCTGCCACGAGTTGTTCACCTCTTTCCGTCTTGTGCAGCGTGGTTCGCACCGACTCGATCTGCCGCCGGATCCGATCCTGTTCCTGCCGGAGCAGTTCCAGGTGCGTACGCAACGCGGCGGCGGTTTCCTGCTCTCCGGCAAGGACTTCGGCGATGACCGGAAGGCCGAGGCCGAGTTCACGCAGCAGCAGGATGCGTTGCAACCGCACGAGGGAGTGCTGGTCGTAGTACCGGTAGCCGTTGGCTCCGATCCGGCTGGGCGGCAACAGCCCCAAATGCCCGTAATGGCGCAGCGTGCGACTGGTGGTACCAGCCGCCTTCGCCAGATCCTGGATGGACCACTCCTTGCCGCCCACGACCCGTCTTCCCTCGTGCTCTCGTCGGTGCAACCAGCTTGCAAGTTGACGTTACGTCAAAGTCAAGGCCTTCTCCGGCGAGGTTTCGGTGCCCACCGCAACGCTGGAGTCGCCAGCCGGAACGGGCGCGGGCTGAACCGGTTCCTTCGGCGCGCCGACCGCTTGGCCGAGCAGTGTGCTGCCCAGCGCGATCGCCATGCCGGCCATCTGGAGCGTGGTGAGCGCTTGCCCGAGCACGACCCATCCGATCACCGCGGCCGACACCGGGCTGAGCAATCCGAGGAAGGCCACCGAGGTGGCGGGCACTCGCGCTATGCCGCGGAACCAGAGCCAGTACGCCACCGCGGTCCCGATCACGCCGAGGTACAGATAGCCGCCGACCGCTTCCGCGTCCAGTGCGGGCGGGGCGCCTTCCACCAGCAGCGCGAGCGGAGCGATGAAGAGACCACCGGCGGTCAGCTGCCAGCCGGTGAGCGTCAGCGGGCCGACGCCGTCCGGTCGACCCCACTTCTTGGTCAGGACGGTGCCCATCGCCATCGACGCCGCGCCCGCCAACCCCGCGACCACCCCGACGACGTCGAGTTGCGCGTCGGCCCGCAGCACGACCAGCGCCACGCCGAAGACGCCGACCACCCCTGCGAACAACTTGCGCGCACCGGGATTCTCGCTCAGAGCCACGGTCGCGAAGGCGAGCGCGAACACCGGTGCGACCGCGCCGAGCACGCCCGCGACGCCCCCTGGCAGCCGGTAGGCGGCCAGGAACAGCAGCGGGAAGAACGCACCGATATTGAGCGCGCCGAGCACCGCCACCCGGCCGATCCACCGGCCGCGGGGGAGAACTCGCGTGATCGCGAGCAGCGCGAGTCCCGCGGGTAGGGCGCGCATGAGCGCGGTGAACAGCGGGCGGTCCGGCGGCAGGAACTCGGTGGTGACGGCGTAGGTGGAACCCCAGACGATCGGGGTGAGCGAGGTGAGCGCCAGGGTGGCCGCGACCGAGGCCTCGGCGGGCCCCGCGGTGCGTGTCGTCATACTTGACTCCTCATTGATAATCTCAACGTTGAAATACTTACCCGTCGAGTTGCCTCAGCGTCAAGTAGATGAACGTTGAGATTATTCCTGTAGAGAGGAGACTCATGTCCGACGCGGTGGACCTGTTCGGGCGTCAGTGGCAGCGCGAGCGCCCGGACGTCGACGTCTCGCCGATGCACGTGGTGGGCCGGATCCAACGCTTGGCGCGACTGGTCGACCAGGACCTGAAGCGGTTCTTCGGCGAGTTCGGCATGGAGTTCTGGGAATTCGACGTGCTGGCGACGCTGCGCCGCTCCGGCGCCGAAGACGGACTCACCGCGGGCGCGTTGCTCCAAGTCGCCATGGTGACCTCCGGCGCCATCACCAACCGGATCGACCGACTGGAGACCAAAGGACTGGTCGTGCGCAAACCGTGCGCGGAGGATCGCAGGGCCGTCCGGATCCACCTCACCGAGCAGGGCCGCACCCTCATCGACGACCTGCTGCCCAAGCACATGGCGAACGAACAGCGGCTGCTGGCGGCGCTCGACGCCGCCTCCCGCGAGCAACTGGCCGGATTTCTGCGCACACTGGCCGAGTCGCTCGGCGATACGCCGCCGGAGTAGCAGCCGCCCGGACACCACGACGACGCCCGGACCGGCACCCCGTCATCGAGAGGGCGCGGCAGAGGCCAGCGGTCAAGCGGGCCGAGATCCAGTGACCGGAGGCATGCCCACGGTCTCCGCAGGCGGACCGAGGGGCATCACACCGGCCGATGGCGGAGAACCGATGGCTGATGCCCCACCGTCAGGCGTGACGGCGCCGGGCCGAGCCATACCGCCCGCTTCGGGCCGAAGCGCGGCACCAGGCGCGCTGGGCGGGACCTGCTGCGCCCCAGCGACTTCCGGCACCACCTGCAACATGCGCGAATAGTCCACCACCTGCGCGCCAAGCGTGGGCGTCACGATGATCATGCCGTTGGTGTACATCCGGTAGATCCCCGCACGCTGCGGCAGGATCATCTGCGGTCCGACCGGCGCACCGAGGGAACTGTTCGCGCCGCCGATGCGGCGGTACTCGGCATCGATCGCCGACTCGGTGACCTCCGCCGCCGACTCGGTGACCGCCGCCTGCGTCCGTGGATCGCCGGCCGGAGCGGTGGTGAGCAGCTCCCCGGGCGCAGGCCCGACGTCCATGGTGTCGATATCCGCCGGTTCCCCACCGCCCGGTGCGGCGGAGTACTCCGTCCGCAGGATCCGGCCTTCGCGCACCAGTACCGCGCCCGCCGTAGCCGCGACGGCGGCCGCCGTCCGCGGGTCCTCCCGCGCGGTACCGGGATACTCCTGGCAGTCCGTCGTGTCGCACGTCTGCGCGTACGGATAACGCTGCTCGGCAAGGGCATACGAGCGGGCCGCGATCGCCTGGGCGCGCAACGCCTCGGAGGCTCCCTTGTCCGCCCAGTTGGGTGGCACCTCGGCCGGGACCACGCCGAGTAGATAGTCCTCGACATCCACCTGGTTGATGGTGCGGGCCGCGCCATCCTCGAGGGCGACGCCGAGGGCGCCGCGGTACGACGGACCACCGCACACCGTGAGATGTTCCGCTACAGGGCGATTCGGACGTGCGTCGATGGGATGAATCCAGGGGTCGTCGGTCGGCGCCTGCCACAGCACCTCACCGTCGCAGCCGACCGTCACCACCACATTCGCGCCGCCATCGGGCAGCGGCGTGAGGTGCGCGGCCTGGCCTGGCGGCAACTCTCGGCCCGCCACTCGCAGGCCGGTGGCGGCGAAGGCGTCGAGCGAGGAGCCGTCCTGTGCCGTGAGGCGGACCCGGACCGGGGTAGACGCGACGGCGCCGAGCGTCGCGCCGGGATAGTAGTGCGCGAGGATGCGATCGGCCGCCCACCCCGATCGGGCGCTTTCGAACGCGCCGACCTGGCTCAAGCCGCGGCCGTGCCCGGCTCCGGCCAGCGGGCGATACGGCGCGTCGGCCGGCCGGGCCGGAAGCGCGGCGAGGGCTCCAGCGATCACTCCGGATCCGATGAGCAACAGGGAAGCGCGCACCAGGAGGCCGATCACGCGCCGATGCGGCCGCCTGGCCAGATTCCGGCTCGTCGATATCGCCTTTACCTGCATTTTTCTGATCTCCGCATACGCGTATTACGATGCATCCGCTCACTCCCACGGTTAACAGATCCGGTAGATCCCCACCTTTTCCGCACGTTTTCCAGACGCGCTAGCAATCATCGAGCTACATTCAGGCAATCACATAATCCTCAACCAGAGGTTTAGCCATGTGACAAATGTGGCTATTGTGACCATTGATACATCAGGAAGTGACCCTTAATCACACATGATCACTGGTACGACCTGATTGGAGACGCTCGTGCGGTACCGCAAACCGAAACGCTCCTACGTGCTACCGGTTGTCACCACCCTCGCGGTAGCTGCCCCGCTCGGCACGCTCATGCTCAGCGATTCGAACGACTACCGCACCGCCACCAACAGCGAACCGGCCGCCGTCGCGGCCGGACTCGCCGAGGTCGCACTCACGCGCGCGCCCGATATCGTGTTGCCGCTGCGCGAACTCACCGGATTGAGCCTGCCTGATCTGCATCTTTCCGACCTGCGCATGCTGCCGAGCGCCGCGGGCATTCCGATTCCGGACGGGCCGCTGCCACCGGGCGCGCAGCCACCGGAAGGAATGCGACTACCCAGCTCGAATTCCGTCCAAACCTCCGGTTCGGAATTCACTCCGAGTCAAACGTCCGAAAGCGCGAATTCCCCTGGTCAGCCGATTTCCGGGGCGTCAACGAGCAGTGTGCGCTTCATCGCCGATCCCGCCCGGCTCCAGCCCGGCACCACTCCCGAAACCCCCGCGTTGTCTCCCGGTGCGGTGACCCCCGAACTGATGAGCCAGGTGGGGGCGCAGGTGAAGGAACTCTCCAGCGACACCCCGTTCAGCATGGTCGCACTCACCGCGCGCCGACTGGCGGACACCAAGGCCACGATCCGTGCCCGCCAGCCCGACGGCACCTGGGGGCCCTGGTACGACACCGAGGCGGTGGACACCTACCGCACCGATCACTCCGGTCCCGGCCCGACCGACGGCACGGAGCCGATCTACGTCGGCAACACGAACGCCGTGCAGGTCCTGGTCACCCGTAAGCAAGCAGCTCCGACGATCCAGCCGGTGGCGCAGCCCGGACCCATCGCGGACGACCAGTCGCGACCGGGCGACCCGGCTCCGCACCCCGCCGCGCGTTCCGACGACCCGGCCCAGCAGTCCGCGGACCTGACCGCCGTGCTGATCGATCCCGGTCGGGCCACCGCCGACGGCGACCTGCACAGCGTCGCCGCCGCGCTGCCCGGCGGCGGACCGAGCGTGATCACCCGCGCCCAGTGGGGCGCCGACGAATCCATCCGCTGCGACCAGCCGACCTACGACGACCACCTCGGCGGCGTCACGGTGCACCACACCGCGGGCCGCAACGACTACAGCAAGTCCGAGTCGGCCGGCATCGTCCGCGCGATCTACACCTATCACGCGAAGACGTTGGGCTGGTGCGACATCGGCTACAACGCGCTCGTCGACAAGTACGGGCAGGTCTTCGAGGGACGCTTCGGCGGCCTCGACCGCCCGGTGCAGGGCGCGCACGCGGGCGGGTTCAACGAGAACACCTCGGGCGTCGCGCTGATGGGCAACTACGAGTCCGAGCAACCGACACAGGAGGCGATCCAGGCGATCGGCGCTTTCGTCGGCTGGCGCACCAAGGTCGCCGGACTCGATCCCAAAGGCTCCACCACGATGTACTCCGAGGGCACCTCCTTCACCTCGTACGCCGAGGGTGAGGCGGTGCGATTGCCGGTCGTCTTCGCACATCGCGACGTCGGCAACACCACCTGCCCCGGCGACGCCGCGTACGCGCTGATGGACCGGATCCGCGACATCGCCGCCGGCGCGCCGGGCGCCCCCGCCACGCACGACAGCCAGGTTGCCCCGCCCGGCGAATCCGACGTGGCGGGCCTCGCCGCGCTGACCACCAAGCTGCTGAACATGGTGCAGGACAACATCATCGCCAGGCACTGGTCGCAGTCCGGTGGACCTAACGGCCCGCTCGGCGCCGCGCGGTCGGACGTGCTGCCCGCCGCGCAGGGCATGCAGTACGCGAAGTTCGCCAACGGCTACGTCTACACCGCCGAGGACGGGCAGGTCGTCGAGGTGCTCGGCACCATCCTGGACCGCTTCCTGCAACTCGGCGCCGACACGGGCGCGCTCGGACTCCCCCTGCGCAACGCCCACCCGGTCTCCGACGGCCTGCGCGCCGACTTCGAGCACGGCTCGCTGATCCTCAACCAGCTCACCGGCATCGTCACGACGATATGGAAGACCTACAACGACACCTACCAGGAGGAAGTAAGCCGGAACCCGGTCGCGGCGCAGGTGAGCGCCCCGCTCCCGCACCATGCCCCGGCTCCGGCCGCACCGGCCACCACGGCTCCGGGTAGCGCACCGATCCCGAACGGCACCCCCGCCACAGCTACACCCACACCGTCGATCGGCCCGGCGCCCGCGGCACGAACCCCACTCGCCCAGGCTCCGGCAGGCGCACCGGCATCGATCAGTCCGCCACAGCTACCCCCACAGCACCCCGCCGTACACCCGCCACACGGCCCGGCCCCAGCCGAAGCCGCGTTCCCCGCTCCACCGCGATCACCTGAGGGCTGACGCCACCACCGAGGATTGATCCCCGACAAGTTGCCCCTCTCGGAGCTCGCGCCCCGCGCGTGCTCCGAGTTGTTCAGGCACATACCCATGGCCTTGTGGGTCGGACATACCGGCAAGCCGCGGTCACTCGACCCGGCAAACCAATCGACCACCAGATTGCCCCGAACACCCCGTCGGCCCCCTCGGACCCGAACCCGCGCGCACTGTTTCCCCAGGTCGGAGACCAGCGCGCCCAGCCAACCTCAACCACGTCTTCCGAGCGAAGCGAGACCGAGCATCCGCCGTTCGCGGCCCGGCTCGCGTCCGAGCGGCCGCCGCGTAGGCGACGAAGGAGCAAGCGGCGGTCGCTCGGACGCGAGCCATAAGGGGCCGCGAACACCCAGCGCCGCAGGCGCTGGAAAAACAAACACAGCTCACACCCACCAGCGCTCGAGGACGCGCGCGACTCCGTCGTCGGTGTTCGATTCGGCGATCTCGTCGGCCGCGGCGAGGGCTTCGGGGTGGGCGTTGCGCATCGCGACACCATGGCCGGCCATGGTCAGCATGGGGACATCGTTGGGCATGTCGCCGAACGCGACGATGGTCGATTCGTCCACGCCGAGCCGCTGGGCGACCACCGCCAGCCCCGCGGCCTTGGTGATGCCAGGCGCGGACAGTTCGATGAGCCCGTGCTCGGTCGAGTAGGTGATGTCGGCGCGTTCGCCGATCAGCGGCGCGAGCACCGTGCGCATGTCCGAGCTGCGCGCACCCGGCAGCCGGATCAGCATCTTGATGGCGGGCGCGTCGATGACCTCCTCCCTGGCGACCGAGGTGTCGTCGGGATTGAGCCAGGCGTGCTCGTACTGGGGCGAGCTGACGAACTGGGGCGTCACCGCGTCGTGCGCGCTCTCGCCGACGCGTTCGGCCGCGAGGCCGCAGCCCGGCAAGGCACGTTCGGCGACATCGGCGAGCCAGGCGAGCGTCGGCACGTCCAACGTCATGCTGACCAGCACCCGGTCGGCCGCGCTGTCGTAGATCACCGCGCCGTTGCCGCACACGCACAGCGGCGCGTACCCGAGCCCCTGCACCACTGGGTCGATCCAGCGCGGCGGACGGCCCGTGGCCAGCACGAACGGCACACCGTCGGCGATCAGGGCGCCCACCGCCGCCTTCGTCCGCGCGGTCACCCGCTCGTCGTGATCGATGAGCGTGCCGTCCACATCGGTGGCGACCATCTTCGGTTTGGGGAGGTGCAGGGGCGTCACCCATTCCATCCTGCCGGACAACCTCCGGCTCGCGCCCGGCCACCGTGCTCGGCTGTGCCCCGGACATGCCCGGATGTCGTGTGGCACGCGCGCCGCGAACCACGTCCTTATGATCGGGGGCTAATACCGACGCTGGCCCGTCCAGCCGAAAGACCAGAGGACTGATGACCGGCTTCCTGCTACGACGCGCGCTCAACTATGTCGTGCTGTTGCTGCTGGCTTCGTTCCTGACGTTCAGTTTGGCGTCCCTGACGTTCCGGCCGCTGGACAGTCTCGAACAACGCAATCCGCGCCCGCCACAGGCAGTGATCGACGCCAAGGCCGAGGAGCTGCACCTCAACGACCCGATCCCGGAGCGCTACATCACCTGGCTGAAGGGCATTCCGCACGGTGACTTCGGCACGACGCTGGCCGGTCAGCCGGTCAGCGAGGAGCTGCCGCGAAGGGTCGCGGTGAGTCTGCGGCTGCTGATCGTCGGCTCCCTGGTCGGCACGGTGCTCGGCGTGCTGATCGGCGCGGCGGGGGCGATCCGGCAGTACAAGTTCAGCGACTACTTCACAACGGTGGTGTCGCTACTGATCTTGAGCACGCCGGTGTTCCTGCTCGCGACGCTGCTGAAATACGGTGCGCTGGAAGTAAACTCGCTCACCGGATCGCAGATCTTCCTCTACACCGGCGAGACGTCGGCGAACAAGATCGAAGGATTCGGGCCGCAACTGCTCGACCGCATCCAGCACCTGATCCTGCCCACCACCGCGCTGGCCCTCGGTGCGATGGCGGGCTACAGCCGCTACCAGCGCAACGCGATGCTCGACGTGCTGCAGAGCGATTTCATCCGCACCGCCCGCGCCAAGGGGCTCACCCGCAGCAAGGCGCTGTACAAGCACGGCCTGCGCACGGCGCTGATCCCGATGGCCACGCTGTTCGCCTACAGTCTCGGCGCCCTGATCACCGGCGCGACGTTCACCGAGAAGATCTTCGGCTGGCACGGCGTCGGCGAGTGGCTGGTCGACTCGATCAACGCCCAGGATCTGTACGTCGTGGTGACGGTCACCGCGTTCGCCGGCCTGGTCGTGCTGGTGTCGGGTCTGCTGTCCGACATCGTGTACGCGATTCTCGATCCAAGGGTGCGTGTGGGATGACCGAAGCCGAGATCATCGTCCAAGGCGCGCCCGAGGTCGCCGCGACCGGGCGGCGCAAGCTGGTCCTGCGGCGCTTCCTGCGCAACAAACCCGCCGTCGCGGGCGGCATCGTCCTCATCACGCTGTTCGTCGTCAGTTTCGCGCTGCCGCCCTTCCTGCCCTACGACTACCAGCAGCTGGACTACACCGCCCTGCTCAAACCGCCGAGCCCGGAACATCCGTTCGGCACCACCCAGATCGGTCAGGACGTCCTCGCGCAGACCCTGCGCGGATTGCAGAAATCCCTGGTCATCGGCCTGTGCGTGGCGCTGTTGTCCACCACGATCGCCGCCACCGCCGGTTCACTGGCCGGACTGCTCGGCGGCTGGACCGACCGGGCGATCATGTGGCTGGTCGACCTGCTGCTGGTGGTCCCGAGCTTCATCATCATCGCGCTGTTCGCGCCGCGCACCAAGGGCAGCGGTTCCATCCTGCTGCTGATCCTCCTGCTGTCCTGCTTCGGCTGGATGATCTCGGCGCGGATCGTGCGCGGCCTGACGCTGAGCCTGCGTGATCGCGAATTCGTCCGGGCCGCGCGGTACATGGGCGCGCCCACCCGCACGGTGATCCTCAGCCACGTCATCCCGAACATCGCCTCGATCCTGATCATCGACACCACCCTCACCGTCGGCTCGGCGATCATGGCCGAAACGGGCCTGAGCTTCCTGGGTTTCGGCGTGCAGCCGCCGGACGTGTCGCTCGGCTCGCTGATCGCCGCGGGGACCAAATCAGCGTTGACTTATCCCTGGCTGTTCCTGTTCGCAGGTGGTCTGCTGATCATCACCGTGCTGTGCGCCAACCTCGTCGGTGACGGACTGCGCGACGCGTTCGATCCCGGCGCGAAGCGGGCTCGGTCGAAGAAGAAGGCGAAGGCATGACGACGACGACCTCCACCGCGCCACTGCTGGAGATCACCGATCTGCGGGTCTCCTTCCCCAGCGAGGAGGGCCGCATCGACGCGGTGCGCGGCGTCGACTACACGGTCTCCGACGGCGAAGTGCTCGCCATCGTCGGTGAATCCGGTTCGGGCAAGTCGGTGTCCTCGCTGGCGGTGATGGGGTTGCTGCCGGAGCAGGCGCGGATCACCGGTTCCATCCGGTTCCGCGGACGCGAATTGCTCGGGCTGGCCGATCGCGAACTGTCCAAGCTGCGCGGCAGTTCCATCAGCATGGTGTTCCAGGACCCGCTCTCGGCGCTCACGCCGGTCTACCGGGTGGGCGATCAGATCGCCGAAGCCCTGCTGGCGCACGGCAAGGCGAGCAGAGGCGATGCCGCGAAGCGCGCGGTGGAGCTGCTCGACCTGGTCGGTATCCCGGACCCGGAAGTGCGGGCCAAGGCGTTTCCGCACGAGTTCTCCGGTGGCCAGCGCCAGCGCGTCGTCATCGCGATGGCGATCGCGAACGACCCGGCGCTGATCATCTGCGACGAGCCGACCACCGCGCTGGACGTGACGGTGCAGAAGCAGATCCTCAATCTGCTGCGCAAAGCGCGCGACATCACCGGCGCGGGCGTCATCATGATCACCCACGACATGGGCATCGCCGCGACCCTGGCCGATCGGGTCGCCGTCATGTACGCGGGCAAGATCGTCGAAACCGCCACCGCGAGCGCCCTGTTCAACGCGCCGCGGATGCCGTACACCGTTGGTCTGCTCGGCTCGATCCCGCGCATGGACGGTCCGCCGCGGCGACCGCTGATCCCGATCGTCGGCGCCCCGCCCGCCATGCACGCGCTGCCGCCGGGCTGCTCGTTCGCACCGCGCTGCCCGGTGTCGATCGGCGAATGCCGGGCGGCGGAACCGCCGCTGGAGGCAGTCGAACCGGGTCATACCGCCGCCTGCATCCGCACCGCCGAGGTCGGCACCGACGAGCTGTTCGACGCCTATCGGCGCGAGATCGCCGAGCCGGAGGCCGAAGCGCAGGTGGAGTCGGACGTGGTTTTGCGGGTTTCGGACCTGGTGAAGGTCTTCCCGATCACCTCCGGTGTGGTGCTGCGCCGCCGCAAGGGGGAGATCAGGGCGGTCGACGGCATCAGCTTCGAGGTCCGCGGCGGGCGCACCTTGGCGCTGGTCGGTGAGTCCGGCTCCGGCAAATCGACCACGCTCACCCAGATCCTCGATCTGGTCCCGCCGCAATCGGGCGCCATCGAGATCATGGGCAGCGACGTCGGATCCCTGAGCAAGGCGCGCAAACGGGAGATCCGCCGCAAGATGCAGATCGTCTTCCAGGACCCCACCGCCTCCCTCGACCCCCGCCTGCCGATCTTCGACGCCCTCGCCGAGCCGTTGCGCATCGACGGGCGGCCGCGCGCCGAGATCGCCCGCCGGGTACCGGAACTGCTCGAAAAGGTGGGTCTGCGCCCGGAACACGCCGACCGTTACCCCGGCGACTTCTCCGGCGGCCAGAAACAGCGCATCAGCATCGCCCGCGCACTCGCGCTGGACCCGGAGCTGCTGGTGCTGGACGAACCGGTCTCCTCGCTGGATGTCTCGATCCAGGCGGGCGTGCTGAACCTGCTACGCGACCTGCAGACCGAGCGCGGCCTCTCCTATCTGTTCGTCTCACACGATCTGTCCGTGGTGCGAAACCTGGCCCACGACATCGCGGTCATGTATCGCGGGAAGATCGTGGAGTACGGCCCGGCGGAGCAGATTTTCGCCGCCCCGCAACACGAGTACACGCGGGCGCTGATCGACGCGGTGCCGGTGCCGGCAGTCAGCAGATAGGTAGGAGGGCCCGATGCGGATCCGTTTCGACCGAATGCGGTGGACCGCGGGCTTGGCGGCGATCGCACTGATCGCCGCGGGCTGCGCGGCCGGCGCCGACGAATCGGCCGCGGGCCTGTCCGACGCGCTCGGCACCACCAGCGACATCAACCCGAAGAATCGCGACGAGGTGCGCGAAGGCGGCAACCTACGGCTGGCGGTCACCAGCTTCCCGGCGAACTGGAACACCCTGTCCAACGACGGGAACGACGGCGAGATCGCCGATGTCGAGCGCCCCCTCATGCCGCGCGCTTTCGACGTCGACGCGGCGGGCAATCTCACCGTGAACAAGGACTTCTTCACCGATGTCGCGCTGACGGGCACCAATCCACAACAGGTCACATACACCATCAATCCCGCAGCGGTCTGGTCCGACGGGACGCCGATCACCTGGGAGGACATCGCCGCGGAAGCGCACGCGCTCAGCGGCCGCGACAAGCGCTTCTTGATCGCGATCACCAACGGCTTCGAGTTCGTCGAGAAGGTCGAGCGCGGAGTGGACGACCGGCAGGCGGTCCTCACCTTCAACCATCCCTACGGCGAATGGCGCGGACAGTTCGCGGGCAACTCCTCGCTTTTCCCGAAGTCGGTGACGGCGAATCCCGAATCGTTCAACAAGGGACTCGTGGACCGGCTCGGCCTCAGCGCGGGTCCGTTCGTCGTCCGATCCACCGACCGCGTCCAGGGCCGGATCGTGCTCAGCCGTAATCCGAAATGGTGGGGCGAGGCACCGAAGCTGGACACCATCACCTACAGCGTGCTGGATCAGGCGGCCTGGGCGGCCGCCTTGCAGAACAACGAACTGGATCTCGTCCGGCTGACCTCGATCGACGAGGTCAAGACGGTCCGCAATACCAGCGGGCTGGTGATTCGCCGTGCGCCCGGTAATCGCTGGCGGCACATCACCTTCAACGGGGCGCCCGGCTCCATTCTCGCGGACGCGCGCGTGCGCGTGGCGATCGCGAAGGCCATCGACCGGCAGGGCATCGCGACGGCGACCCAGAACGGTCTGGTCGAGAGTCCGAAGCCCTTGAACAACCATATCTTCCTGCAGGGACAGGGCGGATACCAGGACAATTCGGCCCCGGTGGCCTACGACCCCGACCAGGCGGCACGGGAACTCGACGCGGCCGGCTGGAAGCTCAACGGTGACGTCCGCGAAAAGGACGGCCGCAAGCTGGAAATCCGCGACGTGATGTACAACGACCCACTGTGGGTGCAGATGGCGCAGATCATCCAGCAAAATCTGGCCCGGATCGGCGTGCGGCTCACCATCGACACCAAGCCAGGGGCAGGTTATTTCACCGACGTCATCATTCCCGGTGATTTCGACGCCGCACAGTTCATCTTCTCCGGTGACGCCTTCGCGATGAGCTCGATCCGGCAGATCTACTACTACGACCCGAACGACCTGCAGGGCAACTACGGCCGCATCGGTTCCCCCGAACTCAATGCCCTGATCGAGCGCACGCTGACCGAACTCGACCCGAAGAAGGCGATCGAACTGGCCAACGAGGTCGACCGGAAGGTATTCGAGGAAGGACATTCCCTGCCGTTGACCCAGTCCGACGGCAGTTTCGGAGCCCGCGCGGACCTCGCCAATATCGGCTCCCCGGGCCTGGCGTCCTACGACTACACCAAGATCGGATTTCTGAAATGAGACCAGCACAGCCCACCCGCAATCGCCGGAGGCAGGCACGCGACGTGATGGTTCGGGCGCTCACCGTCGGCACGGCGCTCGCACTGCTGGTCGGCTGTGGCGCGGGCGGCAGCGAAGTGAAGTCGGGTTCCAACGCGATCGGATCGACCAACGACATCAATCCCCGCGAGCCGAGCGAATTGCGCGACGGCGGCAACCTGCGTCTCGCCATCACCAATTTCCCCCCGACGTTCAATTCGCACCATGTCGACGCCGACGGTGACGTCGCCGAGGTGGTCGACTGGACGTTGCCCGGGCCGATCACGTCCGATGCCGCCGGAGAGTTGTCGATCGACCACAACTTCTTCACCGACATCACGCTGACCGAGACCAACCCGCAGCGGGTGGTCTACACCATCAACCCCAAGGCGGTCTGGTCCGACGGCAGCCCGATCACCTGGGAAGACCTGCGGTCCCAGGCAGAGGCGCTGAGCGGCCGCAACACGGAGTACCGGGTCTCCGCGACCCAGGGCTACAGCCGGCTGGCCAAGGTCGAGCGCGGCGTCGACGACCGTCAGGCAATCGTCACCTTCGCGCAGCACTACGCGGAGTGGCGGGGCTTGTTCAGTCAGCTGATGCCGAAGGAATCGACCGCTACGCCGCAGGCGTTCAACGAGCGCGACCGCAACGGGCTCGCCAAGTCGGCGGGACCGTTCGTGATCACCACCGTCGACCGGGCACAACAACGAATAGTGCTCAGCCGCAATCCGAAATGGTGGGGCGAGACGCCGAAGCTCGGCACTGTCACCTACAGCGTGCTCGACTATTCGGCCCGCCTCAACGCCTTGCAGAACAACGAACTCGACGCCATCGATGTCTCGGGCATCGAGGAGGTCAAGTCCGCGACCAACTCACCGGGCATCATCGTGCGGCGTGCCTCGCGTCCGTACAACTCGCACATCACGTTCAACGGCGCCCCTGGGTCGATCCTCGCGGATCCGAAGTTGCGGGTGGCGATCGCGAAGGGCATCGATCGTCAAGGCATCGTCACCGCGCTGCAGAACGGGATCGTGGAGAACCCCAAGCCGCTGAACAACCACATCTACCTGGACGGACAAAAGGGCTACCAGGACAACTCCGCGGCGATCGCCTACAACCCGGACGAGGCGGCCCGGATGCTGGACGAACTGGGCTGGAAACTCAACGGTGACGTCCGCGAGAAGGACGGACGCCAGCTGGTGATCCGCGACGTGATGTTCCAGCAGGACACCTGGGTGCAATTGGCTCAGATCATGCAGCAGAATCTCGCGCGGATCGGGGTGAAACTGCTGATCCAGACCTACCCCGGCAACGGCCTGTTCACCGATGTCATCGACCCCGGCAACTTCGATATCGCTCAGTTCAGCTGGTCACGAAGCATTTTCCCGCTCGGCGCGCTGCCCCAGATCTACGCGTACGACCCGGCGAACACGCTCAGCAACAAGGGCCGGATCGGGTCGCCCGAGCTGAACGATTTGATCGAGCAGACCATCTCCGAACTCGACCCCGAGCGGGCGATCGAGCTGGCGAACAAGGCCGACCGGATGATCTTCGACCTCGGCCACTCGGTGCCCATCGCGCAATCGCCCGGCAACGTGGCCGTCCGGGAGGGCCTGGCCAACTACGGCGCTTTCGGGCTGGCTTCCACGGATTACCTCCGGGTGGGCTTCGTGAAGTGAGCCGGTCCGTAGGACGCAACGAGCAGGAAGGATCACCATGCGGATTACCTCTGCGTGTGCCCGGCTGGCTTTGTCGCTGGTCGTCGTAGGGCTGACGCTCACGGGATGCGGCGGCGACAATGGTGTCACCGCGGGCAGCAGCACGATCGGCACCACCAACGACATCAATCCGAGGGACCCGAGCGACCTGCGCGACGGCGGGAACCTGCGGCTGGCACTCACCAACCTCCCGGAGAACTTCAACTATTTGCATGTGGACGGCGGAACGGAGACCGTCTTCTCCATAGTCGAAGCGACGATGCCCACCACTTTCGTCAGCGATGCGGCAGGACAGTTGAGCATCGCGCACGACTTCTTCACCGACATCAAATTGATCGGAACCAATCCGCAGCAGGTGGAGTACACCATCAATCCGAAGGCCGTGTGGTCCGACGGCTCGCCGATCACCTGGGAAGATCTCCGGTCTCAGGCGAATGCACTGAGCGGCAAGGACAACGCGTTCCTCGTCTCGGCCACCGGCGGTTTCGAACGGGTGGGCAAGGTCGAGCGCGGCGCCGATGACCGGCAGGCCGTGGTGACCTTCGACCAGCCGTATGGCGAATGGCAAGGGCTGTTCAACCCGCTGTACCCGAAGTCGGTCACGGCGACGCCCGACACCTTCACCAACGCGGCCAAGAACGAGCTGCCGCTCAGCGCCGGGCCCTTCGTGATCACCTCCATCGATCGCAGCCAGAATCGCATCGTGCTGGGGCGCAATCCCCGATGGTGGGGCGAGACCCCGAAGCTGGATTCCGTCACCTTCAGCGTCCTGGACCACTCGGCCTGGCTGCCCGCGATCCAGAACAACGAACTCGACATCGCCTACATGTCCGGCATCGAGAACGTCAGCGCGGCGCGCAATGCCGCGAACGTGGTCATCCGCCGCACGCCGGAATCGACCTGGTCCCACATCACATTCAATGGGGCACCCGGTTCCCTGCTCGCGGACCCACAGTTGCGGATCGCCATCTCGAAGGCGATCGATCGGCAGGGAGTGGTCACCGCCTCCCAGCACGGCGTCGTGGATGATCCCAAGCCACTGAACAATCACGTCTTCGTGGCGGGGCAGAAGGGCTACCAGGACAATGCCGCGCCGATCGCCTACGACCCGGACGAGGCCGCCCGGATGCTGGACGCGCTCGGCTGGAAGCTCAACGGCGATGTCCGCGAGAAGGACGGCCGTAAGCTCGAACTCCGCGACGTGATGTACCAGCAGGACCAGTGGGTGCAGACCGCGCAGATCGTGCAGCAGAATCTCGCGAGAGTCGGGGTGAAGCTGATCATCCAGACGGTGCCGGGCACCGGCCTGTTCACCAATGTCATCGACCCGGGCAATTTCGACTTGGCCCAGTTCAGCTGGGGCGGTAGCGTTCTGCCGCTCAGCGGTTTGCGGCAGATCTACTACTACGATCCCGCCAACCTGCAGAGCAACAAGGCGCGCATCGGCACTCCTGAACTCAACGCGCTGATCGACCAGACCGTCGCCGAACTGGACCCCGACAAGGCCATTCAGCTGGCCAACCAATGCGATCGGATGATCTTCGAGGAGGGTTACTCCGTCCCGCTGCACCAGGCGGCGGGCACCTATGCCGCCCGGACCGACCTGGCGAACTACGGTGCGTTCGGCCTCGCCTCGCGCGACTACACCAAGGTCGGTTTCCTGAAGTGAGTTCCGGACGGGGCCATCCGCTGGCCTATCCGATCACCGTGACGATCGGCGCCCTCGCGGTCTGTGCCGCTTGGGCGCCGTTCGGCACTCTGGATCAGGTGGCGGCGATCGCGGCCGTCGCGCTCGGCGTCTGCGGGTACACCGGATATCGGCTCGCCCTCGCCTTCGGTATACTCCGATTCCGTCCTCCCTCCACCTCGCCGACCGTTCGGGTTGCCCGCATCCGTCAGCAGCATCGCTTGGTCGGCCGGTCGTGGTTGGAGGTGGGCGGCACAGGTCGCCCGCGGTGGGTTCCGGTGTACTTCGATCCCGCGCTGGTCACTCTCACCGAAACCGAAGGGGAACTCACCGACCGCACGATTCACGTCGCGGGACGACGCCTCTACCCGTCCGGCCGCATGCGCGACGTCGAACCGCCCGGCCGTCTCATCGATAACCCCAGCCGCCCCGACCCCGGCGCACCCGCCCACATCGCGAAGGCCACCCGCCTGCGGCGCCGCCTCCTGCTCGACTCCCAATCCACCGTCGCCGCCCCCATCGCCGCCCTCCTGTGGGTCTACCTCGACGGTGGCGGCTTCTCGGTCTTCCTGGCCGCCACCACCATTGCCGCCGCCTGCACGATCTGGCTCTCCGCCGTGCAGGGCTCCGACCCCACCTGACCGCCCGACCACGAGCACCGCAGCGCCGATTGTTCGCACTCGTAGGAGTGCACGTCCGTCCGTGCGACCGCACACCCGCGTCGCGAGAGTGAGGTTGTGCATGGCGCGCATCGACGATCACCGATAGACCACCGTGCCCGAGACCGGCGGTGGGACGAATCCTGCGACGCCCACCGCCGGTACGGTCAGGCCGACAGTACTAGTCGATGCCGAACGGCGCGGCGTAGCGAACCGTGCCGCGCGGTGGCGAGTGCGCCGGGTCCAGCGTCAGCGCCATCAACGCCTCATCCGGCACCTCGATACTCAGACCGATGCCGTACTCGGACGCCCGGTCGAAGCCGAAGCGCGGGTAGTACGTCGGATGACCGAGCACGATGACGAAAAGCTCGTTCATCCGCGCGGCAGCCGCGAGTCCGGCTCGGATCGCGGCGGAACCGGCGCCGGTTTTCTGGTAGCCGGGCAGCACCGCGCACGGGCCCAGGCAGAGCGCGGGCGTGGCGTCCACGTGGCAGCGGGTCAGCAGCACGAAGCCGACCGGCGTGCCGTCCGGCAGCGTGCTGACGATCGACAGGCCGTCGATCCACGCCGGGTCGTCGCGCAGTGCGTCGACCAGCTCGGCCTCCTCGGCTCGCTCGAAGGCCGCGACGTTGATCTCGTGGATCGCGGGGATATCGGCGTCGGTTTCGGCGCGCACGCGCCAATCGATGGTGGAACTCAACTCGGATTCTCCGTGTTCATGATGGCCGAGCCCGGTCGCGGGCACAGCACCACCGTCACAGGAGCCCAAGGGCTCGGCACAAACGCCGGACGAAAAGGATCAGACCGGGACCCGGGACGAATGGACAGTCCGGGCGTCGTGCGTGACGGCGGTCTTCGGCGCGGTCATCCCGCCCCACCTCCTCGTGAACTCCACCTTCGAATACGGCCGAGTGATGCTAGCTCGCCAGGTGACACGCGGGCCACCGAATTGGGACCGCCGCCCCGGCAGTAGACGCGGACTGTTCCGAACGTCGCCGCCCCGCTCAGAACCGGCGTTCTGCGGGCCGGAAGATATCGCTCAGCCTGTCATAGGCGTCGCGCACGTTACCCGGAATGTTCTCCTGGACGCAGTGGCCTTCGCGGGGGTACTCGTCGAGCCGTTTGATCTCGCCCATGGTGATGGCGACAATGGACTTCGGATGCGGCGCTGTATCGGCGTCGGGCCGGTTCCCGTATTTCATATAGTTCTCGAGCGAGACGTCCGCGGCGGAGATGGAGACGTGTTCGACGTCTGGGCATTGTTTCACGAGGGTTCCCCACACCCGTCGTGAGTGGAACGGGGTGCAGACACCGATCACCGATGAGACATCGCGACCGTGCGCTTGCAGCATGTCCACGGAGTAGACCGCGTTCTGGCCGGTGTTCTGAGCGAATGGTTCTTCGATGATTTGGTTCGGGTTCAGATTCAGCTTCTCCGCCGCCAGCCGGAATTTGGCTGCCTCGCCGCGATATCCGGAGAACACCACGGGCACGTCATCGAGGCCGCGATCGCGAACCAGGTTCGCGATCACCGAGGCTCCGCCGATGTCTCGGCTGCCGAAGAAAATGATGCCCCCGTAGTCGCGTTCTGGATCGAATGCCCACTTGGGGTCGAAACGCAGGTAGTCCCAGACCGTCTCCAGATCCGACATCGCCCGGTCGGTGTCGACCCCACGGCCACGGAGCTCTCCGAGCCATTCCGTGTAGGCGGTCTCATTGCGACCTCCGTACACCGCGTTATCACGAATCAGCGCTCGACCAGCAGAATCGAGCGGAATCGCGCCGGCGTGGTCCTGGTAAAGCAAACCTCTGACAGAGGCTCGCGTCGCGTCCGCCACTTCGTGCTGTCGCCGGCTGATTTGTGAGGAACCGGCGGTCAGTGCCCGCGCGATCCGTTGCGCCCCTTGACGGGCCACTTCCGCCGGTCCACCCGCACCCGGTATGTCTGCGCCCCTCATCCGCCTTCCCGGCTCGGCCCTCGGAACTCGAGAAGTATGTCCGATCTCGGCAAAGATTCCGAACCTCCGGACCGGGCAGGACATAGACCGCACGTATCTGGTCTGACCACTTGACCTCCTGACCACCGAGGCGCACAGTAGACGCATGGCGTTGCAACCTGTGGTCAAGCGGTCGGTGTCGGCGGACGTGTTCGAGCAGATCGCCGCGGACGTGCTCAGCGGTGAGCTGGCGCCCGGGGCGACATTGCCCAGTGAGCGACAGTTGGCGGAGGCGCTCGGGGTGTCCCGGCCCGCGGTGCGGGAAGCCTTGCAGCGGCTGGCCGCGGCCGGGCTGGTGTCGGTGCGCCAAGGAGACGCGACGACCGTGCTGGACTATCGGCGCGGCGCGGGGCTCGAGGTTCTGCCCAGGCTGCTGGTGCAGGCCGGGGAACTGGACCCCGCGGTCGCACGCAGCATTCTGGAGGCCCGCTTGCACAACGGGCCGAAGGTGGCGGAGCTGGCCGCTCGCCGGGTCGGCGCGATCGGCGCGGGCGAGGTTCGTCCCCTGCTGGAGGCTTCCCTCGAAGCGCTTGCCGCCGAACAGGATCCGATCGCGCAGCAACGGCATGCGATGGAGTTCTGGGATCACGTCGTGGACGCGGCCGACTCGATCGTGTTCCGGCTGATGTTCAACATGTTGCGCGCCGCATATGAACCGGCGCTCGCGGCGCTGGCCCCGATCATGTCCGCCGAGGTGGGCAACGTCGAGGCATACCGCGAACTGGCCGCCGCCATCGTCGCGGGCCGGCCGCAGAAGGCCGTCGGCACTGCTCGGGCGCTGCTCGAGCCGGCGACCACCGCCCTGATCGAGGTCCTCGGCGGACCGCCGGTCACGCACAGCTAGGAACGATCATGACCAAACCGAAAGCATCCGAACACGCTTCGATCGACACGGACGCACGGGCGCGGGTACGCAGGGATGAGCGGTCGCTGCGGCGCGGACTCACCCTCGGCCGGGCATTCGAAGAATTCCTCCGGCACCCCTCGCCGTGGATGATCGGGACCACGCTGGTGGGCGCGCTGATCGCTCGCGTCGTCGTCGGCGATTGGCAGCTCACCGATCTGCTGGTCCCCGCCGTGCTGCTGACGGTGTTCCCGGTGTTCGAGTGGATCGTGCACGTCACGGTGTTGCATTGGCGGCCACGGCGGCTCGGCCCGATCGCACTCGACAGCGAACTGGCCCGCAAGCACCGCGAGCATCACGTGGATCCGCGCGACATCCCGCTGATCTTCATCCCGACGAAAACGCTGGCGGTGCTGGTCGTGGTGTTGATCGCGCTGGCGGCCTTCGCCTTCCCCCGTTCGGGCCTCGGCCTGACCTTTCTGATCACCATCACACTGCTCGGCCTGGGCTACGAGTGGACGCACTACCTGATCCACACCGACTACAAGCCGAAAGGTTCGCTCTACCGGGCGGTTTGGCGCAACCATCGCCACCACCACTACAAGAACGAGCACTACTGGTTCACGGTCACCAGTTCCGGCACCGCCGACCGCCTCTTCGGCACCTACCCCGACCCGGCCACGACCGAGACCTCACCTACGGCACGTAATCTGCACTCCGCCTGATCCGAGCAGGTGCCGCCCCGCGATAAGTCAGCCGGGGCGGCACCCGGCGTGCACACCCACGACCGCACTACCCGCACCGGGCATTCGGACCGCTGCGCGACCAAGGCGGTCCGGCGACGACTCCAGCGGGTGGCACGCCGGTGAGCTCGCCCCAACGGCCGCAGTCGCCACGACGCCGACAGCGACGGGTCCGCGATGACTACCCCGGGCGCCGCTCAGCGATCCGGGTGGCGCTTCGTCACAACGCCGACCGTCTCGCGACGAGTTCATGAAGCAAACAGGTCCGTAGCCAAGAAGCGGGTACACGCCACGGGCCCGATCACCGCGAGCGAGTAGACCCCGCATGCAAATCGGCGGTAGTACGCCAACTCTCACCGCGTCGCGAGCAAACGCTCCGCGATCGTGCGCGCACGATGGGCCGCCTCCGGAGTTCCCTCACGGACCGCGGTGACGATCGCTCCGTCGACCAGCAGCGCGAGTTCGGCGGCCAGCACCTCGGCGTCGGATCGCCCCGCTTCGGTGAGCAGTTCGTTCAGGTATTCGATCACGCGGCGCTTGTGCCGATCGGCGACCTGATGGGCAGCACTCTCGCGATCGGCCACCTCGACCATGGTGTTGATGAACGCGCAGCCGCGAAAGTCGTCGCGGGCGAACCGTTCGGCCAGAGCGTCGAAGACCGCGAGCGGGCGGGCGGCGGGGTCGACGGTCTGTTCGACCGATTCGCGCAGCCAGTCCAGCCACCGGCGGTCGCGATCCTCCAGCACAGCGACGACCAAGTCGTCCTTGCTCGCGAAGTGGCGATAGAAGGAAGCCCGGCCGACGCCGGACTCCTGGAGCAGGCGATCGATGCCTACGGCACGAATGCCTTCGGCATAGAACAGTTCTTCCGCCGTGGTGAGCAAACGTTGCTTGGCCTGGGTTGGCATAACCCCACGGTAGCAGAACGGAACTGATCAGTACCATCCGACTTGACCGATACGGAAACAATCGGTACCGTCTTAATTCGGAACCGATCGGTACCATCTTGTACGAGCTGGAGGCTTCGATGTCCCGCCTGCCCCTTGTGTCCACCGACTCCGCCGACGCCGAGCAGGCCGATCTGCTCGCCGAGGTACAGCGCCAGTTGGGCCGGGTCCCGAATCTCTACGCCGCCATGGCGAACAGCCCCGCCACCCTGCGCGGCTACCTGAACCTGCGCGACGCGCTGACCAAGGGAAAGCTCTCCGCCCGGGTGCGCGAGCAACTCGCCCTGCTGGTCGCCAGCGAGAACGGCTGCGACTACTGCACCGCCGCGCACACCATGCGCGCCGACCGGATGGGTTTCACCGAGCAGGCGATCGTCGACACCCGCGCGGCGCGCGCCGACGACCCGCACGCCGACGCGATCCTGCGCGTCGCCCGTGACGTGCTCCGCTCCCGCAGCCGGCTCGACGACGCCACGCTCGCCTCGGCGCGCGCCCGTGGCGTCAGCGACGCCGAACTGAGCGAGGTCGTCGGCCATGTCGCACTGAACGTCTTGTCCAACTACTTCAACCATGTCGCCGAGCCGGAACTCGACTTCCCGCCCACGGCACCGACGAAAGGCACGGCAATGGAAGCGAAATGGCGGCCCGCGAGCAAGGTTGTCCTGGTCGAGGGTTACTCCCTGGTGGACCGTGAGGGCCGGGCCGCACGCACCGTCGATGACGTCCACATCGCGATCGAGGGCGGATTCCTGCACGTCAAGGTGTCGGACTCCGCCGATGTGCAAGTGGTCTCGGCACCCGCCGTCGCGCTGGTGACCTACCGCTGATCCCGACCCACACAGCCCGGTCCGCGACTCGTCGCGGGCCGGGCTTTCGTCTGCTCCGGACTTGACATCTAAATACCCTAGGGGGGTAGGGTAGAAATCAAGAAGCAGACGTACCAGCAGGAGGACACCGACCATGAGCACCACCACCGTGACCGTCACCGGCATGACCTGCGGCGGCTGCGCCGCATCGGTCCGCACCGAAATCGGCCGCATCTCCGGCGTCGAGTCGGTGGCCGTCGACCTCGCCGACGGACTGGTGACCGTCGATAGCGCGACCCCGATCGAACGCGCCGAACTCGCCGCGGCGGTGGTTCGCGCCGGCTACGCGGTCGCAGGCTGACGGACGGAGCACTCCGATGAACGCGACCATCAAATTCGGCGGTTTCGCCCTCGGCCTCGCCGCGGTCTTCGGGATCGCCCTCGCGGCCGGTGCGACCATCGGGCCGGAGCCCACCGAACCCGCCGCCCACGACTCGAACGCACACGGCACCGCCCAAGGCGAGGACCACGCACTACCTGGAGGAATGATGGCGACCGACCGCGGCTACACCTTGCGGCTGGACACCACCCGAGCCACCGCCGCGGCGAACGTACCGCTGCGCTTCACCATCCTCGACCGGGACGGAAAGCCCGTCACCCGCTACGTGCGCAGTCACGAGAAGGATCTGCACCTGATCGTCGTGCGCCGTGATATGGCCGCCTTCCAGCACGTCCACCCGGTGCTCGGCGCCGACGGCACCTGGAGCGTCCCACTCGACCTCAGCCGCGCCGGTGACTATCGCGTGTTCGCCGACTTCACTCCGCAGGGCGGCGAGAACCTGACCCTCGGCGCGGACCTGCTGGTGGCGGGCGTCTACGACCCACAGCAGCTGCCCGCGGCGACCTCCACCACCAACGTCGGCGACTACACCGTCACGCTGGACGGCACCGTAGTTCCCGGGCGGGCTTCCAAGGTGACGCTGTCGGTGAGCCGCGCGGGCAAGCCGGTGACCGACCTACAGCCCTACCTCGGCGCTTACGGCCATCTGGTGGCCCTGCGCGCCGCCGACCTGGGCTATCTGCACGTCCACCCGGAAGGCCACCCCGGCGACGGCGTGACCGCGGCCGGACCGGGCATCACCTTTGCCGTCACGGCGCCGAGCGCGGGCGACTACCGCCTGTTCCTCGACTTCCAGCACGAGGGCGTGGTCCGCACCGCCGAATTCACCTTGGCCGTCGCGCCGGGTACCCCCGCCGTAGACGCCTCGAGCCACAACGAACACACTGGTCAGCAGCAGGCGCCGGACGGACACGTGCACTGACCCGCCGACCGCCGCACAGAACGGAGCACCCACGATGACCACCGCGACACAACCGCAGCCCTCCGGGCAGGTCGAACTCGTGATCGGTGGAATGACCTGCGCGTCCTGCGCCGCCCGGATCGAGAAGAAACTCAACAAGCTCGACGGCGTCACCGCGACCGTGAACTACGCCACCGAGAAGGCCCGGGTGGACGTCACCGGTGACGTCTCGCCCGACGACCTGATCGCCACCGTCGAACAAGCGGGCTACACCGCCGCCCTGCCCGCGCCCCCGAAGCCACAAGAAATCGCCGCCGAGGAAGATCCCGCGGCGAGCCTGCGCACCCGCCTGCTGATCTCGGTGGCGCTGTCGGTGCCGGTGATCGCCATGGCGATGATCCCGGCCTTGCAGTTCACCAACTGGCAGTGGCTGTCACTGACCTTGGCCGCGCCGGTCGTGGTGTGGGGCGCGCTGCCGTTCCACCGCGCGGCGTGGACCAATCTGCGCCACGGCGCCGCGACCATGGACACCCTGATCTCGATGGGGACGCTGGCCGCACTGGGCTGGTCGCTGTACGCCTTGTTCTGGGGCACCGCGGGCAGGCCGGGCATGACGCACCCGTTCGAGTTCACCATCTCGCGGATGGACGGCACCGGCAGCATCTACCTGGAGGCCGCGGCGGGTGTCACCACGTTCATCCTGGCCGGACGTTTCTTCGAGGCGCGCGCCAAACGGCGGGCGGGTGCGGCGCTGCGTGCCCTGCTCGAGCTGGGGGCCAAGGAGGTGTCGGTTCTGCGCAACGGAACCGAGCTGCGCATTCCGGTGGAGCAGCTGACGGTCGGCGACCGGTTCGTGGTGCGGCCGGGCGAGAAGATCGCCACCGATGGCGTCGTGGTGGAAGGTTCCTCGGCCGTCGACGCCTCGATGCTCACCGGCGAGTCGGTGCCGGTGGAGGTCGGCACGGACGACGCCGTGGTCGGCGCGACCGTCAACGTGGGTGGCCGGATCGTGGTGCGCGCCACCAGGATCGGTTCCGACACCCAGCTGGCGCAGATGGCGAAGCTCGTCGAGGACGCGCAGACCGGGAAGGCGCAGGCGCAACGGCTGGCCGACCGGATCTCCGGGATCTTCGTGCCGATCGTCATCGCGCTGTCGGTCGCGACGCTCGGATTCTGGCTCGGCACCGGCGGTTCGGTGGCCGCGGCGTTCACCGCCGCGGTTGCGGTGCTGATCATCGCCTGCCCGTGCGCGCTCGGACTGGCCACGCCGACCGCGCTGATGGTCGGCACGGGACGCGGCGCGCAGCTGGGCATCCTGATCAAGGGTCCCGAGGTGCTGGAGTCGACCCGGCGGGTGGACACGATCGTGCTGGACAAGACCGGCACCGTCACCGCGGGCAAGATGACGCTGCTCGATGTCGTCGCGGCCGAGGGTGAGCAGGTCGAACGGATTCTGGAACTGGCCGGGGCGCTGGAGGATTCCTCCGAGCACCCGATCGCCCAGGCCATCGCCAAGGGCGCCCGCGAGCGGGTGGGTGAGCTGAAGCCGGTCGAGGATTTCGCGAACGTCGAGGGCCTGGGCGTGCAGGGCACGATTGACGGGCACGCGGTGGTCGTCGGCCGCGCGCGGCTGCTCGCCGACTGGTCACAGCATCTCGACGACGACCTGTCCCGGGCGATGCGCGCGGCCGAAGCCGAAGGAAAGACCGCCGTCGCGGTCGGCTGGGACGGCGAGGCGCGCGGCGTGCTCGTGGTGGCCGACGCGGTGAAACCCACCTCGGCCGAGGCGATTTCCCAGCTGCGCGCCCTCGGGCTCACCCCGATCATGCTGACCGGCGACAACCGGGCCGCCGCCGACGCGATCGCCGCGCAAGTCGGCATCGACGAGGTGATCGCGGAGGTGCTGCCGCAGGACAAGGTCGACACCGTCAAACGGTTGCAGGCCGAGGGCAAAGTGGTCGCGATGGTCGGCGACGGTGTGAACGACGCCGCGGCACTGGCCCAGGCCGACCTGGGCCTGGCCATGGGCACCGGCACCGACGTGGCCATCGAGGCGGGCGATCTGACCTTGGTCCGCGGCGACCTGCGGGCTGCGGCGGACGCGATCCGCCTGTCCCGCCGCACCCTCACGACGATCAAAGGCAACCTGTTCTGGGCCTTCGCCTACAACGTGGCCGCGATCCCGCTGGCCATGGCGGGATTGCTGAACCCGATGCTCGCGGGCGCCGCGATGGCGTTCTCCTCGGTCTTCGTGGTCAGCAACAGCCTGCGGTTGCGTGGCTTCCGCTCGACAGCCCGATAGCACGGAACCGGAGGACCGGTGAGCGACAACGCTACCGAGAGCGAGCCGCTACGCGGATTCGCCAGCGACAACAACGCCTCCGTACACCCGGAGATCATGGCGGCGCTGGCCGCCGCCAACGAGGGACATCAGCCGGCCTACGGCGAGGACGTCCACACCGCCCGGCTACGCGAGCTGATCAAAGGGCATTTCGGCGAGCGTGCCGAGGTCTATCCGGTCTTCAACGGCAGCGGCGCGAATGTGGTCGGGTTGCAGGCGATGTGCGACCGGTGGAGCGCCGTGATCTGCCCGGAGTCCGCGCACATCCACCTGGACGAGTGCGGCGCACCCGAGAAGGTGGCCGGGCTGAAAGTGATCCCGGTGCCAACTCCGGACGGCAAGCTGACGCCGGAGTTGCTCGACCGGTACGCATGGGGCTTCGGCGATCAGCACCACGCCCAGCCCAAGGTGGTCTCCATCACCCAGAGCACCGAACTCGGCACCCTCTACACGCCCGGTGAGATCGCGGCGATCGGCGCGCTGGCGCGTGAGCGCGGCATGCTGCTGCACGTGGACGGCGCCCGGCTGGCCAACGCGGCCGCCGCGCTCGACCTGCCGCCGCGCGCGTTCACCACTGACGCCGGGGTGGACGTCCTGTCGTTCGGCGGCACCAAGAACGGCCTGATGCTCGGTGAGGCGATCGTGGTGCTCGACCCGGACGCGGTGCGCGGCGTGCAGTACCTGCGCAAGGCCGCGTTGCAGCTGGCCTCCAAGATGCGGTACGTGTCGGCGCAGTTCGTCGCGCTGCTGGAAGGTGACCTGTGGCTACGCAACGCGCGGCACGCCAACGCGATGGCGGCCCGGCTGGCCACGGCCGTCGCCCGGGTGCCGGGTGTCGAGATCGTACGGCCGGTCCAGGCCAACGCCGTCTTCGCCATACTGCCTCGGGAGGTCACCGAGCGGCTGCGGAAACGCTTCCGCTTCCACACCTGGGACGAGCGCACCGGCGAGGTCCGTTGGATGTGCTCGTTCGACACCACCGAAGCCGACGTGGACGCCTTCGCGACGGCGATCGCCCAGGAAATGGCCGCTCAGGACGCGTTCCCGGAAACCGCGGGCAACCGAGCACGATGATGAAACACCGGACGGGACGGCACACGTAGTGTCGTCCCGTCCGGGCATCCGCCAGGAGGTCTCATGCGCATAACGCCATGGGCGAGCATACCTCTGGCACACCGAATTCCGAAACGAAAAAAGCTCAGCCGCGCAGCGTGGTGACCGTGACCAGCGACGGTTGGATGAATGCCCCATAGACCTCGATCGACACCCCGCCGGTCGGGGTTTCGGCGGCCCATTGGGCGTGCTCGGTGATCCCCTCGCCGAGAAGCGCTTTCGCTCCGGGCGACCATGCGACGGCCACCTGGCTCAGCACCGGTCCGAGGTTCAGATTCGCGATCGCCGCGGATTCACCGTTGTCGAAGTAGACCTCCGTGCCACCGGGGAACGGATTCACCGCGACCGCCGAGGCACTCGCCCCGCCGAACGCAGCTGCCGAACCTCCCGCTACGAGCGCGACCAAGACCGTCATGACCCGTCGACGCATGCGAATCCCCTTTTCGTGTAAACGCACTGACCACGCGGCCAGTCATGTCACCCTTGCCGAGCAGGCAGCGTTCGGCAATTCGATGTGAGGCCAATCACATATACCCTATGACGTGCGCACCGCGGCATCGAATGCCCGCACATTGTCGGCAGCCCATTCGGCGAAAGTTCGCGCCCGTCCGAGTATCCGCCGCACGTCGTCGGTGACGATCGCGTTGTGTCCCGCACGCACATAGGCTTGCCCCGCAAGCGCACCGTCCGCGAATTCGGCGGACATTCCGGAGGCCAGCATGTGTTGCCGCGCTTCGTTTTCCGGAATGTCGGCAACCTCCACCGTGCGGCCGGTCACGGTAGCCAAAGTGGCGGCCAAATCGTGCGTGGTGAGCAATTCCGGCCCGGTGAGGGTGTAGATCCGGCCCGCGTGCTCGGCGGAGACCAGCGCTTCGGCGGCGACACCGGCGACGTCGCGGGGATCGATCACACCCTGTGCGGCGGAGCCGGTCATATTCGGCACCGGCTGCCCGGCATGAATCGCGGCGGCCCAGCTCAGGGTGTTGGAGGCAAAAGAGCTGGGGCGCAGAATAGTCCAGTCGACTCCGCTCTCGCGTGCGGCTTGCTCACCGGGCAAATGCCAGGTTCCGACCCGGCCGAGTCCGGCATCGCCGGTGCCGATGGCGGAAAGTTTGACGATCCTGGCAACTTTCGCGTCCCGCGCGGTGGCGATGAGTGCCCGGTCGGCCTCCACATATTCCGGGCCCAGCACGCCGACGACGAACGCGGCCTCCGCACCGGCCATCGCCTTCGTCATTGACGCGAGGTCGGTGTAATCGCCGCGCACCACTTCGACGCCTGCGGGAACCTCCGCCCGGTCCGGGTTTCGGGTGACTGCGCGAACCGATATCCCCCGCTCGCTCAACTGCCGGACGATTTCACTGCCGATGGTGCCGGTCGCACCCGTGATCACGATCATGTGGACCACGGTGCCGGGCGTTCGCGCAGGTCTCTAGGAAATTCCGGCACACCTGGCGTGGCCGCGACTGCCTACAGTGGATCCGGTGATCACCCTGCCGCGCGTCGTGACCGCCGATCTGGTCGAGACGTCCGAACCCGCACCGGAGTCGCTGCGGCCGTGGCTGGTCGAACTCGGCCGCATCCCCACCGTGCTCGACCTCTCCGAGCCGTTCGCGCACATTCCGCAGACGGCCACCACGATCGTGCTGCGCGCCGAACACGGAGATGCCGGTGCCACCCGCGCCGCGCTCGTCGTCGGCCCGCAGACGAAGGCCAGCTACTCGCGCGCGAGTAAACCCGCAGGTTGCGTGCGCCTTCGACTCGCGCCGGGCGCCGTCCCCGCCCTGCTCGGAGTCCCTGCGGCGGACCTCACCGATCGCGTAGCGCGACTGGACGACCTACCCGGCCCGGTCGCGCACCTCGCCGCCGAGCTGATCGAACTCGAGCACGACGAGGTCGTGCCGTACCTGGAGAACGAACTGCCGCGCCGCATCCCCGACGATCCGGCCCACCGCGCCCACCGCCGACTGCTCGCCACCGCCGTAGCCACCATCGCCGCCGCCCACCCGCTCCCCGTCCCGGAACTCGCCACACGCCTCTCCGTCAGCGAACGCCAGCTCCGCAACCTGTTCACCACCGGAATCGGCGTCTCCCCGAAACACTTCGCCCGCATCGACCGCGTCCGGCGCGTCTTGTCCCGAGCCGAAGACACACCGTGGGCCGACCTCGCGGCAGGCGCCGGCTACTACGACCAGTCCCACATGACAGCCGATTTCCGCAGCCTGATGGGCGTGCCGCCGGCCTCGTTCCTCCGAGGTGAGGTGCCCGCCCCGTCCCCGTGCCGCGCACTCACCCGCTTCCGTTGATCGGGCGCGAACGATCGCAATACAAGCGTTCACAAGGGAGGCGGGGGAAGCCGTGTGCGCCGTCCGGGAGGATCTCCACCGCGTCGGGGTAATGGGTGTGCCGCCATTCCCGCGCGAAGGTCATCGCCGCCGTGGCGCATGCGGCGAAATCCATTCGCAGTCCGTGTAGGAATACGCTCACGTGAACGTCGTTCGATGGGTTCATGAATGAATCGCCACACATCACGCACCTGATCCCGGTGTGGACGTCGCGCACTCGCTCTCGACTCCTGCGGCATTCGTTTCGGTGCGGCGGAAGTATCGGTAGTCCTCGCGGCTGGCTATCACCGCCGCGACGAGCGTCGCGCACGATGAGTAGTCGCATTCGTAGTGCAGTTCCAGCGCCTTTCTGGCATTCGCGGGGCTGGATACCGGCCAGTGTGGGTTGTCATGCGCGCGCCGGAACCGCAAATCATCGACGCGGAGGAACCGCCTCGTGCGCAATTCGTCATCCGACATGAGTTGTCCCCGACCTGTGCCGAGTACGCGGCATCTGGTCTGCCCACGCCCGGACGGCTTCGACTACGAACCTGCCTGACGGGCGGAAGGCGGTGCGCGGCGGCACTATCCAGTGCCTGATCGCGCCTACCGCAGCGGTTGGCGAAGGCAGGGCGATCGTCGCTCCCGTCCGCGCGACCGCCACGTCCAGCCGGAACAGTTCGGCGAACAACCGCACGTCATCGGGCAGATCGGGCTGGATGAGAAAGGTCCAGCGCCCCGAACGCGGATGTCCCACAATCGGTCCCAACGGGACGCTTCTGTTGTGCATGTGCGCCTTCACCGCCTGCCCGAGGCGAATAGGCATCGTCATCGCCCACACCGACCCGGCCCGCATCACGATCCGCCCGAGTTCCGGCGGGTCGACCACAGCGGGCAGACCGCACTCCTGCCGATAGAACAGGCATCGCGACAACGGTGTATCTCCGCGCGTTTCCATCTGTAACCCCCAACTCCCACACGATTCGGACCGGCCTCCACCAGGCGCTGCGTAGTAGTCTCGGGTGAATAGGTCAGGCGCGGAATCGGTTTGCAGTCCACAAGCGTCCACAGAAGCGGGGGTGCGTCGGCTCGATGGAGAATCCAGGATTTCTGCTCAGAACGGCCCGGCTGAGCCGAGGCGTCAGCCTTGCCGCACTCGCGGCGAAGACCAACTACAGTAAGTCGCTGCTCGGAATGTTGGAGAACGGGCAACGCGATGTGAAGCAAGAGCACATCATCGGCTACTCGCGAGCACTGAATATTCCGATAAGCGCTCTCATGGCACCGTCACCGGACCCGATCCGAGTCGCACACGAATGGCTGGTGGGCGATTCTGCACCCGAGACGCATTCCTCCACTGGTCGGCGCATCGGGAATGCACTGGCGACCGACATGGAACGGCGTGTGGTCGAGCTGCGACATCTGGATGACAAGGTGGGTGGCGAGGACTTGTTCCCGCTGGTATTGCGGGAGTTCGAAAGCGCGCGAAAAGTCATCGCGGAATGCAGCTATTCCGAACGAGTGGGCAAGCGGCTCTTGACAGTCGCGGGTGAACTCGCACAACTCGCTGGGTGGGTAGCCAGCGACGCAGGTAGGTACGGCGACGCACAACGTCTGTATCTGAGCGGCGCGTCGGCCGCCGACGACGCCGGAGACCGCGTGTTGACGGCGCAACTTCTGTCGAGCCTGAGCTATCAAATCGCCAATGTCGGAAATCCCAGCGAGGCAACGTTGCTCGCGCGTACCGCCGTAAAGGGAGCAGCAGACGCACCTCCAGTAGTCCGGTCGTTGCTCACGGATCGCTTGGCGTGGGCATGCGCACGGTCGCGTGATCGCGAAGGAGCCGAACGAGCGCTCGATGCGGTCGACGAGTCGTATGAGCGCAGGTCATCGGACATTCTTGAGCCGGAGTGGGTGTATTGGATGGACCGTACCGAGATAGACGTGATGGCAGGCAGGTGCTTCGTCGAGCTGGGCGAACCAGCCAAAGCGAGCCCACTGTTGTCCCGCGCGATCGGGCAACTCTCGGCCGACCGAACCCGCGAAGTGGCCCTCTACCGCACCTGGCTCGCGGAGTCTTTCCTGAGGAAGCGTGAACTGGACGCGGCGCGCGCAACCATCCGGCAGGCGGAGAAGGCTGCCGCCACCGCGCACTCGGCACGGCTGGATCGGCGGATTGCCGAAGTACGGGGAATGCTGACCTGAATGAGCACTCGCGGGATCGCGCTGGCTAGGAGCCGAATCTCAACTGATCGCGTCGATCAGCAGTTTCGCAGCCACCGCCGCCCCGTCCGAGCGGATCATGCCGCCCACTTCGTTCGCGCGCGCTCGGGTGGTAGACGCCAATGCGATGTCGAGAGCGGCAGACAATGACGCTGCGCTGGGGTCGGCTTCCGTACACGCCGCGCCGATGCCGAGGTCGACCACCCGGCGTGCCCAGTACGGCTGGTCCATCATCTGGGGTACCACGACTTGTGGGACGCCCGCCCGGGCGGCGGCGGTCGTCGTGCCCGCGCCGCCGTGGTGGATGACGGCGGCGACCCGAGCGAACAGCGCCTGGTGGTTGACCTCGTCGATGGCCATGCAGTCGGGCAGATCGTCGATCAGGGCCAGCTCGGCCCAGCCACTGGAAAGGAGGACTCGGCGGTCGTGGGCGCGGATCGCCTCGATTGCCGCACGGGCGATTCCGCTGCGCATCGGCATACTGCCGAACCCGACATACACCGGGGGTGTGCCCGCGTCCAGGAACGCCGACAAGTCGGTGGGCAAGGCGCGTTCGTCGGGGACGATCCAGGCACCCGTCTGTACCACGTTCAGTCGCGGCGATTGGGGCCATGGACCCAGCACCGGGTCCGCGGCCAGCCACGGACTCTCGGTGATGACGTGGTCGCGTACGTCGGTTACCGGCCCTAGCCCGAGCGCCGCCCGGCCGGTATCGAGCGCGTGGCCGAACTGCGCGTTCCAACCGTGGGTGTCGATTTCCCACAGCAACCGGTTGTCGATCGCCTCCGGTGCGGGTCGATCGCCCGGCAGCGGCATCGGCGGGTGATGTGGCGAGGGCAGACTGGTCGGCTGATAGCTCACATACTGGTAGTGGATGCCGAGCTTCTCGGCGACGGACCGGGCCGCGACCTGGGTCACGCCGGCGGCGACCACAACGTCGCATTCTGCGGCCGCTGTGGCGATCGTGTCGAATTGGATTCTGGGCCAGTCCGTCACATACCGCGACAGCTCGGCCCGCGACGGCCTCCCGGCTCGCGAACCGGCCTTCAGCGGCCCGAGCGGCACTATCGGCACCCCCGAGTCAGCGCAACGCTGGGCGATATCCGGTGGCGCGCACACCCGCACCCGCGCCCCGAATTCCCGCAACCACAGCGCGAGCCCCAACATCGGCTCGCTGTCGCCGCGCGACCCACTCGCCGTCAACAGCACCCGCACGGGTCACCGACGCTCTACGGCTGGAGGCACACTGATGCGCCTGGCCCGAACGAAGTCGACGATGCCGCCCATACCGACCATCATCGGCCCGGAACACCTGCCGCCCAGCGCATCCGTTCCCATCCCGGGGAACCGGTGATACGTCACGGCAGCCGGTGCTACGACCGGCTCGACGAGTGAGCAGACGCGCTCGACCATGCGGCCAGGCAGATCACGCTCGCCGAGCAAACAGCGTTCGGCACTTCGCTGGGCGGCCGCTTACTGAGCGACGCACGCGGCCATCCGTGCCCGAAACGCGGTTGGTGCGAACGTTTCCGCGTGGGCGCGGACGATGCGCGGGTCGTAGCGGGCGGCGTCGAAGTCGGCCATCGCCGCGGCCAGACGGGTGACGACGTCGGGATCGGCGCCCGGAGCGATGTGTTCGCCGGTCGTGCCCGGTCGTACCGTGTCGAGCGCGCCGCCCGCGCCGATGGCGATCACCGGAGTACCGCAGGCCATGGCTTCGACCGGGACGATGCCGAAGTCTTCCACGCCGGGCATGAGCAGGGCGCGGCAGCGTTGGTACATGTCCCGCAGGATGTCGGTAGAGGTGGCGCCCAGAAAAGTTGTCTCGGGTCCGGCGAGGGCTTCGAGCTGAGGCCGGAAACGACCGGCGCCCAGCACGACCAGCCGCACGCCGGCGAGTTGCGCGGCTCGTATGGCGAGGTCGGCGCGTTTGTAGGGAACGAGGCGACCGGCGCAGAGAAAGAAGTCCTCCCGGGCACGTGTGGGATCGGGGGTGAAACGGTCGACATCGACGGGGGGATTGATCACGGTGGCGGTCAGGCCCCACCAGTCGCGGATCCGGTCGGCGACGGCGGTCGAGTTGGCGATCACCTGGGTCAGGCGCGGCGCGGCTCGCAGTTCGGTGCGGCGGGCCAGTGCGCCCAGGGCGCCGAGGGCGAACTGGCCGGTCCGTCCGCCGGCTTCGCGGATGCGGAACTCTCGATCCCAGGCCCATCGCGCGGGGCTGTGCACATAGGCGATCACGGGCGCGTCGGTGGCCAACGCGGCCTGAGTGGCGAACGAGTGGTGGCTGACGACCACGGCGTCATAGCCCCGCAATGGCATACGACGCAGGGAACGGGGGACGAACGGCAGCAGCGGAGCGTGCCGACCGCGGGTCACCGTGTGGGCGCGGGAGAGCCAGGTGTCGTGGACATGCCGGACGGGCAGGCGGATTCCGTCCGGCGTGACGATCGGGGCGTAGATGTCGGCACCGGGCCAGGTGCGGGCGAATTCGCCCACGACGGCTTCGGATCCGCCGAATTCGGTGAACCGTTCGTGGACGATGGCGATGCGGGGTGTGGTCATCGAGATGTGCTCGTTTCGATCTGCCGCGGCGCGGCGGTGCGGCGAATCGCGGGAGCGACCGATCGTCCGCGCAGCAGTCCATCGACGGTGCCGCGTTCGAGAGCGGTCCGGTACACCTGGGCCGCGGCCGCGCAAGCCGACAGGGTGGCGGCGATCGCGTCGTGGTCGTGTGCCGCCGAGGTGACGAAGGATTGCCCGAGTACTCCGCGTTGCAGCAGTTCTTGCAGGAACAACGTGCGGAACGCCTGGCATGGGTTCCCGTGGGAATCGAGGGTTTCGAAGATCAGGCAGGAGGAGCGACCGCGGACCCGGAGGTGGTCGCCGATGCCGAGTTCGGTTACCAGCGCGGTGAACCCGGTCGCCAGTGCGGCGCCGGCCGCTTCCATTCGGGCGATCGGATCGCCGGTCCGGTAGGCCGCGGCGACCGCGCGGAAGGCCGCCAGCCCACTGGTTTCCGGCCCGTGCGTGGTGGACAGCAGGAACACGCGGTCGGCGTCGGTGCGCAGACCGCCCCGTTCCAGGTACTCGCGCCGTCCAGCGAGCGCCGATATGGGGAATCCGTTACCCATGGCCTTGCCCCAGCAGGACAGGTCGGGAGTTACGCCGTAGACGGACTGCGCGCCGCCTGCGGCCCAGCGAAATCCGGTGATCATCTCGTCGAACACCAGCAGGGTGCCGTGCCGATCGCACAGGGCGCGCACGGCTTGGAGATAGCCGGGCTCGGGTTCCGCGGTCGCGGTGGCCGCCTCCATGACGACCGCGGCCACGGTGTCGCCCGCCAGGACCGCGGCGAGGGCGTCGACGTCGTTGTAGGGAAACCGGACGGTTTCGGCGCCGACCTGAGCGGGGATGCCCGCCGACATCGGTGTCGTCGCGATGAACCAGTCGTCGACCGAGAAGAACGGCTGCTCGCAGACGGCGATCCGCTGGCGACCGGACACGGCCCTGGCCAGCCGGACGGCGGCGGTGGTGGCATCGGAGCCGTTCTTGGCGAACTTGACCATGTCCGCACCGGGGACCAGGTCCAGGAAGTCCTCGGCCGCGAGCAGTTCCAGTTCGGTCGGCCTGCTGAAGTTCACTCCGTCGGCGATCGTGGTCGTCACGGCGTCGAGAACCGGTGCACAAGCATGGCCGAGGGTGACCGAACGCAGTCCCATCCCGTATTCGACGTACTGGTTGCCGTCGGCATCCCAGACTCGGCATCCGTTGCCGCGCACCAATATCGGCGCCATCTGCTCGGGGTATTGATCGGCTCCGCGGGCGTAGGTGTGCGCGCCGCCCGGCACCAGCTCGTGCAGCCGACGCTGCAGCGCATTGCTGCGGGCGAACCCGTGGTGCGGTGGGAGGTCGGGGGGCAGAGTCATCTGGTGCTCCGTATGCGGTGCGGGCAGGATACCGGCGGAAGCCGGTACAGCAGAGCGGTGCCGGTGAAGTGCCGGGCGGGGATACGCTCCGGCGTCGAGGAGGTCGTGGGACGGCCGGAGGTGTTGTGGTCGTGCGCCGCGGCGCGCCCGGTCGCCGAACTCACGGGACCGGCTCCCCACGGGCCGGCGCGTCATCCGGGGCAGCCGTGCGGGCCGGATGACTGTACGCCCAGAGGTCGTGATCGCCGCGGGGCCCGAAGACATCGAGGTGCCCGCGCATCCGCCCCTCCTCGGCGAACCCGGCCGCGGCGACCGCAGCCGCCGCGGCGACGTCGGATACGGGGATCGCGATGGCGACGCGGAGAATCTCGAGCCGTTCGGTCGCATGGCGCACCAGCAGGCGGAGCACGCTCGCGCGGGTTTCCGGACGAACCGACGCGTCGGTCCAGACGCTGAGCCGGACATTGCGATCGAACATGTCCAGCCCGTGCAGCCGGGCTTCCCCGACGAATCGGCCGTCGTCGAGAATCGTCAGCGTCAGCCCAGGCCCGGAACGCAGGCCTGCCCTGGCTTCGGCGAGTTCGGCCAGCCAGTGGCGCAGGGAATGTCGGCGCAGCCACGCGGCGGGTGACATGTGCGGATCACGTGCCAGCGTCGCCCGGTTGCGGATACGGGCCGCGCGGCGCTGCCGGAAATCGGAGACACGGCGTGACCGCACCAGCACCCCGCCGCGGTCATCGGAGTCGGAGAGGGCGACGGCGGCGCTGCCCCGCAACCACCTGAACACCCGGCGCAATCGGGAAAGCTGGTACCGCAGACGCGCGGCTGCGATGCTCACGCGGGGCGGCCCGTGCGGGACGGCGGGGGCGGCGGGCAGTTGCGTCGTCATCGGGTGGAGGCGCTGCCGGGCCAGGTAGACGGCGGTGAAGCCGAGGTCGGGCCGATCGGGGCGGGTCACCGCCCACAGCTCGTGGTCGCGGCGTGCGCCACCGGCATCGAAATAGGTGGTCATCCGGGCTTCGTACCGCAGGCCCGCCGTGGCCGCGGCCTTGGCCGCGGCGATGTTGCCGGGTGCGATCGGTGCGGTGATTCGCATGAGGCCGAGACTGTCGAAACCGAAGTCCGTCATCATGGTCAAGGCAAGAGCGCCGATACCGCCGCGCGCGACGGCGGAGCTGATCCAGATGCCGAGTTCGGCGCTGCCCGCCGCCGCATCGATCGAGGCCAGTTCGATCTGTCCGGCGAACCGCCCGGCCACCTCGATGACCATGCTCACCCGCCGCACGGCGCGTGCCTCGGCCCAGTTGTCCAGGCATTCCCGCACCCAGTGGCGTGCGGTGTGGCGGTCGGGCCAGTCCTGCTCCGAGCTGACCCAGTAGGGCTCCATGATCGCGCGGTCACGGAGCCGGATCCGCCGCCACGCAGCGAAATCGTCGAAGCGCGGCGGCCGCAACCGCACCGGCGTTCCGAGTGGACCGGTGATGGTCGGCTGCGCTTCGATACGGCGGTACTGGCGTCGGGTCATCCGCCGGGACGCTTCCTGCCGAGCGCGACCGTGCCCAGCTTTCCGTCGTCGGAGACCGTGAGCCGCCAGTAGCCGCCGTCGGGCGCCTTGAGCACTGGACCGTTGTCGGCGTGCTCGCAGACCCAGGTTCCGTCGGCGGTCACCGCGGCGCGGACGGCGCCGTCGCTGCTCTGTGCCTGGAACACGTCCGCGCCGTGCGGCCCCGCTTGGGATACCACGGTGCCGGTGAACCGCGGAGTGCGCATGCCCTTGCGGCCGATGACGTTCCAGCCGCCCGGAAACGTCTCGACGGGAATGTCGTCGGTGATCCCCGAGATCAATCCGAGCGCGGTGCCTTCCGGACAGCCGACCGGATCCACCCGCACCGGGATGCCCGGCGGCTGCGACTCCGCGTCGAAGATCACGTTCGCCAGATACGGCTGTCGGCAGTAGTTCAGTTCGAGCCCGACCGAACGGGCCGCGACCTTCGCGTTGACCATGCCGAACTGCGCGGGCCCGCCGCGCCCGTTCTCGCCGACCGACACGGCGACGTCGGCTCCTTCGAACCACACGTTGGTCAGCCACCAGTCGTTGGCGGCGCCGTCGACCCGCAGGTGCCGGTGGGTGGTGAGCGGGTTCTGGTCGGAGACGAATTCGACGTTGGTCAGCGCCAGCCCGGCGTTGTGGTCGTTGCCGGTGCCGAGGACGCCGGTGTGATTACTGGTGAACTTCGAGGAGGTGACGTAGTTCTGGATACAGGATGTGGTCAGTCCGATCCCGAAGTTGTTGATGTCGCAGTTGATGAAGGCGGTGCCGCCGGTGTTGTCGCGCAACACGACTCCGCGCTGGGTCAGGTACCGGGGATGGTTGTCGGCGAGGTGGTTGCCGCGCAGTACCACCGCGTCGAAGGAGCAGCGAAAGCATTCCGACAGGTCGACCGCCGTCGAGCCGGGACCTGTCGTGTAGATGCCCAGCCTGGCGAAACGGACCCGGCTGCGCTTGCGCAGCCGCACCAGAGTGCCCTCGCCCGCGTAGACGATCGTGGTGACGTCGGCGCCGTCACCGAGAATCGTGGCGTAGTCCGGCAGATCGGGCATCGACTCGACCCGGTAGTGCCCGGCGGGCAGGTAGAGCACCAGCGGCTCATCCGGGTCCTTGGCCACGGCTGCGGCCAAAGCCTTGGTGTCGTCGGCGATACCGTCTCCGACGGCTCCGAAGTCCCGGACGTTACGTGCCGCGGGCGCATCGGTGGTCGGCGACCGGAACTGCGGGTCGTCCGGCTCGGCTGTGGTGCAGGCGGCGGTGATCGGAAGTACCGCCGCCGCACCCAAAGTCGCGGCGAGCAAGCGGCGCCGCCGGAGAATGTCGTCGCTCATACCCTCAACCATCCCACCAGTCGGTCCGCCGCCGATCCGGGCGCGTGGTAGCCGACCACGCCGGTCGGCCCGGACGTGCCGAACGCGGTCAGGGCGGTACGCAGCCGCGGTTCGGTGAGTCTGCCGAGATCGGCGACGCCGAGGATGGCATCGGACAACGGCGCGACGGCGACCGCGTCGGCGGCACGACTGACCGGTGCGGTCTCGATGATCACGCGGTAATAGCGCTCGCGCAGATCGGCGATGAGATGGGCGAAGTGTTCCGAGGCGATCAGGTCGGACGTATCCGGCTCGATGTGCCCGATCGGCAGCACCGCGACCCCGGTCCCGCCCCAGTCCTCGGTGATCGCCCGGTCCAGCGGTACACCGCCGCGCAGCAGCGTCGTGAGGCCTGGACCGGGCACCGTGCCGGAGCTTCCGTCGCCGGAGGTGTCGGCGTCGACGAGGATCACCGGATGACCGGCATCGGCGAAGGCCAGCGCCAGGGTGTTCGCCACCTTTGATTGTGATCGGTCGGTGAGGCTGGTGCATTCGATGATCTGGGCGCCCCGCAGGTGATTACGCAGTCGCCGGGCCGCCTCGGAGGTGGATTCTCCCTGGTCGAAGGCGGCGACCACCGGGACCGGCGCGACCTCGGCGAGGTTGCTACTGGTGCGAATACGCCGGTCGGTGCGTTCGCGCAGAAATGCGGCCGCGAAGCCGAGCAGCAGTCCACCGAACAAGCCCATGGCGACGAACCGGCTCGTGCCGGGGCCTGCCGGAGCGGCCGGTAGCCGGGCACGGTCGACGACCGAGACGCGGGCGGCGGGAGCAGCGCCTGTTTCGATGGACTCGAGACTGTCGACCAGAGCCCGGAACTGAGCGACCGTGGCGTCGGTGAGATCACGCGCCCGCTGCGCGGTGGGCGCGGAGACCGCGATCTCCAGGATCGTGCTCGCGGGCGGCGACGAGGCGGTGATCCGGCCGCGGAACTCGTCCGGCGATTCCGTCAGCCCTTGGTCGTGGACGACCCGCTCAGCGACCGCGGCGCTGGTGGCCAGTTCGAGATAGGACCGCACGCGCTGCTGGGCCGCCAGACCGCCCTGGTAGGAGTCGTTGACCGAGGTGCCGGTGGCCATCGAGACGTACATCGTGCTGCTGGCCACGTACGTCACGGCGCGGGAGGAGGCGTACCAGACGCCGGCCACCGTGACGGTCAGCGCGATGGCGGCGATCAGCATCCACCGCCGCCGGACGATATGCCAGATATCGATCAAACCCATGAACTGCGACCTCATGTCTTGGTAACTGCTGAAGCGTGCGCCGGTGACGGGAGCGGCGTCGGGCGGCGGCGGAATTCCGTGACGATCAGATGGACGAACCAGGCGAGCACGGCCGACTGGGCGAACTTGCCGAGATTCTCGAAACTGCCGAGAATCCCGCGTTCGAACAGGGTGGAGGCGCCGGTGATCGCGAGCCCCAGCACCAGGACCGGGAAGAACCGCGAATACAGTGCGCGCTCCCACGCGAGCAACAGCCCGAAGGTGAACACGACGGCGACGAGCACGCCGACCTCACCGCCGAGCAGATAGCCTTCGTTCACGTTGCCCTCCGCGAGGGACACCGACACGGTGCTCATATCCACCGACGCGCCACGCACGTCGTTCGCCCAGGCCGTACCGGATTGGAGCTTCTCGATACCGAGTACCTGCGCCGGGATCAGGCTCAGGCTCGCGTGGTGGAGAACCTCGCCGGGCGACAGCCAGCCCCCGGGACCGACGAAGTACGCGTCGGTGGCGGCTTCGAGCAGGTCGAAGCGCCGCAGGATACTCAGGAACGGCCGGACGTTCTCCGGGTAGCGGGAGTCGACGAGGGCCGCGTCGAGCGCGGCCGTGCCGGAGTTCTTGAACGACTGCAGCCAGCCGAATCCGGCGACGCCGAGCACGCCGATCAGCACCACGCCGATCGTGGTGCGCCGGTTCCAGCCGAGCATCGAAAACCGCACGGCCAGCGCGAGTGCGGCGGCGAGGATCGGTGTCTTGGACTGCACGGCCGACGACCAGTACAGCTCGCCCGTGAACAGCGCGCCGAGCGCCAGCGCCGTGGTCTGCGGCCGTGCAGGCCGGAGGAAGACGATCATTCCGAGCGCCGCGATCCCTGCGAACGTGGCGACGAAGCTGAGCAGGGGGTTGCCGCTGCTGACCTCACCGGCCGCGCCCAGCGATCCGGTGGCCACCGATGCCGCCCGGCCCAACAGTCCGAGCCCGTAGAGCACGATCAGCGTGGGCATCACGTCGGGGTCTTCGACCGCGGCCGGGACGGTGCTCGGGGGGTGCCGCCGCCGCCAGAGCGCGTAACCGATCACCAGTAGCGCGTAACACCACAAGCCGAACACCACGTGGTCGAGCACCAGACCGATCCCGCGGTCGTATCCCAGTCCGGCCAGCCGGGGGTCGGAGATGTTGTCGCCGTAGTGCGGATCGGGCAGCACCGCGAGCAGCACCAGCGGCCGCGCCACGTAGGACAGCGACCAGAACAGGGCCTGCGCGATGAAGAACACGCGGGCGATGCCGGGAACCCACAGCGCGGCCGCCGCAACCGTGACCAGTGCAGCCGCGACGGCGGCTATATCGGTGTAGGCGTTCAGTTCCCGACCTCCGCGGCGAGGCCGACGATCTGCCGGGCGCGATCCACGTAACGATGCCCCTCGGCGGTGATCCGCCGGTGCCCGGCCGCCGCGACCTCGGCCGCGCGCTCCGGGTGGGCGGCCACCCAATCGAGAATCGTGACCAGTTCTTCGGTGCCGTCGAACAGGAAGCACTCGACGGTGTCGCGCAACAGCTCGGCGTGTTCGCCGGTGCGTTCACCGACGAACAATCCACCGGCCGCGGGCACCTCGAAGGTACGGCAGGTGTGGGTGTCGCGGTTGCCGGAGTTGAGCAGCACCAGATTGGCTGTCACCTCGGCGACCGCCGCGGAGTATTCCGGACCGTACACCGCGCCGCCGACGACGGCGCGGGTGGCGCGCAACTCAGGAACCCGGCGCCAGCCGGGGCCGCGGACCAGCAGGCGCGGTCCGTAGCGGCGTGCCAGCGACACCAGTTCGGCGCGTCGGTCGGGTCGGCAGACTCCGATGAAACCGACCAGATGATCACCGGTGCCTCGGCGCGCCGCCGGATGATGCCAGGCCGGGTCGTAGGCGCTGAGCACGAAGCCCGCGGCACGGGCGCCACGCGCCAGCAACTCCGGCACGTTGTGCTGTTTGGTGGTGACGATGAGGTCCCAGCCGGGTTCGGCGGCCAGGTAGGCATCGGTCAGGTTCTCGGGATTGGACACGTCGTCAGGGCTGTAGTGCACATGCAACGCGGCGGGCACGTCGAGCAGTCGCTGCTGGTCCAGATGGATTCCCTTGAACACGAACAGCATCTCGGGCCGGAATGCGGCAGCGTTTCGTTCGATCTCGGCGTGTACCCGTTCGACTGTGCGCCGGTCGCGTCGGCCGGTCGCCTTCGCGTACACCCACGGCGGCGACAGCCTGGCCGGAAGAGTCACCGGTGTGGAGTCGACCACGAGCACGTCGTGGCCGGCCTGACGAAAGCCGTCGGCCAGCGAACGCGCGTTGCTGCCGAGCCAGTCGTCGCCGACGAACAGAATTCTCATGGTCGGATTTCCTTCCGGGGCACGATCGGCAGCGGCACGGTGTCGGCTTCGGCCCGATCCCGGCGCGTCAGGAAGCGCACCCGCAGCAAATGCCAGGTGGCGACGGTGATTTCGGCCACCAGCAGGCCGTAGACCAGGGTGTGCACCGAGCGGGTCCGCACGGTCAGCACCAGTGCGCCCGCGGCGACGAGAGTCCCCAGCAGCGCGCCGATCAGGACGCCGGTGGTGTCCTGGCGCACCGGCAGGATGGCCGTGGTGATGAAGGAGGTGACCGTCGTGGCGGGCAGAATCAGCACCTCGATCCGCAACAGGCCGGTGGACGCGGCGAACTCGGTACCGAAGACCAGCCGGATGAGCAGTGGCGCGGCCAGCCAGATGCCGACCGAGGCGAGTGCGGCGACGGCGACGGTCACGGCCAGCGCTTGCAGGCTGTGCCGCCAGAACCCGTGGTCGTCGCCGCGCCGGGCCATCCGTGGCAGCAGCGCGAAGCCGATGGCGTCGAGCAGGGATTGGACCGCGCGCACCAGGCGGTCGCCCGCCGAGTACAGCCCCAGCGAGATGGCGTCGAGCACGGTCGAATACAGCGTCGCCGCGCCCTGACCGTAGCCGGTGACCAGCAACCGGGAGACGAACACCGGAACGCTGCGGCGCAGCACGACGCCGTAGTAGCGAGGACGAGCAGGCGACCCGTACCGGCGCCAGGCGTCCCACCATGTCAACGCCACCGTCGGCACGGAGGACAGCAGTAAGCACAGCAGGGCGATGTGCGAGTTCGGCAGCTGGGGAAGCAAGCCGACCAGCAGTCCGAGATAGCACAGCCGGCCGATGGTCTGATACGCGGTGGAGGTGCCGAATCGTCCCTCACCGATCAGCAGCCAGTCCTCCGACAGGGACCAGAAGCCACCGACGAACAGCCCGAGCAGCACCATCTGCGCTGCTTCCGGCACGCGCACGGCCGAGGCTACGGCGAGCGCGGCACCGAACAGCGTCGCCGTGGTGAGCCGGATGGCCAGATAGTCGCCGCGCAGCTGGTTGATCTCCCGCAAGCGGGTGTCTTTGCGCGCGTTGATTTCCGGCACGCGGGCGGACAGGAACTGCGTGACTCCCAGATCCACGACGAGCGAACCGATGAAGTAGGCCGACATGCCGATGGCGAGCAGGCCGAGACCGTTGGCGCCGAGCACCCGGGCGATCAACGGCACGGTCACGACCGTGACGATGTACTGACCGTATCTGCCGAAGCTCACCAGGGCGATATCGCCGAGCACCTCGAACCGGCTCGGCTTGCTGTGCGCGCCACCACCTCCCGGCCCGCGCGCCCCGTCGGCGCGCCGGTGCACCCCGCGGGGGCGCGGGGGCAGTTCGACGCGGGGGAAGACGTCGGTGGTGAGCGTGGCCAGGTAATCGGGTTCGGTCACGGCGGCGCCACCTCGTCGAGGAAGCGGGTGACCACATGTGCCGTGGCGCGGATGTCGAAGTCGCGCGCGCGGTCGGCGCCCGCGGCGGCGATCCGGGCGCGTGCGGCCGGATCGCCGAGCAGTTCGGTGAGAGCCGCGGTGAGGGCGGCTTCGTCACCGGCAGGAACCAATCGGCCGGTACGCCCGTCGTCGATGATCTCGGCCGGGCCGCCGGGCACCGTAGCGATCACCGCGCAGCCCGCGGCCATACCCTCCACGACCACCTGCCCGAACGGCTCGGGCAGCACCGAGCAGTGCACGAGCACGTCGGCCTCGGCGAGGTACCGGCCGGGGTCGTCGACGTGACCGGTGAAGGTCACGGCCAGACCGAGTTCGTCGGCGAGTCGTTCCAAGTACTGCCGAAACGGCTGTTCGTCGAAGAACGTGCCGCCGACGAGGTACACCGCAGCAGGCCGGGTCGGCACCGCCGCCAGGGCTCGCAGGAATACGTCCTGGCCTTTCCAGGGGCTCAACCGTCCCACGACGACAACGACCGCGTCGGCGGCCGCGCGGCCGCGCGGCGACGGCGGCGCGGCAGGCAGGGCGACGCCCGGATAGGCGACGGCCGCCGGGACACGCGCGGGCAGCGTGGCACGGGTGCCGTGACTGTTGGCGAGCAGTCCCCGGCAGACCAGGGCGGCCAGCAGCCGGATCGTGGTGGCCGGGAGCAAGCCGAAGTAGTCCCGGGACACTCGGTCGTGGACCTGCCAGACGAGCGGCACCCGCGCGCGGCGGGCCGCGACCGCCCCCAGCACGAGCGCTTTGCTGCTCTCCGCGACCAATACCCGAGCGCGCAGCTCGCGGACCGCTCCACCGACCGTCCAGCCCAGCCGCAGCAGCGCGAGAAACCCGGTGATCAGCCGCAACGGACCGGATGCGGTGGTCATCGCCCGGCTGTCGAATCGGCCTGTCACGACACGAGTCCCGATCCCCGCGTCGCGGGCACGGGCCATCACCGGACCGTCCTCGGTGCACACCAGCGCCACTTCGGTGCCCTGCGCCCGCAGCGTGCGCAGCAGCCGCAGGGTGGCCAATTCGGCTCCGGAGGGCGCGGCGGTGTGGCCGAGGAAGACGGCGGGTCCGCTCATACGAGCTCCCGGTACAGCGCCGCGTGCCGCCGGGCGGCGACATGCCAGCTGAAAGTCTCCGCGTGGGCGCGGCATTGCGCCGGCGTGGGCCGACGGCCAGCGATCGCCGCGCTGATCCGAGCCGCGAGCGCGGTGGGGTCGCCGGGCGGCACGATCAGCGACGGATCCAGGCCCTGTACGGCGTCGGGCAAACCACCGCACCGGGTGACCACCGGTGCCCGGCCCGCGGCGAGCGACTCGAGGGCGATCAGGCCGAATCCCTCCAGGGCTACGGTCGGCACCACCGTGAGTGCGGCGGAGGTATAGCGGGCGGCCAACTCATGGTCGGGAATCCGGCCGGTGAACTCGACGCTGCCGTCGAGCCCACCCTCGGTGGCTCCGCGCCGGAGATCCGCCTCGGCGCTGCCGGTTCCGACGATGACCAGACGAGCCTCCGGGTGTTCGGCGAGCACCCCGGGCCAGGCGCGCAGCAACACATCGATCCCCATCCGGCGCTCCAGCCGACGCACACAGAGCACGACCGGCGCAGACGCGGGGACGGGGGCGGGGCGGAACCGGGTGAGATCGACCCCGGGCGCGATCACTTCGATGCGATCGGGCGCGATGCGGTAATCGTCACACAGCACGTTGCGGAAGTGTTCCGAGAGCACAACGAAATGATCCGCGCAAACGTATCGCATACGTTCGATGAGGTATTTGGCGAAGGCTGCGACGGGATGCTGTCCGTGCATTCGACTTTCCGCCGCCCACGGGCCGTGGAAATGCACGACGAGTGGTAGCGGGCGACCACGCCGGTCCCTGGCGGCCGGGCCGTAGAGGCAGAAGTGGCGATCCACGATCGTGCCGGGGTCCAATGCGTCGCGAGCGCAGAACGCGGTGCGGGCGCGGCGCAGGGTCGACCCGCCGACCGGCCCCCAGGATCGGGCCCCGGCATGCGTCCGGTCAGGCAGGCCGAATGCGGCGGCCGACATCGAAATCCCTGGTACATCCGATAAAGCGCCGTGCAAGTCCGTGAAATATCGGCCCAGGCCGCCGGGCGCGGCGCCGAACCATTCCGATCCGGTCATGTGCACCTTCACCGCGCCGGACGCACTCGTCATGACCCGATCCCTTCGTCCCGTTCGCCGCACCGTGAAGTCGTCTGCCGAACTCGTTCACGGCCGGAAAGTATAAGGCCGCGCAGCGGATTCATCCTGGTCGCGCAGAGGCGGGGCAACTGATATCCAGCGCTGGGAATTCCGAATGCAGATGCCAACTCGCGGTGAAATGTGGCATAGTTTCGGCAATTACGAGGCAATGTACGATCGCGATTCTGACAAAGGGGCGGCTTGGGATGCGGAAACTGTCGGTGTGCGTGCCGGCCTACAACGCGGAACGAACTCTGTCCGCGACCCTGGACTCGGTGCTGGCCCAAGATCTCGATTTCGAAGTCGTGATCCTCGACAACGCGAGCACCGACCGCACCGGTGACATCGCGCGAGCGCGGCGCGATCCGCGCGTACGTGTGCTGCGCAACGATCGGGTACTGCCGATCGGCGCCAATTGGGACCGGGCGATCCGGGAATCCACCGGGGACCTCGTGAAGGTGGTCTGCGCCGACGACATCCTGCGTCCCGGCGCCCTCACCGCGCAGTCGGCGGAGTTCGACGACGACGCGATCGCGTTGTGCGCGGGCAGGTTCGACGTGATCGACGAGTCCGGCGACATGCTCGAGACTGGGCTTGGGCTGCCGCAGCTGGTCGGCAGGCACGGCAGCCGCCATCTGGCCCGGATGATCGTGCGCCGCGGACCGGCCGACTTCGGCCCGACCGCGGCCGCCATGTTCCGGCGTACCGACTACGACGCCGTCGGCGGACTGCGCGGCGACCTGGTGTTTCCGATGGATGTGGACCTGTTCGCCCGCGTCGGCAGCCGCGGCGCTTTCGTCGGGCTCGGTGACATCGTTGCCGCGTGGCGGAACTCCTCGTTCAACCTGTGCAGTCGCACCTCGACCCGTAGCAAGCTCACCGAGCAGCTGCGATTCCATCATCGCCTGGGCGCCGATCACCCGGATCTCGTGCGTCCGGCCGACGTGCTGGCCGGTGATCTGCGCCTGGTCCGGGCGTTGGGGACGCGGCTGCGGGTGCGCGCGCGGGCCACGGTAGGCCGCTGAGCACGATCGCGGTCGCTTCTGTCCGGTAGGGTCCACTGTCGATCACACCGTCGAGCTCGTGCCGTCGACAGCGGCGGTGCCGCCGCACATCGGCAAGACAGCCACGATCATCAGCGCCGTGGCCGGTGCGACCGAGTGAGTGGGCCAGTGCAGCCGCTGTCGGCGCATCCGAAGGGTGGTGTTCATCGGTACGGCTGTCCTTCGCTCGTGAACTGCTGGCCGGGGGCGGCCCGGGCGGTGTGGCGGTCGTCCACACCTCCTTTTCTGGGTCCGCGGGGATCGTCGAGGAACCAGCGACCGTCGAGTTCCGGAAGTCCGGCCGACACTTCACCCAGCAGGTCGGGCAGCGTCAACAGCACCCGGTCGGGTGCTGCCGCGATCAGCTCCCGTGGGCTGATGATCGGGATGTCGGTGCCGGGCATTCGGCGTCCCTGCTTGGCGGGCGCGACGTCGGCGACGCCTGCGACAAGCCCCTGGTGCGCACCAGCCAGCGACAGCAGGGCAACTGCCCGGGACGCCGCCCCGTAGGCATAGACTCGCTGCCCGGCTGCGGCCGCATCGATCAGCCAGGTCCGCAGCGCGCGCACGTGATCGTCCACGAACCGCTGTAGCCGGCGCAGCGATTCCGAGGTGATGAGCTCTCCTTCGCGGGACAGGATCTCGCGCACGGTGTGGTCGGGCGCTGCGGGGCCGCGCCGAGCTGCCACCAGCACCGTCCCGCCGTAGAGGTCGAACTCCCACGCGGTGGTCACGCCCATGCCCGCGCCGGTGAGCGCCAGGCTCAGCGCATGCAGGGAGTAGTACGCGAAATGCCCGTGGCGCAACGCGTTCCACTGCCGCTGTGCCACGATGGCGGCGAGCGAGTGGTACTGCAACAGCAACAATCCGCCTGGGGCGACGGCCGCGGCGCGGGCGGCGAAGGCTGCACGCTGGTCGGGTTCGTGCATGATGCCGAAACAGTCCAGAACCAGGTCCGCCCGCGCCGCGTCGGCTTCCGCGCAGCCACGCTCGGCCAGCAACGGCAGCCACGAACCACCGTGCGGACTGCCGAATTCGATGACCGTGTTGCCGCGCAGCAGGCCGGCCGCGTCGACCCGCGCAATCGCGTCAGCGGCCTGATCACGGAGAGCCTGCGGCTCCACTCCACGGGGTTCGGACGCCACGGTGTCGTCTTCGGCGAGTTGTGCCAGCTCGCATCGCGCACACCGCACCATCCGCAGTGGATGCGTGGTCTCCGCCGGCGTCACCGGTCGTGCCGCGGGCGGGAAATCATCGGCCGCGGGCACCGTCCCGAGATCCAGGACGGTGTGCAGAACGGCGCCGGAGCAGGCGCGGCAGCGGCCGGTCATGACACGATGCCGGTGTGCGTATCGAGCAGACCGACCTGGCCGACGTGGTGGTGCTGATCCCAGCGCCCGTCCGGGACGACCGGGGCCTTTTCACCCGGACCTTCGATGCCGCCGAATTCGACTCCCACCTGGGGATTCCGGGAATTTCCGCCAGTTTTGTGCAGGACTCGCAGTCCCGGTCGCGCCGGGGGGTGGTGCGCGGCATGCACGGCCGATCCGGGCGCGGCGAGGCCAAGCTGGTCCGCTGCGCACACGGCGCGGTGCACGACGTGCTGGTCGATATCCGGCCGTCGTCGCCGACGTTCGGCCGGACGCAGGCGTTCCGGCTCGACGACGAGGAGTTCCGGCACCTGTACGTGCCGCCGGGATTCCTGCACGGATTCCAAGCGCTCACCGACACCGCCGACGTGTGCTACCGCATCGATCGGCCGCACGATCCCGCCGAGGATCTCGGCGTCGCCTTCGATGATCCGGACTTGGCGATCGCCTGGCCCCTGCCGGTGACGGTGGTGTCGGATCGCGACGCGAACGCGGGACGATGGGAGCATCTGCGGGCTACCCTGTCGCCGGCGCGGTGACCGCACACAGCCGCGGGTCCAGCGCGCCGGACGCGCGCAGCCGCTGGAGCCACGTGAGTCGCGTGAATCGCTGGAAGAAGGCGTCCTGGGTGAGGCCGCGTTCGGTGTACTCACGGTAGAGTTCGGCGGCGCCGTCGGGCACCGACCACTGCGCCTCGAACCCGAGCACCGCGCGAGCGGCGGAGAAGTCGACCCGGTAGGAGCGTGGGTCGGCCCCGGTCTCGCCGGTGACCAGCAGCCGCGACCCCGGCACGGTGGCCACCACCGACTCGGCGATCTCGGCAACGGTGAGGTTGTTTCGCTCGGTCCCGATGTTGAACGCCCGGCCGGCGACGGCCGATGCCGGTGCGGTGAGGCAGCGTTCGAAGGCTGCCGCGATGTCGCGGGCGTGGACCAGCGGCCGCCAGGGCGTGCCGTCGGAGAGCACCTTGACCACACCGGTGAGGACGGCGTGACCGACGAGATTGTTGAGCACGATGTCAGCGCGGGGGCGAGGCGAGAATCCGAACGCGGTGGCGTTGCGCAGGAACACCGGAACGAAGTGGTCGTCGGCCAGCGCCGCGACGTCGTCTTCGACCCGCACCTTCGACTCGGCGTACGGGGTGATCGGCCGCAGCGGCGCCGACTCGGTCACCAGCTCGTCTCCGGCGGCCCCGTACACCGAGCAGGTGGATGCGTACAGGAACCGTGACACACCGGCTTCTTTCGCGAGCCGAGCCAGACGCACCGAGGCGCGATGGTTGATCTCATGGGTGACTTCCGGCGCGAGCGCGCCCAGAGGATCATTGGACAGCGCGGCGAGATGGACGACCGCATCGATGCCGCGGAGGTCTTCGATCCCCACCGATCGCAGATCGAGGCGCAGGCCCACCGGGTCACCGGCGAACTCGCCGAGTAGGCAGTCGGCGAACCAACCGGCGTCGAGCCCGATGACCTCGTGCCCGGCGGCCCGCAGTATCGGGACCATGACGGTGCCCAGGTATCCCTGATGCCCGGTGACCAGGACTCGCATCGTTGTCACTGCTTCTCCCATCGAATGACGGCCTTGTTCACCACGAAGGCTTCGGCGTACTCGGTGCGGCACTGCACGCCGCGGATCCGCGCGGAGGCGAGGAACGCGGTTTCGTCGAACCAGTCGCGACCGGTCTGGGACGGGTAATGCCGGTGCAGCAGTTCCGATTTCCGCTGGACCAGCTCCGCGTCGACCGGGTGGAACACGGTCGGCGCCGGTGTGTCGACCTCTGCCTTGAGGATCTCGTAGCCGAGGATCAGGTGGTCGCGGAACTCGGTCGGCACCAGCTCCGCGAGCGTGCGGTGATCTTGGTGCGCGTCGCCCGGTTGCGGGGCGAACACCAGGTCCGGTTCACCCGCCCGGCGAAACTCCGCTACGGCCGTCTTGATCCGATCCCAGTGCGCCGGTGCTCGTCCGTCCGGGACGTCGAGCACCGTCAACTCCGGTGTCCGTCCGGCGCAGAAGGCGGTGAGCGCCGCCCGTTCCTCCTCTTCGCGCTCGGTGCCCGCACCGGAGAGGACCAGCACGCGCACCCGCATACCCGGATGGTCGCGGGTCAGCGACAACAGCGTGGCGCCCATGCCGATCGGGATGTCATCGCAGTGCGCGCCGAGCAGGGCGATCTCGGCGGGCCGCGGGGGAAGCAGCGCGATCACGGCTCCCACACCATCCATGGCCGGTGTCCGCTGCGGTAGGCCGCGTCGAGCTCGGCGCGCTCCTTGAATGTATCCGCCGGCTTCCAGAATCCGTCGTGGCGGTAACCGAACAACCGGCCCTGGCCTGCGAGCGCTCCGCAGGCGTCCTCCACCAGATCTCCACCGGGTGGCAGCAGGTCGAAGATCTCCCGGCCGAGTACGAAATAGCCGCCGTTCTCCCACAATGGCATATTCGCCACGGGAACGATGTCCTTGACCTCGCCGGTAGGGCTGAGGTCCACACAGTGGAACGACGATTGCGGCGGCACCACCATGAGAGATGCCGCCGCCCCCGAAGCGTGGAACTGGGTGATCATCTCGTCCAGGGGAGCGTCGGTGAGGACGTCGGCGTAGTTGGCCAGGAAGTGCTCGTCGTCGCCGAGATGCTCGCGCACCCGGCGCAGGCGCTCCCCGATGGCCGACTCCACGCCGGTATCGACCAAGGTGATCGTCCAGTCATCGATGTCGCTGCCGAGCAACTCGACCCGGCCGTTGCGGATCACGAAGTCGTTGGACGCCGACTCCCGGTAGGTGAGGAAGAAATTCTTGATGTGCTCGGCGCCGTATCCGAGGCACAAGATGAATTCGGTGTGGCCGTAGTGCGCGTAGTACCGCATCACATGCCAGAGCAAGGGCCGCGGGCCGACGAGTTGCAGCGGCTTGGGCACCATGTCATCGCTGCCTCCGCGCATGCGCATGCCGTAGCCACCGCAGAACAAGACGACTTTCATCGGCGCCGGTTTCCTTTCGACTCGGCTCCGGCCTGCACCGGGCGGGCCGGAAACGCCGGGTCGATCACGTGCAGCTCGGGCAAGGGATAGGCGAGCCGACCGCCCCACTCGGCGACATGCCGCAACTGTGCGGTGATCTCGGACTCGAGATTCCAAGGCAGCACCACGATCACGTCCGGGCGATCGGCGTCGAGCCGGGCCGGCGGGTGGATCGGGATTCGCGTTCCCGGTGTGAATCTGCCGTGTTTGTAGGGGTTGCGGTCGACGGTGTACTCGAGCAGGTCAGGTCGGATCCCGCAGTAGTTGAGCAGTGTGTTGCCCTTGCCCGGTGCACCGTATCCGGCGACGCGTTTGCGCTGGCGCCTGCAGTCGAGCAGGAACCGAAGCAATTCATGCCGCGCCGACTCGGCACGCTCCCGCAGCGATGTGTAGCCGGCCACCGAGTGCAGTCCGGCGGCGCGCTCGAGGTCGAGCACCACCCGCACCCGGTCGCTCACCGCCTCCGCGGCGGCATCGGGGCGCACCCACAGCCGGATCGATCCGCCGTGCGTCGGTAGCCGATCGACATCTACCACGGTCAATCCGGCGACAGCGAGCGCACGCTGCGCCGACAGCACGGTGTAGTACTGGAAATGCTCGTGGTAGATGGTGTCGAACTGACCGGACTCGACCAAGTTCAGCGCATGGTGGACTTCGATGGTCAGCATGCCGTCATCCGCCAGCAGGATGCGCAGCGCACGAGTGAACCCGCGCAGATCCGGGATGTGGGCGTAGACGTTGTTCGCGATCACCAGATCCGCGGGGCCGTGTTCGGCACGGACGCGGCGTGCGGAATCCTCGTCGAGGAAGGCGGTTTCGGTGGGCACGCCCGACTCGCGAGCCGCTGCTCCGACGTTGGCCGATGGCTCGATGCCCAGGCATCGGATGTCGCGGTCGACGACGTGGCGCAATAGGTAGCCGTCGTTGCTGGCGACCTCTACCACGAAGGAGTTCCTGCCCAGCCCCAGCCGTGCGGTCGCGGTGTCGACGAACTCGCCCGCGTGCCGGACCCAGCTGTCGGAGTAGGAGGAGAAGTAGGCGTATTCGGTGAAGGTGTCCTCCGGCGTGATCAGCGCCGGAATCTGCAGTAGCAGGCAGTCGGCGCACACCCGGAGGTGCAAGGGATAGGTCGGCTCGGGCAGGTCGAGCTGATCGGCGGTGAGGAACGATTCGCACGGCGGCGTGGCGCCGAGGTCCAGAATGCTGGACAGCCTGTCGGAGTCACAGAGTCGACAGCGCACAGATCCGATCCTTTGCTCGAAACGCCCCGGCCCGCCGGAACGCCTGTCGCGGCACACGGAAGCAGAAGCTGCCCGGCGTATCACGAGATGCGCGCGACGAGAACGTCATTCGTGGTACCGACCGCACCTGTTGCGACCTTCAGCGTACCGACGGCAATATCGGCCGGGTTACACATCCGCGTTACTAACTGTGATATAGGGCACATTACGTATTCGCATTCGTGGTGTTATTCCAAACACGCATCACAATGGGTCGCTGGGTGGATTCGCATCAGTTAACATCCCGATCACGCTGCCTCGCGCACACCTTCTGACCGGCGAGAAATGTTGTGACACTTGCCGATCAAGTGCCGAGGAAGCGCTCGGTAGAGGCGGTCGGGACGCTGCCGGGACAGCCGATCCTCGGATCGGGTAGCAATTCCACCGTTGCCCCAGGAGGGGTGTTCTCTTGATGAAATCCAAGGCTGTCCCGGAATGGCATGGGACCGCCGAAATCCCACGATCCTTCACGGTTACCCCGGCTACCGTCTCGACCCGTAAGGCTTGGCGATCGGAGTACGTACGCCGCCTCGCCATCACCGATTTCGCCGCCGTATCCATCGCTGTGGGGAGTGCGCAGCTGATCCGTTTCAATGAGGGCGGCGCCCCGCCGCTGGCCTGGGAAGGGCCGTACCGGGTCGGTTACACGATGGTATCCGGGGCGCTGGTTGCGGGCTGGTTCGCGATCCTCGGTAGTGCGGGCAGCCGTGCGCCGCAGCTGGTCGGCAGCGGCGTCGAGGAATTCCGGCGGCTGATGTCGGCGACGATGCACCTGTTCGGCGTACTGGCATTCACGTCACTGGCACTCGAAATCAAGTTCGCCCGAGGGTATCTCGCGATCGCCTTTCCGGCGGGCGTACTCGCGGTGGTCGGCGGACGACTGTGGTGGCGCCACCAGCTTGCCAGGGCACGCCGCCGGGGACGCTATCGTTCGGCCGTACTCGTGGTCGGTACGGCCGAAGCGGCCGCGGCGATATCCGCGGCGTTCGCCACAGACCCGGGCGCCGGGTACAACGTTGTCGGCGCCTGCGTGCCGGGTGGGCAATCAGGGGACGCGCCGCTGGCGTTCACCGGCGGCACGGTCGCGGTCGTCGGCGACGACAGCGCCGTGCTGCGGGCGGTCCTGCACACCCACGCCGACACCGTCGCCATCGGTCCGACCCGGCATCTCGGTCCGACCGAGTTGCGCAGGCTCGCCTGGGAACTGGATGCGCTGGGAGTCGAGTTCATGCTGGCGCCAGGGGCGGTCGACATCGCCATATCCCGGCTCACCAATCGGCAGGTCGCGGGAATGCCGATGATGCACATCGCCGAACCGCAGTACGAGCGGGCTCGGTCGGTCAGCAAAACGGCCTTCGACATCGTCTTCGCGACGATGTGCCTGCTACTGCTGCTACCGGTGTTCCTCGTGATCGCGATCGCGGTGAAGACCACCAGCCGCGGCCCGGTCTTCTACCTGTCCGAACGCATCGGCCGATACGGCCTGCCCTTCCGCATGATCAAGTTTCGCAGTATGCACGACGATGCCGACCGATATGCCGAAGCTTTGATCGCACAGCAGGGTGCAAATCCGGTCTTCTTCAAGATGAAGATCGATCCCCGCGTCACGCCGGTGGGACGATTCCTGCGCAAGTACAGTCTCGACGAGCTGCCGCAGTTCCTCAACGTGCTGCGCGGCGACATGAGCGTGGTCGGGCCGCGACCGCAAGTGCGGCGGGAAGTCGACACCTACGACCACATGATGCGCCGACGCCTGCTGGTGAAGCCGGGGCTGACCGGCTTGTGGCAGGTCAGTGGCCGGTCGGACCTTCCGCTCGAAGACGCCGTGCGGCTCGATCTGTCCTACGTGGAGAACGTGTCCATGCGGATGGACCTGCGGCTGATCGCGCGCACGGTCGGTGTGGTGGCCCGGGGTGACGGAGCGTACTGAAGACCCTGCGGACCGGGCGGTAGTCGGATGTTCCGACCGCCGCTCGCGTAGGGCGGTCGAGAACGCACCCGATTCGGGCTGAGCACAACCGCCGCCGCGAAACACGGTGTCAGTGGCCGTGTCAGGCGGGTGTCAGGGCAGTGTCAGCCCGGACGCCGAGAGTTGTTGCCATGAAGAAGAACAGCAACCCGGCCCGCGCTTCGAAGTGGACCGGCACGGTGCCGGTGGACGATACCGCCCTGGCGGTCACCGACACCGGCGGTCCCGGTATCCCCGTGATCTACTGCAATGGCCAGTTCGCCACTCAGGGCTACTGGCGGCGGGTCATCGCCGAGCTCGGCCCCGGCTACCGGCACATCACCTTCGACGAGCGCGCCCGCGGCAAATCCCGGCGTTCGGCGGACTATTCCTTCGAGGCCGCCGTCCGGGACGTCGATGCGGTCTCGGCGGCCAGAGGCGTGCACCGGGCGCTGTTGGTGGGCTGGTCCTACGGGGCAGTCGTCGCGGCGCACTGGGCCGACCGGAATCCGGACCGTGCCATGGGCGCGGTGCTGGTCGACGGCGCGTTCCCGTACGACTGGCTCGACGAGGCCATGGAGCAGCGGATCCGCAAGCTGTTCAAGCGGCTGAGCTGGTTCACGCCGCTGCTGCGCCCGACCGGTCTGACCCCGCGGATGACCGCCGAACAGATGGCCGAGAGCAACATCGAGCTCGGCAAGCTCTCCCGCGAGCGTGAATTGGGTCCCCTGCTGGACCGCAGCACTGTTCCGGTGCGGTATGTGGTTGCTTCGGGGACGTCGTTCGGAAGCCGTGGCGACGAGCAAGAGCGAATCCGCACCAGCCTCGACGGCGTGTGCGCCCGCAATCCGAACATCCGGATCGGCGCGAAGGTCGCCGGCAACCACGGCGCGATCCTGCGCAAGGACTTCCGCGCCATCGCCGATGCCGTCCGCCAGACCGCACCGGCCGGAGACCAGCACGGCTCGCCGAGCCACTGACCGGCCCGCCGACCCCCCACATTTCGAAGGAGCACACCACCATGTCCATCACCCTGACCGACCAGGACAAGGCCACCGTCCGCACCGCCGCCTACGGCGCCGTATCGCTCATGGCCGCCGCCGACGCCACCGGCTCACCCCACAAGGCCGCCACGCACGGCAGCATCGCCCTGTCGTCGGCAACCGGCCTGGTCGGGCACGTACTCGCCGCGAAGTCCAAGGACATCACCCTGAACGGCAAGAACGTCGCCGAACTCGCCGACCATGTGCTGCCTGCCCTGACCGCGGCGATGAGGCTGCTCGCGAATCAGGACCCGGCCGAGGCCGACAACTTCCGCAGCACCGTCCTCGTCGCCATCGACGCAGCAGCCGGATCCCACAAGGGCGCGCCCGGCCCCGTCCTGGTCGAGATGGTCCGCAAGATCACCGCAGCGCTCGACGCGGCCTGATCGAGTGCCGCCCTACGACGTGTCACGAGGTCCTTGCCCGACCTCGTGACACGGCAGCGTGGCGGGTACAGCGCCGTCACCGCGCCTTCGCGCGCCGCCGCCTCTCCATCTCCTCGCGTTCCAGCACAGCCGCCTCCGCGAGAGTCGGGGCGGTTCCACCGAGCCGTGCGGGGACCCAGCGGGCGCCTTCCACCATCGGATAGTCGCGTTGAGCGAGATCCAAAAGCTCACTCATCCGCGTCCGCAAGGTGGCGGTGAGTTTCTCGGCCGGTTCATCGGGTGGGATCGGTGCGCCGATCCGGATGGTGACCGGAAAATTATGGCGGCCCAACTGCTTGGGGATGTCCTTGGTCCAGATCCGATGAGCGCCCCAGATGACCAGGGGAACGATCGGGACCCCGGCTTCGACCGCCATGCGCGCCGCACCGGACTTGAATTCCTTCAACTCGAAGCTGCGGCTGATCGTCGCCTCGGGATAGACCACGACCACCTCGCCCGCGCGCAAGGCGGTCACCGCGCGGGCGTACGACTCGGCTCCGGCCGTGCGATCGACGCCGATCGCCTTGCAGTGCTTCATGAGAAAGCCGACGATGCCGTGTTCCAGTTCGGCCTTCATCATGAACCGGACGTTGCGGCCGGACTTGCGCCCGACCAGTCCGACTTCCATGAAATCCAGATAAGCCGTGTGATTCACCGCCAGCACCGCGCCGCCGGAACGCGGAATGTGCTGCCTGCCCTGGATATCGAGGCGCAGACCCTGCGCGAAGAAGATGGCGCGGGCCAATCCGGTGAGAATGTCGTAAACCGGTTCGCGCGCCATCACGCCTCCCGCTACTGCCCCGCCGCGTTCTTGCGCGCGGCCTTCGCCTCGGCTTCGGCGGCGTCCATCGCGTCCGCCTCTTCCAGGGTAGGAGCGCTGCCGCCGAGCCGGGCCGGAACCCAGTACGCACCGGGCTCGTGCACATAGTCCTTCTGCAGGTCGGCCAGCATTTCCTGCATGGTCGAGCGGAGCTTGGCGGTGAGTTCGGCGGCGGGCTCGAACGGCTGGATCGGCTCGCCGACCGCGATCGAGATGGGCGTGTTGGTGCGGCCCAGCCGCTTCGGGAACCCCTTCGTCCAGACCCGCTGCGCGCCCCAGATGACGATCGGAATGATCGGCACCTCCGCCTCGATGGCCATGCGCGCCGCGCCGGACTTGAATTCCTTGATCTCGAAACTGCGGCTGATCGTCGCCTCGGGGTACACGCCGACCAGCTCGCCACGGCGCAGATAGTCCACAGCGGCCTTGTAGGAATCCGCGCCCGCCGAACGGTCGACGGGGATGTGCTTGAGCGCGCGCATGATCGGGCCGGAGATCTTGTCGTCGAAGACCTCCTTCTTGGCCATGAACCGGACGTAGCGCTTCGGGGTGCGCACCGGCAGGCCCGCGTAGGTGAAGTCCATGTAGCCGGTGTGGTTCACCGCCAGCACGGCGCCACCTCGGGCGGGAATGTGTTCATCGCCCTTGACGGTGAACTTCAGACCTTCGATGAAGAAGACGGTACGGGCGAGGCCGATGATCGTCCGGTAGACGGGTTCCACAAGTCCGCTAGCGTAGTCGCTGCTCGTCCCCATCGGCAGTTCGCCGCCGCCGCGCGCCGCGCCGGAGCGAGGACGCATGAGCAGCCCCGACCGCACGTCCGGAGAGAAGAGGATCGTCGAAGTGGAACGCGCCCGATCGGTACCGCGCGAGTACGACCGCAGTGCAGCACGCGAGCGGAACCGGGCCGGGCGAGCGACCCGCGCCGCGCTGGCCTGCGGCTCCGCCCTGATCGCTGCGATCGCGCTGACCGGATGCGATTCCGTCGTCGGCATTCCGGAGGAGACCCCGCCGCAGGCGGCCGTTCGCACGACACCGCCGGCCGCCGTCCCGGCCACGCCCCCGCCGAGCACCTCCGCGCTTCCGCCGGTTCCCGCCGACGCTCCGCCGGTCGGCGCGGTCGCGGGGGTGCCTGCCGCCGCCCCGGCGATGCGGCGCTGGGCGGCCGACCTGCGCTCGCACACCATCGCCGAGATGCAGGACAAGTGCTGGACCATCGCGCCCAGGAACGTCGCCGAGATGTACGGAGACCAGCAGGCCGTCCTCACCGCGTTGGCCCAGCCCGGCACGGCGGGCGAGGACGCCGTCGTCTGGAAGAGCCCGACCACCACCGTCGCCGTCCAGCGCGCCGAGATCGAGACCGGCTACGCCTGCCCGCGCGTCGCGACGGCCGGTGCGGAGATCGCCTACAACGACGCCGACGCCCGGCACACCGTGCGCCGGTACCTCTCCCGCTTCGTCGGCACTCCGCTCGACCCCGCCGACAAAGAAGGCGACTACCCTCTGATCTGTAAGGCGTCCCCGGCGTCCTGGGATCCCAAGGGCACCGGGCGTCCGAGCCCCGCGCCGCTGGCGAACAACCAGGGCGTGCTCACCGGGGCCACCGAGTTCGCCGACCAGCAGATCCGGTCGGAGCAGGTGAACACCGACTACATCGCGGTGCTCGTGCCGGTGACCAACTCCTCCGGTGTGACGCAGACCCGCACCTTCACCTTGCGCTCCGGGACGGACGGCTACTGCATCGGCGATGTCTCGCCGTAACCACTACCCTGGTTGGCTGGTAAACAGCAGGAGGAGCAGCTAGTGCAGATCACCAGCGTCGGACACGCCGGATTCCACATCCGCACCGCGGCCGGGTCGATCCTTTGCGATCCCTGGGTGAACCCCGCGTACTTCGGTTCCTGGTTCCCGTTCCCCGACAACACCCAGCTGGACTGGGACGAGCTGGGCGCATGCGACTTCCTGTACGTCTCGCACCTGCACCGCGACCATTTCGACGCGAAGACGCTGGCCGAGCACGTGAACAAGGACGCGACCGTGCTGCTGCCGGACTATCCCGTGCCGGATCTGCGCCGGGAGCTCGAGCAGCTGGGCTTCCACAAGTTCTTCGAGACCGAGGACTCGGTCAAGCACACGGTGACCGGCCCCGGCGGGGACCTGGACGTCATGATCATCGCGCTGCGCGCGCCCGCCGACGGCCCGATCGGCGACTCCGGGCTCGTGGTCTCCGACGGCGAGACCACCTGCTTCAACATGAACGACGCCCGCCCGGTCGACATGGACGTGCTGCAGGACGCCTTCGGCCATGTCGACATCCACCTGCTGCAGTACTCGGGCGCGATCTGGTACCCGATGGTCTACGACATCCCGGCCCGCACCAAGTCGAACTTCGGCAAGCAGAAGCGTCAGCGCGGCATGGACCGGGCCCGCAGCTACATCGAGCAGGTCGGCGCGACTTGGGTGGTGCCGTCGGCGGGTCCGCCGGTGTTCCTGGACGACGAGTTGCGCTACCTCAACGACGATCGCGGTGACGAAGGCAACATCTTCCCCGACCAGAAGGTGTTCCTGGAGCAGATGGAGATCCACGGCAACGGGGGCGGGATCCTGATGATCCCCGGCTCGGTCGCGGACGTGCGCGGCGCCGAGCTGACCCTGACCCACCCGAGCGACCCCGCCGAGATCTACGACAACAAGGCCGAGTACATCGAACGGATGGCCCAGCGCCTCGCCCCGGTACTGGAGGCCGAGAAGGCGACCTGGGAGCGCGGCGACGGCTCGCTGCTGGAGCCGCTGCGCAAAGTGTTCGAGCCGATCATGGCCCAGAGCGACGTGATCTGCGACGGCATCGGCTACCCGGTCGGCTTGGTGATCGGCGAGGAGACCGTCGTGCTGGACTTCCCCAAGCGCACGGTGCGCGAGCCGATCGAAGGCGAGGGGCGCTACCGCTACGGCTTCCGCATCGCGCCGGAGCTGGTGCGCACGGTGCTGCGCGACCGGGAGCCCGACTGGGTGAACACCATCTTCCTGTCCACCCGCTTCCAGGCCTGGCGCATCGGCGGATACAACGAGTTCCTCTACACCTTCTTCAAGTGCCTCACCGACGAGCGGATCGCCTACGCCGACGGCTGGTTCTCCGAGGCGCACGACGACTCCGCCTCCACCGAACTCAGCGGCTGGGAGGTGCAGCGGCGGTGCCCGCACCTGAAGGCGGACCTGTCGAAGTTCGGCGTGGTCGAAGGCAACACGCTGACCTGCAACCTGCACGGCTGGCAGTGGGACCTGGAGTCGGGACGGTGCAAGACGTCCAAGGGCCACGAATTGCGCTCGCGCAAGTTGGACTGAATCCGAGACTTCCGGCCGGCGTTCACACGCCGGCCGGAAGCGTTTGCCAACCGATTACCGGTCGGCGACCTCGCGGGTCAGCTTCGACGACCACGGACACCAGAAGCAGCCCGGCAGAAACGCGCCGCACGCCTCGTCCAGGTGATCGTTCACGTACATGATGCTGGCGTCGCAGACTTCGATCGCCATGGTGAAGAAGGTGATGGTGTCGGGGTCCAGATGGAAGTCCCAACCCGGGTTGTAGGGGGCGGGCATCTTCCGGATCCGGCCCATGACGTGGACGGACATCTGCTCGTCACCCGACAGGATGCGGCGTGCTTCGGCGATCCGCTGCTCGTTGGTCAGCTGGATGACGAACTCTTTGCCGGAGTAGTCGGTGAATGCGAAGAGCGCCATGTCTTCCCCTCTTGTCGATGGGTCGTGTTGGTTGGATGGCGAATTCCGCACCGGTGCGGTTCGATCCTATCGGCGCATCACCGTAGATTTGCTAGAAATTTGCTAACCAGTAGATAACCGGACTCGGGTCGGTCTCGGCGGCAGAAAAGAGGTACGCCCCGAAACTAACGCGCGGCCCCGGCCGGGATCTTGTCGCGCGCCGGTTTGCGCGGCGTTGCCCGCACCGTGCTGATCAACTCGCGGATCGCGATGCCCCCTCTGGCCACCGGCGCGGCGACACGTCCCTCGGGATCGATCAGCACGGCGGACGGCGTACCGCGCACCCGGTAACGCAGGGCCGCCTCGTTGCCCTGCTGCACGAGCGAGGGAATGTCGCCCAACCCGTGCTCGGCTCCCCACGCGGCCTGCTCGGCGGCATCGCCGTTGCCGACCGCGACGATCGCGAGGGCGTCTCCGGTTCGCGCACGCCAGCGGGGCAGTTCCCGTGCCAGCGCCGCGCACAGCTCGCAGCCGGGGTGCACGAAGACCAGCAGCACCGACCTCGCCGAGGCCAAGAGATCCTCGAGCGTGGTCTTCGTTCCCTCGGCGCCGAACAGTTCGAACTCCGGCGCCACCGCACCGACGGGCAAGCCCTCAGCGCCCAGCGTGGACAACGCCTGCTCGTCCACTCGGCGGCGCAGGACACGCAGCTGGCCGGTCAACCAGACCAGCACCGCGACCACTGCGGCGACAACCGCGCAGCCGACCGCGTTGTCGGCGGGCAGGCCCATCGGAACGCGCGGATGCGTCTGCGCGCCGATGCCGACAACCACGGCGAGCGCCGCGAGAAGAGCATTGCGCACCAGCGTCCTCGGTCCGATCGGCGCCGCGCTCGCAGCACCGAAACAGGAACAGGAAGGATGCTCACCCCGCCGCAGCAAGCGCGTGATCGCCACGGTGAACACGGCGAGCAGCACCAGCGCCGCCAGCGCCGCCGGGCCGCAAACCCATGGAAACAGCACACCGACCGCGATCATCGCCTCGGCGATCGGCAACCCCCAGGCCGCCGCGGGCGCCCAGCGCAGCGGCACCCCGAAATCGCTCACCGCCTGCCGTGCCGCGCCGCGATCGGTCAGCTTGCCCCAGGCCGACAGCGCGAAGACGGCAGTCAGTCCCAGCCGCGAAACCCACACCCCGTATTCGATCAGCATGAGCGCACCCTCCCACATTCATGCACTTCGAACATGAATGTCGGGCGAGTGTCCTCAGGACTGCGACCGAGTCGCGATGGCGACCGCGACCAACGTCAGCACACAGCCGACGATCGCGGTGGCGGACAAGCCCGCGCTGGTCGGGGTGAGCGCGTCGAGGACCAGGGAGGCCAGCAACTGTCCCGCCACCGAGGTGAGCCCGAGCAGCAGCACGCCGATCCACCGCACCGCCATGGCGGCGAGGGCGATGAAGGCGACGCCGATGAAACCGCCGGTGTAGAGCCAAGGCTCGGTCGGGAATGCGGCCGGGCCGCCCGAAGTCGCGATGACCGCGACCTCGATGACGAGCAGCGCGGCCAGGCCGACGCAGAAATTGACCATCGCCGCCGACATGGCTCCGCCGACCGCGCCCACCTTGCCGTTCACCGCTTGCTGCCAAGCCAGGCCGATGCCCGCCAGCGCGGGCAGCGCGATCAACAACACGGTCGGCGTGCCGCGCAGCGCGTCGGGCACGGAGAGACCACCGGTAGCGCGGTGGTGCCCGAATCCGGCTACCAGCACCGCCGCCACCCCGAGCGCCGCACCCACGAGACGCACCCCGGTGACGGGCGTCCGCCCACTCGGACCGAGCCCGAGCCGGTCGACGGCCAGGCTGCTGAGCAACTGCCCCGCGACGGTCGCAACGGTGAACGCGGTGACGCCGATCGCGGCGACCGTCAGCCCCTGGCACGCGACGAAGAACGCGCCGCACAGCCCGCCGAGCAACTGCCACGGCCGCAGTCCACCCTCGGCCAGAGCCAGCCGCACCCGCCGCCCACCGTCCCGCAGCCGCCCGCTCACCGCGAACGCCACGCCCAACACGACCAGTCCCACCCCGAAACTGATCGTGGCCGCGGCGATCCCATCCTCCAATCGCGCCCCCAACGCGCCATTGATCCGCCCCTGCACCGCCACCCCGGCACCGATCCCGAACCCCGCAAACAGCCCCAACCGCACTCCCGCACGCTACCCAATCGTCGAGTGGCACATCACTTCGGCATTTCGCGAGAAGCGCTCTCGATGGTGTGCCACTCGTGGTCAGTGGCGGGGTGGGAGCCAGCGGGGAATGAGGGCGGCGATGGCGAGGATGGAAGCGCCGAGGATGGCCAAGAGGGTGGACATGGCGGCGTGGAGGGTCAGGAGGGCGGCGAATCCGAAGACCGCTAGGGCGATCACCTCGCCCAGGAGACCGGAGACCGAGGTGACGGTCGCTCGGGCGGGACCCTCGATGGCGTCTTGGAGGCGGGCGGCCGCGACGATGCCCGCGTTGTAGACGATGCCGTAGGAGATTCCGATCGACGCGAAGCCGAGGGTGGTCAGCAAGTACACCGCGTTCGGACGACCGGTCGCGAGACCGGCTATCAGCGCGCCGCCGAGGAAGAGCACGCCCGCGACACCCACCGCGATCGACATCGTCCGGCCCGCCATTCCTTCGGTGCGCCCCGCCAGCACCGACCCCGTCAGCGAACCGAGCACAGTGAGGCCGACCAGCAGCGGCACGACGGCCGTCGATACGCCCGCCTCCTCCGCCAGCAAGGCGAAATACTCGTCGAACGCCGTGATCCCGAACAGCAGCGCCTCCAGCAGCACGCCGTAGCGCACCATCCGCACGCGAAGGGCCTCGCCCACACCGGCATTCAGCATGGTGAGGTAGCGCGCGAACGCTCCCGATCTTCTCGTGACGTCCGCCTGATCATCCCGAGTCTCGTCATAGCCCTCGATCACCGAGACGGACCCGCGTACATCCGCATTCGAACCCGCGGAGCCGCCCGTCTCACCGGCCACCACGGAAGGTGACGCGAAAGATGCCGACTCGTCCTCTTCGAGATCATCGACGTTCGCCGCGGACACCGCCTTCGGCGCGGTGGGCAGCGAGAGCGCGACCAGCGTGTGCACGGCGGCCAGAGCGACACTGGCCCAGCCGACGAGGGCATAGCCACCGATGAGATACAACGGCGTCGCGGCGACGATCGCGATGACGACGGCGGTTTCCGCACCGGCCCGGGTGTAACCGAGGATGCGCGGATATGTCGACGACGCACCGCGGGCGGCGAGATCGTCGTACAGCAACGCTTCGAAGGTGCCGGAGGCCAGAGCGCCCGAGGTACCCCACAGCACGAACCCGGCGGCGAAGCCCGTGAAGGAGGGCGCCGCCGTCCACAGCGCGAAGCCCGCCGTCAGCAGAACACCGCTGAGCACGAGCAGTCCGCGCCGCGAAACCGTGTCGGCCCACGCACCGGAGGGCACCTCGAGCAGGAACGAGGTCATCGACCAAATGGCGAACAGCAAGGAGATCTGCCCCGTGCTCATGCCGTGGTCGGCGAACAGCAGGGCATACAGCGCGTACAGCGGAATCAGTTCACCGGTGCTCTTGAAGAGCACCGCCCGAACCGTCAGCGAGCGCAGACTGAAAGTACGCGCGCTACCCGCCCGACGGGCGCGCGGCGATCCAGCGAATCAATAGGCGTAGACGAGCAACCGCATGCCGATCAGCATGGCCACCCCTGCCTCGCGGCGTCAAGGGAATTACCGCTCGGGCGCGTCGAAGGGAATCGGTCGCCGCGCGAATCAGGGCAACGGCACCCAGCCGTTCGCCGGAACCGAATCTCCGTCGCCCAGCTCCCGGTCGGTGACGCCTTGGCCGATCCGGCCCTTGTTCTCGTTGAGGTCGCTGATCAGCTCCGAGACCGGATGCGAATCGCTGTAGTGATACCCCTGCGCGAGCGCGAAGCCCAGTTCGGTGAGCACGGCGGCCTGATATTCGGTCTCCACGCCCTCGGCGATGACCTGCAGGTCCAGCGCGTTGGAGAGCGCGGCGATCACGCCGAGCAAGGGCGGCGCGGGCGAATCCGAGCGGATCGCGGCGACGAAGGACTGATCGACCTTGAGAATGTCGCTCGGCAGCGTGGCCAGTCGGCTGAGCGAGGAGTATCCCGTGCCGAAGTCGTCGATGGCGATGCGCACGCCACGGTCGCGCAGGGTGTGCAGATTCTCGATCGCGGTCTGGGATTCGGCGGCCAGCTCACTTTCGGTCACTTCGAGCACCAGCTGGTCGGCGGGCCACCCCGTGGCGGCGAGGATGCCCGCCACCCGGTCGGCGTAACCGGTCTCGGCCAGCTCCAGCCCGCTGACGTTCACGTTCAGTGTGAGATCCAGCTGGGCGAAGGTTTCCTGCAATCGGGCGGCGTCCGCGCAGGCCCGGCGCAGCACCAGTTCGTCCAGATCGGCGATGAGGTCGTATTCCTCGGCGACGCGGATCAAGCCCTCGGTGGTGACATCCGGTTGCGCGCTCGACGACCAGCGCAGCAGCGCCTCCACACCGACGGCCTTGCCGCCGCCTTCGGTCAGGCTGACGATCGGCTGGTAGTGCACGTCGAGGGCGCCCCGGTCGATCGCCTCGCGCAGTTCCACCGCCAGCGGCAGCTGCCGCGAGGACTCCAGCACCGTCCGGTTGCGTCCGGCCTGCTTGGCCCGGTACAGGCCGACGTCAGCGCGGCTGACCAGCAGCGACCCCGATTCGCCCGGCTGCCAGGAGGTCACGCCTGCCGAGCAGCCGGTGGTCACCGCGGCGCGCAGCTGTTCGGTGAGCAGGATCGCGGCCTGCTCGGTGGTGTTCGGCAGCAGCAAGGCGAACGCGTCCCCGCCGTAACGCGCCAGGCGCTGATCGGGAGCCAGAAGTTTCGACCAGGTGTCGGCCACCCGCTGCAGAACGGCGTCACCGGCGCGGTGCCCGAGATGGTCGTTGATCTTCTGGAAGCGGTCCAGGTCGACCAGCACCAGCGCGAGTCCGTGCCCGGATCTGGTGGCCTGCTGGATCGCGGTGTTCAGCGCCCGGTCGAAACCACGCCGGTTGAGCAGACCGGTGAGCACGTCGATGTCGGCTTCGGACGCCATCCTGGTCAGGATCCCGACGACGACGCCGACACCGAAGGTCACGCCGGCCGGGATCAGGCCCGACCACCACGGCAACCCGGGCGTCACCGGCCGCGCGGGCAGCACCCACAGGCACAGCGCCAAGGCGAACGCGATATGGGCGGCGGCCTGCGACCAGGCGAAGAACAGGGCCGCGTCGCACGCGATGAAGACGTAGAACGCCGCGAGGCTGATCGCGCCCACCGTGTTCGGGAACGAATGCACCGCGATCGTCACCAACACCGTCGCGATCGCGACATAGACGTGATGAATCGAATGCGGCAGCCGTGGACCCCAAGCGAGCAGCGTGAGACCGAGCACCAGCGCCACCGCTGCCGCCCCGCCTACCAGCGGACGATTACCCTCTTCACCAGGGGCGATGGCGGTGATCAGCAGACCGAGCACCCCGCCCATGACGTAGAACGCCCCGGTGGTCCGAGCCATGACCATAGCCGTCGCCAACGCAGACGCGGCCCGCACCCGGGTTCGGGTATCGCCGCGAGACCCGATTCCTCGCACGACGAATAGCCTAGACATAAGGAATCCCCCTGGTTGCCACATCCCGGGAATACGGCATGGCGAACCAGTAGCTATTTACCTGAACGTCATTCGTCCGTTGTCAATTCGTCGGTCGGAGCACGTCGGTACCGACGAACGGGACCAGGGCGGACGGCACCCGGACCGACCCGTCGGCTTGCTGGTGGTTCTCCAGAATGGCCACGATCCAGCGGGTGGTGGCGAGCGTGCCGTTCAAGGTCGCGGCGATCTGCGGCCTTCCGTTCTCGTCTCGATAGCGGACGGCCAGCCGCCGCGCCTGGTACGTGGTGCAGTTGGAGGTCGAGGTGAGCTCCCGGTAGGTCTGCTGCGTGGGCACCCACGCCTCGCAGTCGAACTTGCGCGCGGCGGAGCTGCCGAGATCACCGGCCGCGACGTCGATCACCCGGTAGGGCACCTCGATCGCCGCGAGCATCTCCTGTTCCCAGGCGAGCAGACGCTGATGTTCGGCGTCGGCCTGGTCGGGCGTGGTGAAGACGAACATCTCCACCTTGTCGAACTGGTGCACCCGGATGATGCCGCGGGTGTCCTTGCCGTAGCTGCCCGCCTCCCGGCGGAAACACGACGACCAGCCCGCATAGCGCTTGGGGCCGTCGCTCAAGTCGAGGATCTCGTCCGAGTGGTAGCCCGCCAGCGGCACCTCCGAGGTGCCGACCAAGTAGAGGTCGTCGTCGGCGAGGTGGTAGACCTCCGCCGCGTGCTGGCCGAGGAACCCCGTGCCCGCCATGACCTCCGGGCGCACCAGCACCGGCGGAATCATCATGGTGAAGCCGTTGGCCACCGCCTTCTGCGCGGCCAGCTGCAGCATTCCCAGCTGGAGCAGCGCGCCGTAGCCGGTCAGGAAGTAGAACCGGGCGCCGGAGACCTTCGCGCCGCGCTCCATGTCGATCAGGCCGAGCGACTCGCCGAGCTCCAGGTGGTCCTTCGGCTCGAAGTCGAACTCCCGCGGCGTGCCGACCGTTTGCAGCACGACGAAATCGGCCTCGCCACCCGCGGGTGCGCCGTCCTGCACCACATTGGAGATGGCGCGGTGCGCGGTGTCCAGATCCACGTCTGCGGCGTGCTGGGCGGCCTCGGCCTCTTTGACCTTGACCGACATCTCCGACGCCTGCGCCAGCAGCGCGGACCGCTCGTCCTTGCTCGCCTTACCGATCAGCTTGCCCATCGCCTTGTGCTCGGCGCGCAGGTTGTCCGCGGTGGCCACCGCGGCACGCCGCGCCGCGTCCGCCTCGAGCAGCGCGTCGACGAGAACGGGGTCTTCGCCGCGGGCGCGCTGCGAGGCGCGGACCGCGTCCGGGTTGTCCCGCAGGAATCGGAGGTCGATCATGGGCCATCAGCCTAGTAGTCGGTGTGTTGCGCTTTCACGCCGATATCCCAGGATGCGGACCATCCACCCCGGATCGCGCGCATAGTGGGTTTGTGGGCACCCCATTCGACGAGACGGCCATCGACAACGCGCTGGCCGATCTCGCGGCGGGCGAGAAAGTGTGGGCCGCGACGTCGCTGCGCCGCCGCCGCGCGCTGCTCGACGAGATCCACGCCAGGACCGGCCGCCTCGCGGAGGACTGGGTGCGCGCGGCGTGCGTCGTCAAGGATCTCGGCGAGCACTCCGCGCTGGTCGGTGAGGAGTGGATGTCCGGGCCGCTCACGCTGCTGCAAGCCACGGCCGCGCTGTCGGCGACCCTGGCCGCGCTGGAGACCGGGCGAAGTCCACTGGCGGGCATCACGCTGCGGGAGGCGCCTGGCGGGCGGTTGGCGGTGCCGGTATTCCCGTTCGGCGTCTACGATCGCTTGCTGCTCAACGGTTTCCGCGGCGAGGTGTGGCTGCGTCCCGGCGTCGACGCCGACGCCGCCCGTCGGCGAGCCGGACTCGCCCAGCTCGATCCCACCGCGACCGGCGGGATCGGCGCCGTGCTCGGCGCTGGCAACATCACCTCGATTCCGCCGCTGGACGCGCTGTACGAGCTGTTCGCGCACAACCGGGTGGTCGCGCTGAAGCTCAACCCGATCACCGACCCGCTGTTCACCGTGTTCGAGATGGTGTTCGAACCGCTGCTGGAGATCGGCGCGCTGCGAATCCTCACCGGCGGCGCGCAGCAGGGCGGTTACCTGGTGCGTCATCCGGACGTCGCGCACGTGCACATGACCGGCAGCGCGCAGACCCACGACGCCATCGTGTGGGGCCCTGGCGCCGAGGGCGCGGAACGCAAGCAGCACAACCGGCCACTGCTGGACAAGCCGATCAGCAGCGAACTGGGCGGCGTCTCGCCGACCATCGTGGTGCCCGGCGACTGGTCCGACGCCGATCTGCGCTATCAGGCCGAGCACGTGGCCACCCAACGGCTGCACAACGGCGGCTACAACTGCGTGGCCGCGCAGGCGGTGGTGATCGGCTCCGAGTGGGACCGCAAGGACGAGTTCCTCGCCGAACTCCGCCTGGCCATGGAGCGGGCGCCACAGCGCACGGCCTACTACCCGGGCAGCGACGCGCGGGTCGCCGACGCGCTGGCCTCGTACCCGGAGGCCGAGCGTCTCGGCGCGGGACGGGTGCTGGTCGGCGGACTGCCGCGCACCGGCTCGCCGCTGCTGCGCACGGAGTACTTCTCCCCCGTGCTGGGCGTGGTGGAGTTGCCCTACACGGGCGGCGAGTTCTTGCAACGCGCGGTGGACTTCGCCAACGCCGAGCTGACCGGCACGCTCGGCGCGAACCTGATCGCCGATCCGACGACCATCCGCAGGCTCGGTGTCGCCTTCGACCGCGCGATCGAACGGCTGCGCTACGGCGCGATCGCGGTGAACAGCTGGACCGGTCTGGCCTTCCTCGCGCCGCGTGCCGCCTGGGGAGCATTCCCTGGGCACACCCTCGACGACGTGCAGAGCGGTATCGGCGTGGTGCACAACGCCCTGCTGCTCGACGATGTGGAGCGCACCGTGGTGCACGGCCCGTTCCGGCCGGTGCCGCGCTCGCTGCTGGGCGGCGAACTCGCCCTCTCTCCGAAGCCGCCGTGGTTCGTCGGCAACGCCACCGCAGCGACCACCGGGCGCAGGCTCACCGAGTTCTACGCCGACGCCAACCCCGCCCGATTGCCCGGCGTCTTCCTTTCGGCCCTGCGCGGCTGAATCGCTCGTGGCCCGTGCCGCGCCGATCGGGGCAGGTCGTGGCACCGCGGCACCGACACTGCCATGATGGACCGCGATGTCATCCGAACGCATGTCCCGGTCCCCGCAGGCGCCCAAGCGCGGCGCTTCGTCGCGCGCCGACTCGGTACGGCGCTCGTTCGACTCGGCCAGAGCCGCCCTCGCCGACGGCGAGCTGCGCGATCTGCATCTGTCGGCCCCCACCTTGCGCTGGGGCCTGCTCGCGGTGGCCGTCGGCGCCGTGGTGGCGGCCCTGGTGACGCTGTTCGTCACCGGCTTCGACAACGAGAAGGGCCTGGAGGCGCACAATCCCGGCGCCCCGGCGCAGCCGGTGCTGGAGAAGGAGTTCGGCACCGCGGCGAAGGGCGACTGCCTGAGCTGGACCAAGCCGGACCGATCGGACCTGGCCAAGGTGAACTGCTCGAGCAAGCACATGTTCGAGGTCGCGGCCGACATCGACATGAGCAGGTATCCGGGCAAGGAGTTCGGTCCCGGCTCGCGGTTCCCGGACTCGTTGCGCCTGACCGAGTTGAAAGAGGAGCACTGCGTGCCCGCGGTGCAGAAGTACATGTCGGGCCGGTTCGATCCGCGCGGCAAGTACATCGTCGGGCTGATGTATCCGAGCCCGGACGGCTGGCAGCACGGTGACCGCACCCTGCGCTGCGGCCTGCAGATCGCGGCCAGCGTCGGCACCCCGCCGTCGGTCGGCAGCGCCACCGAGCACGATCAGTCCAAGGTGTACGAGGCGGGCGTGTGCCTCGGCATCAACCAGAACCTGCCCACCGATCCGGTGGACTGCGCCCAGCCGCACGCCGTGGAGATCGTCTCCACCGTCGATCTGGCCGCCCACTTCAACGGGGGCCCGCCCGCGAAGGACGACCAGGACAAGTTCGTCGAGGAGGAGTGCACCCGCACGTCGACCGACTACCTGGGCGGGCCGGACGTCATCCGGAACAAGACGCTCACGCTGTTCTTCGACTACATCGATGCCCGCAGTTGGATGGCGGGCAGCCGCAAGCTGGACTGCATGATCGGCAAGGGAGCCGATCGGGAGGGCTTCGCGCCGATCACCGGGTCGGCCAAGGGCGAGATCCTGATCAACGGCCAGGCTCCGGTGCCGCCGCCGAACAACGGACGTTCCACGCCCGCACCGCTGCCGGGCGCCGCGCCCCTGCCGCCGCAGCCCCAGCCGAGGTAGCCGAGCGCCGATGCCCGTGACGATGTCCGCCGACCGGTTCGAGGAATTGGTCGGCGACGCACTGGATCTCATCCCGCCCGAGCTGACCCGCGCGATCGACAACGTGGTCGTGCTGATCGAGCCGCGCGATCCGGAGAATCCACATCTGCTCGGTCTGTATCACGGCATCGCCCTCACCGAGCGTGGCAGTCATTACGGCGGAGCGCTTCCCGACACCGTGACCATCTACCGCGAGGCGATCCTCGAACACTGCGCCGACGAGTCCGAAGTGGTGGAAGAGGTGGCGATCACCGTGATCCACGAGATCGCACACTATTTCGGCATTGACGAAGACCGCCTGCATCAGCTGGGATGGGGATAGTCTGAACCGAGCTGTATTGCGCACCACCAGCGGTGGGTGTGTAATCGGCACGGAGATCGAAAAATTGGGGATTCGATGGAACCGATCGCGTTGCTGTCGCGTCCTATCACTCGAAGGGGGAATTCTCGTGGTTCCGCCCCACAGCCACTAGAAGGAGTCGAGTCATGGTTGGACATGTACTGATCGCACCCGAAGCCATTCTCGCCGCCGCGGCCGAACTCGACCTCGTCGCCGAACGTCTGGCCGCCGCCGCGGCGATCACCGCGCCCGCGACGCACGTGCTGCCCTCCGGGGCGGAGGAAGTCTCCTTCCTCAGCGCGAGCCATTTCAATCAGGGGGCGATGTCGCACGATCGCGCGATCGCGCAGGCGATTCTGGAATGCCACCACGCCGCGGCGACGCTGCGCATGCAGCTGGCCCAGCACGTCGCGGGCGACGTGGTCCGCGCCGCCGGCATCAGCGCCATCCAGGTGTAGTTCCGCAAGCGAGATCCATCAGCAACGCTTTTAAGCAGGGGAGAAGTCAGACATGGTTGCAGGAGTCACCGGGGTGATCTGGGCGGCGCGCCCGTCGGAGATCAATTCGGCCACACTTCACGCGGGCGCGCACGCGATTCCGATCTCGGCCGCCGCCACCGCATGGGGCGGGCTCACCGCCGCCTGGATCGACGCGACGACGACGGTCGCCAGGGTGATGGCCGAACTCGGCGTCGGAATGCAGGGCATCAACGGCATCGCCGCACTGGGCAAGCTCACCGGCTTCCTCGGCTGGTCCGAGCAGCAGGGCGTGCAGGCGGCCGCGATGGGCGCCAAGGCCGCGGCGAACGCCACCGCCTACACCGTCGCCGCGCTGGCGATGCCGAGCCCGCCCGAGATCGCGGCCGTCAACACCGCTTTGGCCGCGTCGGCGAACCCGCCGGGCGTGTTGAGCGGTGCGTTCGAAGCCGCCGAAGTCGCCAGGAACGCGATGGACATCCGTGCCGCGCTGGTCATGGAGACCTATGAGGCCGCGACCAGCGCCATGGTCGCCACGCCCGCCGAGTTCCTGTTGCCGCCGGCGATCGCCAAGGGCGCGGGGACGGCAAGTCCCGAGCAGGCGGCGGACACGACCACCGAGGTCCCGGCCGATCCGATCCAGGCTGCCGTGGCCGCCACCCAGGCGTTCCTGAGCAACCCCGGGGTGGCGAGCGCTGCCACCCAGGCCGCTCAGGCCGTCGGCTCGATCGCCACCACCGGTGTCTCCACCGTCGGAAATGTCGCGGGCAGCGCGATCGCAGCGGCCACCACCAGCTCCGCGCCCTCCTTCTCCGGCATGGCTCCCATGGCCATGGGTATCGGTGCGGCAGCCACGGCTACCGGTGCGGCGACGCGTGCCGTGTCGTTCTCCGGTCTCGGATCGGCGGCGGGCATCAGCAGCGGCTCGCTCAAGCTTCCTGAAGGCTGGGGCTCCAACGGCACGATCGGTGGCAGCACGGCTCCGGTGCAGGAGAGCGTCGCGGTCAAGGGCGTCGAGGCGGCGCCGGTCCGGCCCGCCAACACCGGCAACGGCAACCCCTTGCTCGGTAACCAGGCGCGCAGCGACGAGGACGACGAGACCGAACACGACGGCCGGGACTACCTGCGGTCGACCGAGCACTTCAACGACGGCCGCTTCACCGCCGATGGGGTCATCGGCGGTGACCTCACCGGGACGGTTAGGTGACCGTACTCGGTGCGGGCCGCAGCCCGTCGACGCTCGACGCGGTCGTCCTGTCGCTCGACGAAATGCAGTTCCTCGTAGAGAAACTGCAGATCGAGGTTCCCGTCGTCCTGAACGCGAGGGCACGGTACGACAATCTGACCGACCACAAAGCGGCGATGGACGCGGCCGCCGAGTCGCTCGCCCAGCGGGAACTCCTGATCGACGATGTGCTGCATCGTGATCTGGAGAATCGGCTCCGCGCGCTACACCGGCCCCACTGGATCATCGCGCTGCGGTTGGTCGTCGATGGTTGGGTGAGCCGCTTCTGTCTGGCGAAGGGCGTCGACCTCCCGGTCGTCGCCCTTCGGGGACAGGACTCCTACGTCATCGACGAGGCGGGAAACGACTTGCCCGGAACGGTTCTCGCGGCACTCGGCTATGCCGAGCCGCTCGAGCTGTACGGCATGAACGCCCCGACCGAAGAGCTGGCCACGATCTTCGGCGACACCGGCGACGCCGCGGCCACCGCGGAACGGCTGGCGAAGGTGGGCAACCCGGCCCAGGACGCGAAGACCTTGGCCGCGGCTCTGGTCGAGATCCACTCGTATGCCGAGATCGTCGGTGTGATCTACGGCGATGGCACCCGAGACGCGGCCGACAACCACATCGCCGTCTTCAACACGCGCGCGGGCCGATTCATCGCGACCGCGAGCAGGTCCGACGACGGTGTGAAGTGGACGTCGCTCAGCAGCGGGACTCCCGCGCGACTGCGCACGGCCGTGCAGGATCTGATCAACTTCCTACCGGAACGCGAAGAGTTCCCGCGGAATCCGAAGCTGTCCTGAAGCACCGAGCGAGCGTCGCTAACCCATGGGATCGTCCGAAGTCGGTGCGACCTCGTAGCCGAATGGCGGCGTGAATCGTCCCCACCGAATGCACTCCCACCCGCCGTCCGGCATCGGTACCAGTTCGATGGTCTCGGTGTTGTCCAAGTGGTTGTTCGTGGTGAACGGCGGACGCACATCCGAGAGCGTGCGGCCGACGAGCCGCATGGCCGCACCGTGACTGACCACCATCACGTCACCGTGCGCGGCGTCATTCGGTGACAGATACGTATTCCGCAGCTCCTCGATCGCGGGCAGGTACCGATCCAGCACATCCTGGGCGGATTCGCCGCCGGGCACCCGCAGCGTGAGATCGCCCTCGTGCCAGGCACGGTAGATCCGCTGGAAGGTCTGGTGCGCCTCCTCGCTGTGTTCTCCCTCCAGGTCGCCGGCCTGTACCTCGTGCAGTCCGTCGAGCACCATGGCGGCGACACCGGTCGCCGCCTCGATGTAGCTCGCGGTCTGGCGCGCGCGCAGCGCCGCCGAGGAGAACAGCACCTGCGGCGGGCGGAGCAGGCCCTCACCGAACGTCTTCGCTTGTGCCGCACCGCGTTCGGTCAGGGGCAACCCGGGAATCCGGGTGTCCAGCAGCTTGGCGACATTGCCCTCGGTCTCGCCGTGCCGGACCAGAATCAACCTCCCGGTCATAGGTCGGCCATCCCCTTTCTCAGCTGGATCAACCACTCCGCGGACGCTTCGTCCGACGGTGGTGGCGTACCGGTCGCGGAAGTCGCCGGCCAAGATCCGAGAAAGCGGATCCGCGCGGTGCGGTGCAGCGCCTTGAGCGCCTCGGCCACCGCGGTGTCGTCGATGTGCCCGACGCAGTCCAGATAGAAACGGTAGGTGCCCATGCCCGTTCGGGTGGGCCGGGACTCGATCCTGGTCAGATCGATACCGCGCGTGGCGAACTCGGCGAAGGCGCGCATCAGCGAGCCCGGTACGTTCGGCAGCTCGAGCACGATCGAGGTGCGGTCGGCGCCGGTGGCGTGCGGCGCCGCGGTGGGCCGGGTGCACAGCACGAACCGCGTGATCGCCTGCTCGTGATCGGCCACCCCGGAGGCCAGCGCGATCAATCCCAGCCGCTCTCCGGCCAGGGCGGTCGACACGGCCGCGTCCGCGTGGCCCGCCACCACGTCCTCGGCGGCGGCGGCGTTGGACGCCGAGGTGTAGGGCTGCGCCTGCGGCAGATGCCGCGCCACCCACAGCCGGACCTGCGCGGCGGCCACGGGGTATGCGGCGAGAGTGCGCACGTCGGGTAACGCCGTGCCCGGCTTGCCGAGGATCGTGAAACTCACTTCGAGTTCGGTCTCGGCGACGATCTGCAGGCGCGGACCGATTGCCAGGGAGTCGAGCGTCGCCGAGATCGACCCCTCCACGGAACTCTCGATCGGCACCACCGCGCCATCCACGTCACCGGAGCGGATCAGGTCGAGCGCGGCGCCTTGGCTGGGCGCGGCGATCCGCTCGACGGGCCCGGCGAAGGCTCCCGAGGATTCCAATTGAGCGAGGGCCATCTCGGTGAACGTTCCGGACGGCCCGAAGTACGCGATTCGCGGCACGGTTACGAGATTACTTGCGCGCTCGCCCGGCTCCCCACCAATCGCGAAGGGCCTGCCGGTCCCGGTCATCTGTTCCAGGACCGCCCTAGTGGTGTTCAACCTCCGTTGAGCACGCGCAATGCGGCGTTCACCCGGTCCGCGGCCTCGGTCTCGATGGCGCGCAGGACCGAACGGACCGCCTCGACGGCCGGCGGTTTCAGCGAGGTCAGGAAGGCGATGTCGGGGGCGCACAGGGCCGCGACGATGTCCTCGCCGCACAGGGCGGCGGCTGTGGCGGCGACGATGGCCAGCGCCCGTTCCCCCGAGGAAGTGCGCGCGACGAAGCCGGTATCGGAGTGGGCCACGTGTGCGAGGAAGTCGGCGATCCCGGTGTCGGGCGCGTCCAGCTCCAGCGTCGGCGCGGCGGGACTTGCGCCGATGTTGCGGACCAGCCCGTCGACCAGACTGCGCCGCGGCGGCGTCGACAACGTCACCAGCACCGGTTCTGCGAATTCCGTCCCTTCCGACACGCCCTCACCGTAACAACCCGGTTCGACCGGAACCGATCCAGTTCGCTGCGATCAGCCGGATCGGAACGCTTGCGGAACCCCGCCTCGTCACTTAGCTTAGGGTAACCTAATCAACAGTCAAGCGCGCCACGCTCCACGGAGGTTTGTATGCCGCGTCCGTCCTCGACCTTCGCACCGTCCACCGCCGAGCGAGTGCGCAGCGCATGCGCGCACGCGGAGCAAGCGGTGCTGGCCATGCCGGGCATCGATCCGACGCCCGCGTCCGTGCACCACGTACGGCAGTGCGGCGATGCCGTGATCGCGGTGCCGACGGCCTCGGTCGCCGCGATCCTGGCGGGCAACTCCGGAGACCACGGCGCGCCCGCGGTGCTGGAGCTCACCGACCACGCCCCGCTGCCGCTGCGCGAGCCGGTGCGCGCGTTGGTCTGGCTGCGCGGTTGGGTACGGGCGGTGCCCACCCAGGCGCAGCGCGCCCTGGCCGCCGAGGTGGCCAAGGATTACCCGCATCCGGGCCTGCTCGACATCGGCTTCGGTGCCACCCTGCTGCGGCTGGTGATCGACTCCGCGGTGGTGGCCGACTCGACCGGCGCGGAATCGGTGCGCAGCGACGAACTGCGCCTGGCACAGCCGGATCCGTTCTGCGCCATGGAATCCGCGTGGCTGCAGCACATGCAGGCCGATCACGCCGACGTCGTCGCCCAGCTGGCCAGGCATCTGCCGCCACACCTGCGGCGCGGCATCGTGCACCCGCTGGCCATCGACCGGTACGGGCTCACGCTGCGGGTGGAAGGACACGACGGCGACCACGACTTCCGCTTGCCGTTCAGCGCACCGGCGCACGACATCGAGGGGCTCAGCCGCGCCGTACGCACGCTGGCGGGCTGCCCGTTCCTCAATGGATTGCGCCGGATCTGACCCGCCGCACGATCAAGACGATCTTCAGCGGCATCGGGCCGGCGAACGGAAGTACCAAGGCGAAGAACGGGATGACCGGCCCGAGAAGACGGACGAGATAGCGTTCCATGGCCCCTGCCCGCAGATGTTGTGGACAACCGCCGCAGTTGACCACGCTGCGCAGCGGAGCGCCGGACTCGACGACCCGCGCGACGGCCGCGCTGACCGCGTTGCTGGTGACAGCGGCGGAATGAGGGTGAGAGACGGGCGGCGCATCGGCTGGGCGCACGCATTCCCGACGCACGGTTGGCTGCTCGGCTGACACGCACACCAACGCGGCGAACGACAATCGCACCGATTCGTTCAACGCGGGCAGACGACGGACGTCAACCACGCCGATTCGTTCGATCCCGACCTGTGGCGAATCCGCGGTGAGCGGTCCGGCTGCCTCGAGCGCATCGTGCCCGGGCTGATCCAGCGCCGCTTGGTCGCACCCTCCTTCGGTGAACCGTCGTTTGGACGGATGCTCCGGTGAGCCGGAGGCGGCTGCTCGCCGCAGCGCGCGCAGACCCGATGTCCGAGCTCGACCGAGTGGCGGGCCGGGTTGGGACACCAGGCCCGGAAGCATGCGCCGCAGCGGAGACGCCGACGACGCACCAGGCAGTTCACATACCGACGCGCCGCACGCCGCGGCGGACGAGCGCAATAGATTCGACCCATGCGTGCGGAGTCCAGAGCCGAGTGGGACGAGGCCGAGCCGACCGATCGGGAGCGGCTGGCGATCAAACTCGAGATCGCCGTGGTGCTGCTGGTCACGTTCGGGCTCAGCGGGCTCAGCGCCGCGCTCTCGCTGGTGGAGAGCGCGCTCGCCCCGGGCGGGATCGGCGGACGGACCGTCGCGCTGAATCCGTCGCGAGCCACGCAGTCCACCATCGACCTGCTGTTCCAGCTGCTCAGCGTGCTGCGGCTGTTCGGCTGGGCCGCGCTCGGCCTATATCTGCTGTGGCGCGGGGGCATCGGCCCGCGACTGATCGGGCTGGCGAACCGGCTCCGTTGGCGCGCCGACGTGCTACCCGGCTTGACGCTGGCCGCGATCATCGGGTTGCCGGGACTCGGGCTGTATCTCGCCGCGCACGCACTCGGCGTCAGCGTGACGATCGTCCCCGCCTCGCTCGGCGACTACTGGTGGCGACTGCCCGCGCTCGTCCTCTCGGCCTGCGCGAACGCCTTGGCCGAAGAGGTCATCGTGGTCGCGTTCCTGCTCACCCGGCTGCGCAGGCTCGGATGGTCGGCGAACTCGGCTCTGCTGGCCTCGGCTGTGCTGCGGGGCAGCTATCACTTGTACCAAGGAATCGGCGGCGGGCTCGGAAACTTTGTGATGGGCGTCATATTCGGCCGCTATTGGCAGCGCACGAATCGGCTGTGGCCGCTGGTCCTCGCCCATGCGACCATCGATGCGGTCGCCTACATCGGCTACACCGTTCTGCGCGGCCATGTTTCGTGGCTGCCGTGACGCAACTGTGCCCTCGGCAGCGCTAACAACCTGGTGCCGCCTGCGAATTACGGAACAGCGCCGCTTCCGCGTGCGCCCGCGTCCGCATGCGGCACGTCACAACCGCCCGATAAGTAGAGTTCCAGTGATGAACGGCGACGACCCCCAGCGCAACGCGCATACGCGCCGGATGCCGCCGCCCGGCAGACCCGGTGAACCTCCGATGCGCCGTCGAATGCCGCCTCCGGGGTCCGGCGGTCCGCCGCCGATCGAGCCCACGCAGGTCGTGCGCCGTGATGGAACCGCCGACCCCCACGCACAGCCGCTGGCGTATTCGCAGGTCCCGCCCGAACAGGCGCGTCGAATGCCGCCGCCTCCCCCGGCCCGCAGGCACGCCCCCACGCAGCGCCCGGTGCCGCATCACGAAGTTCCGCCGCACGCGCCGACACAGCGGCCGGTTCCGTATCACGAAGGTCCGCCGCACACGCCGCCCCGGAAACCGAGGCCGTTCCGCGAAGGCCCCCCACCGGTGCCGCCACGCGGCGGGCGTCCGCCGCGGGCTCCACGACCGCGCCGCAAGCGCCACCCTTTCCGCTGGTTCCTGGTGATCCTGCTGGTCCTGGTGCTCGCCGCCGTCGGCGCCGTCATCAAGTTGGACAACTCGCTCAACCGCATCCCCGCGCTGGCGAACTACGCCAAGCGCGTCGGCGACACACCCGGCACGAACTGGCTGTTGGTCGGGTCCGACGGCCGTGGCGGACTGACTGCCGAGCAGGAGCGGGAACTCGCCACCGGCGGTGAGGTGGGCCCCGAGCGCACCGACACGATCATGCTCGTGCACGTGCCGCAGTCGGGGAAGACCACGCTGGTCAGCCTGCCGCGCGACTCGTACGTCAGCATCCCGGGCCAGGGCAAGGACAAACTGAACGCCGCGTTCGCCATCGGCGGCCCCGCGCTGCTGGTCCAGACCGTGGAGATCGCCACCGGCCTGCGGATCGATCACTACGCGCAGATCGGCTTCGGCGGCTTCGCCAGCGTGGTCGATACGCTCGGCGGCATCGACGTGTGCGTGCCCAAACCGATCGACGACCCCCTCGCCGGCATCGACCTGCCCGCGGGCTGCCAGCGACTCAACGGACCACAGGCGTTGGGTTTCGTCCGCAGTCGCGCGACCGCGCTCGCCGACCTGGACCGGATGAACAACCAGCGGATCTTCATGGCCGCCCTGCTGAAGAAGGCGACCAGTGGGGCCACGCTGGCCAATCCGTTCAAGCTCTGGCCGCTGGCCACCGACACCGCCAAGTCGCTGAAGGTCGACAACGGCGACCACATCTGGGATCTGGGCGGCCTGGGCTGGGCGCTGCGTGGCGACACCATTGCCACGGCGGTACCGGTCGGCGGATTCGAGGACACCGACAGCGGCAACGTCCTGCTATGGGACAAGGCCAAAGCGGGCCGGTTCTTCGACGCGCTCGCCGGCGACCGTCCGATCCCGGAGGACCTGCTGACGCGGTAGCGTCGATGCCATGCCGGACATCGACGAGGCCGACGAGTCCTTTCCCGACTTGCTGCGCACCCAGATCCGTCACGGATTCACCACTGCCCAGCAATATCTCGCGGCCGCCGTGTACTTCGACTCACGCAGACTGCCACAGTTGGCCGGACACGCCTACGACCGGTCACGCGAGCACTACGGCAATTCGCTGCGCATGGTGCAGTACCTGCTGGACCGGGATCTCCCGGTGCAGATCGGCGGCTTGGACGAGATCGAGTCCACCTTCGAAAGCCCGCGCGGCGCGGTCGCTTCGCTGCTGGAGATCGAGCAGGTCCGCAGCGCCCGGATCAGCGATCTGGCCCACACTGCCCGCACCTCCGGCGATTATCTCGGCGAACGCTTCATCGGGTGGTTCCTCGCCGATCAGGTGAAGAACGTCGCCGGGATGAGCACGTTGCTGGCCGTGATCGACCGTGCCGACGGGCAGTTGTTCGACGTCGAGGAGTTCGTCGCCCGGGAGACACGGCCGCGGCCGCGCACCGATATCCCGGCGCCGAAAATGGCTGGAGCGGCGAAGAATTAATTAGGCAACACTAGCCTCAATAAGGCTGCACTTGGATGACATGGGTCTTGACCAGCGCTAATGTCGATGCCATGTCAAGCCATCCGGAATCACCCCGCAGCAAATTTCACAGCCTGTTGCACGATCAGATCCGGCACGAATTCAATGCCGAGCATCAGTACATCGCGATTGCGGTGTGGTTCGACAATGCCGATCTCCCGCAGCTGGCCAAGCGGTTCTACAAGCAGGCCGTCGAGGAACGCAATCACGCGATGATGATCGTGCAGTACTTCCTGGACCGGGATATCAGCGTCGATATTTCCGGCATCGATGCCGCGAAATCGCGGTTCGAGAACGCCAGGGAGCCGATCGCGCTCGCACTGACCCAGGAGAAGACGGTCACCGAGCAGATCATCCAGCTGGCGAGCACCGCCCGCGAAGAGGGCGACTACCTGGGCGAACAGTTCATGCAGTGGTTCCTCAAGGAGCAAGTCGAGGAAGTCGCGAACATGACCACCCTGCTCACCATCGCCGATCGCGCCGGGTCGAACCTGTTCGACCTGGAGGAATTCGTCGCCCGGGAAATGAGCGGCCCGAGCGACGCCTCCGGCGCGCCTTCGGCGGCGGGCGGCTCCGTCTGACGGCGTTCGCCGAATAGGTGAAACAGGCCCGGTTCCGTATCAGGAACCGGGCCTGTCGCTGTTGAGCGTTCTATCGGACGGCGAGTCGGAATGTCGGCGTAAACGACGGTTCCACCACATTTCGCAGTGGTTTGGTGAGTCTTTCCTATATTCCCAGCCGCACCGGCGGCAACCGGAAAACACGGCCGCCGAAAAAGAGCGTTTCCGCCGAAGTCTCCCGATATCCGGGCTCAGCGCAAGGTGACCTGACGCGACCGCAGGCCGTCGCGGGAGCGCCGCTCGTCGGAGGTCAACGGGGCGTCGACGGCCAGCGCCTCGGACAGGCGAGCGCCGAATTCCGTTGCGGGCTCGACCCATTCGTCGGGGTGCCGCTCGCGGTCCAGGTCGAAGACCGGGACCAGCACTCCATGCGTGCGGAACGACCCCGCGAATCGGGAACCTTCGCCGAGGTGCAGACCGCCGGAGGCGTGCAACCGGGCCAGCGCCAGCATGAGCGCGTCCTCGTCCTCCGGCCGCACCCAGCGGATATGCGCCTTCTCGCCCGCGTCCACCCACCAGGCGGCACCGATCGTGTCGGCGGCGAGCCCGAGCCGCGCCGAGGGCATGATCGCCTGTTTGGCCTGCTCGATGGTGGCGGCGACCTGCGGGTCCGGCTCGACCCCTGCGGGCACCCACCAGTCGAAGTCCTGGTGCACGGTCAAGTCCAGGCTCGCGGCGGGATCGATGACATCGGCCAGCCGCGGGCCTCCCGCGACGCTTTCCACCGAGGTCAGCGAATCACCGGGCTCGGCGGACTGGGTCCATAGGATCGCCGCGGCCAGATCGGCGGCCGGATCCGCGCCCTGGAACTGCACCTGCGCGCCGACGTAACCGCTGGGCTCGTCACCGGCGCGCACCAACGCGGCCACCGCGCCGGGCAGCACCGTTGCGAGCACGACCGGCCGCTCCGCCGCGACCTCGGCCGCCAGCGTCAACCGGGCGGTGGCCGAGGGAACGAATTCGCGCAGCGCGACCAGATCGCACTCCGCGGCCAGGCCCTCGAACGGACGGGTGACGACTTGTGCCGCCTGCTCCTGCGCCGCCCGCCGCTCGGCGAGACGCTGCGCCCGGTTCCCACCGGGCTTAGGACTGTTGCGCTTGCTTTTACCCACGAGGGGTCAACCTACCGTGTTTTTCGGCTGTGTTTGTTTTTCCAGCGCCTGCGGCGCTGGGTGTTCGCGGCCCATTGATAGCGAACTTCCAGGCAACGACGCAAGAGCCAAATAGCCGCGAGCCCGCGCCCTAACCCCCCCAGCGCGGCCGCGAACACCGCCACATGG